>JAJBVP010000268.1 GCA_020859755.1 Bacteroidales bacterium | reverse complement strand
AACAACTAACAACCAACAACTAACAACCAACAACTAACAACCAACAACTAACAACTAAAAACCAACAACTACAAAGGCGGCGCCCTACATGGCAGGGGGCGCCGCCTTCAGAGTGTGCTAGCCTACTCGGCCGGCACCTTCCTATCTATCACTCTACAACGAATTTGGTGGATATGTTGTGAACAGGAGTTGCCGCGCGTACAATCCACAGTCCATGCGCGGGTATCGTCACTTCTCCGCGGCCACTGGCTACCAGCGCTCCGCCGGGAGTATATGCTTCCACAATCGCCGTGGCATCACTGGCCACGGCTTTTCTGCCCTCCATCCTTAGGGCAAGCGAGCCATTAGAGGCCACCGTCTCCACGCCGGTGCTCCAATTGTTGGTAACGGTGTAAGCTGCGATGCCGTTACCGGGAGCGTAGACGTACACATCAGCGGTAGCGTCGTTGTTGACCACGTAATCGGTCGCCGCCTGCATCGTGCCCGAGCTTACAGTGCCAAGGCCACCCTCGGGGATGGTCACGCCGTAGCTCAGCGCCGAGTAGGAGTAGCTGCTGTTGGTGGCCGCCAGACGCCAAGTGTAACCAGGCGACTGGGCGTTGTTGGTATAGGGGTACAACAAATAGTACTTGCTGTTCAATGGGAACCACGACCCGCCATTGTGGGTGGCCGATGCTGGCTGGTAGCCGCTCGGGGCGTCGGCCATCGTGCCGGTGATCGCCTCCGATGCCAGCGAGTAGCGCGTGAACGCGGTGTTGGCGCCGTTGATGTACACGCGACCCTTGCTCAAGGGCACCACCACCGGGGCCAAACCGAAATTGCCGGCCGACGTAGGCCAGTATCCCCATGTGGCGAGGTCAAATTCCTTGGTTGCCGTCAGAACGCCGTCCTTCAGCGTCCAGCGTATCAGGATGCTGCTGTTGGACACGGTGGCGTAGATATAGAGACTGCCGTCCTCCTGCAACATCGCCACATGGTCGACGCGCAGCGTGGCACTGGGATAGTTGGCCGACGTATAGGTGGCGCGCAACATCTCGGTCAACTCGCCAGTGGAAGTGTTCACGCGGTGCACTACCAGCGGGTCGGTGCCCAAGTCGATGGTCATGTTGGCGATATAAATGTTGCCATCGGCGTCCTTCATCACCGTGTTGCACGGATAGCTGTTTACCCTACCGGCGGCGTCAAGCGCCAGTTGATTCATCTTCTCGCCAGTATAGCGGTTGTACACGTTGAGGTAGATTGATGTAGCGTCCGACGAACGACCCGAGATGTAGAGGTAGTCGCCCGAAACCACGAACGAACGGTTCAACATACCCTTGCTGTCCTGCGTGAAGTTGTCATATGAGGAATCAGAAGAGCGGATCCATTTGCTGTACAACACGAAGTTGGGTATACCGGTGCTGTACCACCCGTAATCGGCCGGGTCGTATTTCACCTCATAGCCATCCTCATAATTGCCCACGCCAACGGAGGTAATCGTCAGAGAGCGATAGCCGGAAACAGCGTTGGTGCAACCTTCCTTGACGGCCACCACGCGCCAGTACCAGAAGCCAAGGCCGATATTCGACGACTTGATTGTAGTGGCGTACTTCGAGCCTGTGCCGCCATCGCTCGGGGAAACCTTCTTGCTCTTGCTGATAGTGGAGAAATCGGGTGTCGTGGAAATCTGCACACGGTAGTAGTCGGCTCCAACTCCAGTCCATTGGAATTTAACGCTCTCCCCCTGGTCGCTTCCGTCATCGGGGGCAAGCAACTGGGGAGCTTCCAAGGTCTCGAAAGTAGGATAGTCGATCAACAACGGCTCCGACTCAAAGCCATAACCGTCGTACACGCACACGCCATACCAATAGCCTGACTTGTAAGTGGATGCCAAGGTGTAGGAGTTGGTATAGGTCACTCCCAGCAGGTAGTCGGCCGAGATTCCGTCGCCGTCCGAGCGCTTGGCGTCGGCAAGAGCGATGGTCTCTGGAATAGCGTAGATGCTGTAGCGCACGACAGCGCGGGATTGGTCGGGATTGGTCGACGCCGTCCAACTCAACTTGGTGCCTGAATGGGCTCCACCGGTGGGAGCCGGAAAGTCGTAGCGTGTGTAAGCGCAGGTGTCAGCGTCGTACCATGCCAATTTCGGAGTCAAAGCCGTCGAGGTAAAGTAGCTGGATTTCAGCGTCGAGGCAACGTTGGTGAAGTTGAGGGCTCTATAGATGGCCGACCCCGGGCCGTTCCAGCCCGACGACTCGGCATATTGGCGGTTGAGAGCCACCTGATTGCCTATGTCGGCCTGATTGGCAGTCGTTGTGATGGAATGGGAGGCGTAGAAGTTGCGTCCCAGTGTCTTAGCCGCTTTGTGATACCATTGGGAGAGCGGCCCGAACGCGTTGGTCGAGTGGGTCGTTGCCCAATAAAGCTGAGGCGAAAGCACGTCGATGTAGCCGTTGTACATCCAGCACAGCGGGTCGGAGAAAATCTTGGAATACTGGTATTCCTGGGCTGCCGAGGGGGAATCGGCGATGCCATAGCCACCTTTCGACACGCCCGCCGGGGACACGATAAATGTGCAGTCGGGACGATTTTTCTTGATTACGTTGTACACCCGCGAGATCATCTGGTTGACATTGTTACGGCGCCAATTGGCCATCGACACACCGTTAGCATAATCATCCGAGGCCGTATAGGTGGAATAATCGTCGGCCGTCGAGTTGGCCGGCATCCCCTCGGGATAAAAGTAATCGTCAAACACCACTCCGTCCACCGCGTAATTCAGCACTATCTCCTTCACCACATTGGCGATATGGGTGCGCGCCTTGGCTTTGCCGATGTTAAGCACCTTGGTGGTCTTGCCAGCGTCGTTGGTATAGGATATTACCCAGGTGTTGGCGTTGGCCACGTCAAGATCGGTGGTGTAAGTTGTGTTGGTCGTGGCGTAGCGCATCGGGTTGATCCAAGCGTAGCACTCCATGCCGCGCGAGTGACACTCCTCGACCACCCACGCCAAAGGGTCCCAGCCCGGCGACGTGCCGCGAGTGCCGGATATGTAGGCGCTCCAAGGCTCATAGGACGATTGGTACATAGCGTCGCACATGCTTCTCACCTGGAAATACAGGGCGTTCATTCCTGCGGCCTGCATCTGGTCGAGATATTCGGTCATCACCGCTTTCTGGGCCGTCTGCTTGGCCGTCGTCTTTCCCACGTTGGCATCCAGGGGCCAATCGAGCGACCACACCGTGGCGCACCACACCGCGCGGTGCTCGCGCTTGATCGTCTCGGCGCAATACGCTGATACACAACACAGCAAAGCCATGGTCACGCACAACGCGCGCCACACCGTTGGTAAGATTTTTGAGTGCGGCTTGGACA
The DNA here is from genome assembly GCA_020859755.1 of Bacteroidales bacterium. GTDB lineage: Bacteria > Bacteroidota > Bacteroidia > Bacteroidales > Muribaculaceae > JAJPXC01. The sequence continues at coordinate 21,049 of JAJBVP010000268.1, read as the reverse complement.
TCATCGCCCGTGCCGGCTCACAATAGTTTCTCATGTTTCAGGGTCAAAAAATATAATGTGATAGTTAGGGATAGTTGACTGATTCCGTGTATACGTCCCTGGTTTTCCATGGATACGTACTTTACGCCGCGAATATAAACTAAATTTCCAAATCAACAACCATTTTTCAACTTTATTAACATTCAGCGTCTTAGGCGTAAACTATGAAGCCATAAAATTTTAAAATTAACCCCGTATGGATAGATAACAGTTTGCTAATTTAGCACGTAGTGCGATTCTTACCGATTACGGAGTGCTTTAGCACGGAGTAAGCGGATAGCCGACATTCCCTCCTTTTTCATCCTCAATATTAGGCGAGTTCACGAGCCCTTATTTGTACCCATCAATTGAATTAGTGTTTATTAGTGTTCGTGGTTTCATAGGTCACAATGCCGCTTGAACTGGTGGATTTTAAGAATAATTATGTACACGCAACGGGAAAAATGCGTAACTTCGCGTCGCAAAACTATTTAATCGACCCAAATCGTATGTGGAGATACCTCATCATAGCCCTGCTCGCTCTCGTGGCAACCTCTTGCGGAGAGTACAACAAAGCCCAGAAGAGCAAGGACTTCGACTATAAATTCGACTTCGCCAAGCGTGCTTTCGAGAACGGCAAGTACGTCCAGGCCGCCACAATCCTCGAGGAGTGCGTAACGGTGTTCAAAGGCTCCGACAAGGCCGAAGAGTCGCTTTACTTGCTGGCCCGCGCCAATTACGAGAACAAGGACTACCTCACCTCCGGCACTTGGTTCAAGGCCTATTACACCCGCTACCCCCGCGGCAAGTACACCGAGATGGCTCGCTTCTACAGCGCTTACGGCTACTACCTCGACTCCCCCGACCCCCAGCTCGACCAGAGCGAGACAATCAAAGCGATCGAGGAGTTCCAGGCTTTCATCGACTTCTTCCCCCGTAGCGACAAAGTTCACCAGGCCCAAAACTGCCTCTTCGAGCTTCAGGACAAATTGACCCTCAAGCAGCTCCAGAACGCCCAGCTCTACTACAACCTGGGCAACTATATGGGCAACAACTACGAGTCGGCCGTTATCGTCGCCAAAAACGCCATCAAGGAATATCCCCACACCAAATATAAGGAGGACCTCGACCTGCTTATCCTCAAGGCACGTTACCAGGAAGCCTCGCAGAGCGTCGACGAAAAGAAAGCCGAGCGCTTCCGCGACGTCATCGACGAGTACTACAACTTCGTCAGCTCCTACCCCGACAGCCCCAACCGCGAGGAGGCCGAGAACATCTACTCAATCGCCCGCAAGTACGCCCGCGAATAACCATCCCCCACGTAAAATCATAATTGCAATTATATAATGGACTACAAGAAGACTAACGCACCTCTCAACACCGTGACCCGCGACATGATCGAGATGTCGAAGGACACCGGCAACATCTACGAAACCGTGTGCATCTGCGCCAAGCGCGCCAACCAGATCGCCGGCGAGATGAAGCACGACCTCGAGAAGAAGCTCCAGGAATTCGCCTCACTCAACGACAACCTCGAGGAGATCACCGAGAACCGCGAGCAGATTGAGATCTCCAAGTACTACGAGAAGCTCCCCAAGCCCACCCTCATCGCCGCCCAGGAGTACATCGAAGGCAAAATCCACTACCGCAACCCCGCCAAGGACAAGCCCTCCCTCGACTAATCACCCACTGGGCACGCCGGCTCTTGGACGGCCCTCATCAGGCTCTATCCAGCGCGGCCACGGTGTCCCGGCGATAGCCTGGCGTGCATTCGTTTACTCGTGCATTCGTGTATTCGAGTACACGATCTCACGATTATACGGTTACACGACAGCCTCGATTTTCTCACTTTCTCGCTTTCTCGCGAATTTCCTTTTGTGTAATTGGAGAAAAATTCGTAACTTCGCGCCCGTATGCGCAATCTCTGGCGGGACACGCTGCCCGTGAATATTGCGTGATGTTAAACATTTTAAATCTTTAAAACTCAAAATGGATTTAATCAAAGTAGCCGAGGAGGCATTCGCTACCGGGAAGCAGCATCCTCAATTTGGCCCCGGCGACACTATCACCGTTGCCTACCGCATCAAGGAGGGTAACAAAGAGCGTATCCAGCAGTACCGCGGCGTCGTTATCAAAATCGCCGGCGATGGCCCCAAAAAGCGCTTTACCGTGCGCAAGATGAGCGACAACATCGGCGTGGAGCGTATCTTCCCCATCGAGTCGCCTTTCATCGACTCCATCACCATCAACAAGTACGGCAAGGTGCGCCGCGCCAAGCTTTACTACCTGCGCAAGCTCACCGGCAAGAAGGCTCGCATCAAAGAGCGTCGCCTCAAAGCCGCTCCCGTGAAGTAACCACCTGCAGCGCAACGCATAAAAATGGCTCGTCTTTCCAGGCGAGCCATTTTTACTAAGCGGGAATCTTCCCTCAAACAAGAAGCCTGGGCACCCTCGCCCGCGCACTGTTAAGCGGGAATCTTCTTGCGCACTTCGTCGTAGTACGTCCAGATGCGCTTGACGTAATCAACCGTCTCGCGCCCGCGTGAATACCCGTATTTCACCACCGGGTCGCGGTAATATTTCCGCTTCATCTTCATCAGCATCGCTTTCTCCACGTTCCCGTCCCACTTCGTGGGATCGAGCTTATATTTTTTCGCCAGGGCGATCGCATCCAACACGTGCCCCGGACCAGCATTGTAGGCCGCCATCACAAATTTCTGGCGCTCTATCGGGTCGGGCACCTTCGACGCCAAAATCTCGTCATATCGGTTCAGCACTTTCACCGCCGTCTCAATCGAACGCGACGCCGACGACATCTCGCTCTTTTTCAACCCGAAATCCTTGGCCGTGTTAGGCATAATCTGCATCACGCCCTTTGCCCCGGCCCACGACCGAGCCGTCGAGTCGAAGCGACTCTCGGTGAATCCCTGCGCCGCCAGCAAACGCCAATCCCAGCTGGTGCCCTGCGTATGCTCCTTGTACAGGTGGTCAAACGGCGACGCGTAGCCGTTCTCGAATTTTCGGTCGAAGCTCGCACCCTCCACGGGTAGATTCTTCTGCGAGTCGAAATACTTCTTCAGAATCTCATCCTGGGCCTCGCGAGGCTTGGCCTCCTTCATCCACTCGTCGATTCGCTCGCCCAGCCAAGCCATGTCCTTGGCCACGCCCCATTGCGACAACTCGGGCGACGAGATCGCCAGCGTGATGTTCAAGTCGGGGTAATATGTCTTGTTGAGTTTCGCCGTTTCCGAGTCAACAATGGCAAGGTGGATGTCGCCGTGGGCTACAGCCGCCAGCATGTCCTCAGTGGCCAACGAGTCCTCGTCGACGGGACGTATGTTGATTCCCCCGCCAATCTTTTTGTTCACCTTCTCAAGTGCATCCTCGCTCTTGGAATCCTTTTGCACGTACACCGTCTGGCCCTTCAACTGGTTGATATCCACCAGCACGGTGTCGCCCGGCGGTTGCACGAGCACCTCCTCGGTGTAAGTCTTCAGGCCGCAGGGGATAATCTTGTGGCGCGAGTCGGAATTCACCGGGATCTGCGTGCCCACGAGATCGACCTCGCCGTCAACGGCCCACTGGATAGCCTCGTCGAGGCTCCCGGCCACGCGCCAATCCACCGCGAAGCCGTGCTCAGCGGCCAGCTCCTCGATCATGTCGTAGTCGTAACCCATGATCGTGTCGCGATAATAGAAATATGAGGCCGGCCCATAGATGGTGGATACCCTCAACGTGTCGGGCAACTGATGGTCATCGGTGCCCTTCGACCCGCACGCCACGGTGAGCGTCGAAGCACCGATCAATGTAATTAGCGCGACCGGCAACAGCCGCATGGAGGAGAATTTTTTCACAACTATCAGCTTTTTCAGGTGAAACGTATAAATTTATAACACCCAAAGCGAGTTGATAGTTTTTTACGCGTTCTGCAGGTGAACATCCATTTGGGGGAACGGGAAGTTGATGCCGGCCTTGGGCAACTCGTTGTAGATGCGTTCCCCGATCTGGTAGTAAACGGCCCAATAATTGGCGCTCTCGGTCCATGCGCGGGCAACGAGATTCACGCTGGAATCTCCCAACGAATCCACCACGACCGACGGCGACCGATCCACCTTGGGAAGCATCGCCATCACCTTGGCCTCGCGCTCCTGCCCCCATTGGTCGATCGCCTTTTTCACCTTCTTGCGATGGGTGAACCAGCGTTGCCACCAATGGCAATCCGGGTCGTTGGCCGGACACGATTTCACGGGATGGTCGGCCGCCAAGGCTTTCAGACGTTGGCGACGTTGCTCACGGTCGTCTTCCACAAAATGCTTCACCAAGCGGGGATCGCTCGCGAAAATCTCCATGATAGCCTCGCGAGCTGTGGCCACCGAGTCGCCATAGGAGATGGCCACATTCCACGACACGCGACGATAATCCTCTCGCGACCAGTTATTTATCGACCCCGTCGACAAGCCTCCATTGGGGATGATAATCGACTTGTTGTCGTAGGTGCAGATTATGGTGTGGAAAATCTGTATCTCGGTGACAGTACCAGCAAAGCCCTGAGCCTCGATGTAATCACCTATCTTATACGGCTTTAGCAGGAGGATCAAGACACCACCGGCGAAGTTCTGCAACGTGCCGCTCAAGGCCATACCTACGGCAACGCCGGCCGAGGCAAACAGCGCCAGGAACGAGCTCGTCTCCAACCCCAAGATACCAATCACCGTCACTATCAGGATGAAATACAGCACCATCTTGATCAGAGACAGCACGAACGTGGTCAACGAGCGGTCGGCGCGACGACGCACCATGATCGTCTGCACCAACTTGTACAACTTCTTGATAATGAACTTGCCAACGTAGAATACCACGATGGCGATCGCCAAGTTGATTCCAAATTCCACTGCGCCGTTGATCACTCGGCTCATCAGGTCGTCAAACGACATCGACGACAGCATCTTCACCTCCTCCTTCACATCGGGAATGGAGTCGGGCAACACAGGCATTATATCAACCAACGATATCATTGCTTCAAGAGTTTAAGGGGATTTCCGACAGACGGTGGAGGTATTCTCCGTAGTCGGTATTCATTAAAGGCTCGGCCAATTGGCGCAACTTGGCGGCATCGATAAATCCGCGACGATAAGCCACCTCCTCCAGGGCGGCTACGTAGAAGCCTTGTCGTTTCTGGATGGCCTCGATAAAATTGGAAGCTTCCTTCAGCGAGTCGACAGTGCCGGTATCGAGCCATGCGAAACCGCGGCCGAACGTCATCACATTCAAGCGCCCTTGCTTGAGGTAAGACTCATTCAATGAGGTGATTTCCAGTTCACCACGGGCGGACGGCGTGATTTCCGAGGCGACATCCACAACATCCGAGGGATAAAAGTAGAGGCCCACAACCGCCAGATGGCTCTTGGGGTGAGCTGGCTTTTCCTCGATTGAAATAGCATTGCCTTGTAAGTCCACCTCTACCACGCCATATCGCTGAGGATCACGCACTTGGTAGGCAAAAACTGTAGCCTTGCCATCTCGGGCGCTCTCCACCGCCTTGCGCATCATGCCCGTGAAACCTTGGCCATAAAAGATGTTGTCGCCAAGCACAAGGCACGCGTCGTCACCCGCCAAAAACTCGCGGCCGATCAGAAACGCCTGGGCCAAACCCTCAGGGCGCGGTTGCTCGGCGTATCGTAAGGTGATACCAAGGTCGGCCCCGTCGCCTAACAGGCGCTCAAACATAGGCAAGTCCTGTGGAGTGCTGATAATCAAGATTTCGCGTATCCCGGCGAGCATCAACACCGACAAGGGATAGTAAATCATCGGCTTGTCATAAACCGGTATCAACTGCTTGGAAATGCCCCGCGTGATCGGGTGCAAGCGCGTGCCGGAGCCTCCGGCCAAGATTATTCCTTTCATCGGTTGCCGTACATTTGCTCGTAATACTTCTGATAGTCGCCCGAGGTGACGCTCTCCACCCAGGGCTGGTTGTTGAGATACCATTCAACCGTGGCCTTAAGCCCCTGAGACAGAGGGGTTTTAGGATACCACCGTAGCTCCGTGGCGATCTTGGTGGGATCAATAGCGTAGCGCATGTCGTGGCCCGGACGATCGGTGACGAATTGGATACGCGTTTCGTCCAACGGCCGCTCGGGATCAGCCATAAGTTTCTGATACTCGGGATGTTGAAACATCAATTCAGCCACAATCTTGATCAATTCTTTCACCAAGTCGATATTGCGGTGCTCGTTGAAGCCGCCGATGTTGTACACCTCCCCCACCCTGCCGCGACGCAACACAAGATCGATAGCGCGGGCGTGGTCCTCAACGTAAAGCCAATCCCTTACGTTCAACCCTTGGCCATATACAGGCAACTGCTTCCCCTCCAGCAAATTCTTGATCATCAACGGGATAAGCTTCTCGGGGAAGTGGTAAGGGCCGTAATTATTAGAGCAGCGGGTGATGTTCACGGGCAACCCATAAGTATCGTGATAGGCCATCACAAACATGTCGGCCGAAGTCTTCGACGCCGAATATGGGGAATGGGGCTGTAGCGGAGTCGATTCGGTAAAGAACTGAGTGCCAAACGTGTGCAATTCTCCGCGATCCTTCACCACCTCCCGCAGTTCGTCGCTAACGGTCAACGGCTGTGGTTCATCGTATCCCACTGGCAATGAGCCATATACCTCATCGGTTGAGATTTGCAGGAATTTATGTCCCGGCTTATAGCCCCCATCCTCCACTCGCCATGCCACGCGAGCGGCGTCGAGGAGCGTTTGCGTGCCCAAAATATTGGTTTCCAAGAAGATACGCGGGCCAGTTATCGACCGGTCAACATGGCTCTCGGCCGCAAAATTGACAATATAATTAGGGTCGTGCTCGGCCAAAATCTTATCCACCAGATCACGATCGCCGATATCACCCTTGACGAAAGTCACACGAGGATCGTTCAATTCATCCTTGATAGTCAACAGATTACCAGCATAGGTAAGCGCATCAAGAATCACCACCTTTATCTCCTGGCCATGCTCAGCCAAGATATATTTCACGAAATTGGCGCCGATAAAACCCGCGCCACCCGTGACCAAATATGTGGTCATTGCATCGATTGGTTTTATTTTTTGGCAAAGATACAAAAAATTGGTAACTTGCGCCCAAATTCCCCGCGATAATGCGATACCCCCAATCTGAAAACTGAAAACTGAAAACTGAAAACTTATTCCATCATGAACAAGATCTTCTCCCTCGCCCTCGGGGCAGCCTTATTGGCTCCCCTGGGCGCCTGCAAAAGCGACAAGACCCCAGCCACTTGCGACGACGCCATCGAGTGCATCATGACCCGCTCCTCAGTGCGCTCCTACACCAATCAGGCCATCCCCGACACCGTTATCACCGATGTCCTTAAAGCCGCCATGGCCGCGCCAACAGCCGCCAACAAGCAGCCCTGGGCATTTGTCGTGCTCAACAACCGCGAGGCCCTCGATTCCCTTTCGGCCCACGTGCCCCAGTGGAAAATGCTGGCCGAGGCACAAGCCGCGATCGTAGTGTGTGGCGACATGGCACGCTGCCTTGACGGCGACGGCCACGACTTCTGGATCCAGGACGCTTCGGCTGCCACCGAAAACCTGTTGCTTGCCGCCCACGCCCTCGGGCTGGGTGCTGTTTGGTGTGGCGTTTACCCCATCGCCGAGCGCGTGTCGGCCGTCTCTGAGGCCGTAGGATTGCCCGACGACATCGTCCCCCTCTGCGTCGTCGCCATGGGTTACCCCTCCGGTCCCGCCGAGCCCAAAGACAAATGGGATCCCGCCAAAGTCCACTACAACCGCTGGTAACCGAGTTTTATGGCCCTCGAGCACCAGAGAACATAGTAATATCCTACCAGAGCCAGGGGACCAAAATATTCAACAACAGCCAGGTAAACCTCTGCCATTCAAGCATGTAGTGCGATTTTAATTGTTATCCGCTCATGGAGTGGGCGGATAACAATTAGAATCGCACTTCGCGCTAAAAATGGCTCGTTATGTATTCCAAGGATTAGGATGCTTTTTTGCCAAAATGATAGCATCGGTAATCCTCTTTATTGGTATTCCAGTCTATGCCTGCGTATCCACGTCCCAAAAGAGAGATGGGGATAAACTTTCTGGCATTGTTCGACTATTAGCCATTATAATTAGTTTTTACATAATTACAATGATTATGGGGAAATCACAAATTTATTTCGGAAGGAGGGGGAGGTCCTGTGGCTTGAGGCCACTTTCGAGGAGCGGGACGGCCTGGTTACGGTCGGTGAGGTAAAGAAGCGGTGGCGTCGCGTAGGAGGGGTTGAACAGCGACAAGCGGGGGTTGAAGACGGGCGTGGAGATGCGGGCCGCGTCGAGCAGCGTGTGGAACACCACCTCGGACGGCGACACTACCTTCCCCGCATTCTCCATCAACGCCGCCAGCCGTGGCGATTCCAGGCTGAGAGCGTCGGCCGTTTCCTCCATCTCAGGGGGCGCCGTGCGACGCGTTTCCATCGCGTCGTCCTTATAATACACAAGCAGAGGCACGCGTAGTTGATGGGCCGTGGGCGAGGGCGACGCGTGCAGGAAGCGACCTCGCTCGTCGTCGAAGATGTCCTCCCCATGATCCGAGCCATATACCATCACCGCTCTACATCCCTGAGTTTCTATTGCTTTCACGATCTCAGAGAGCACGTTGTCGGTATACACAATCGTGTTGTCGAAGGCGTTGATCAGGCGGTCGCGATTGGATGCCCGAGCGTCGATCGCGTCATCGGGCGTAAATCGGGCATACTCAGCCGGATAACGGTCGCGGTAACGGAAATGGGAGCCATAGGTGTGCAACACGATGAATTTCAGCTTATTGACGGTATCCGACAGTTCCTCGTTGAACAGCGGCAACAGATCCTGGTCGAGGTGCTCTTGGCCGTCGTCCTTGAGGAACACACACCGGTCGGCTTCCTCGCCGAAATAGTCGATATAAGAGCGGTTGCGCTGCTGGTTGGACAGGAACGCCGTATGGAATCCAGCCTCCCGGAACGCCGTGATAACGCTTTTCACGCGGTTGATCGAGTCGCCGAACGTTGATGCCGTAAGCGACGACATCATCATCGGCACACTCTTATGCGTAGTGTTGCTCTGCGTCAACGCTTTGGGATACGCCACAAGTCCCTCCACCCGCGACAGTCGAGGATTTGTGGCCCGGTCATAACCCATCAGTTGCCAATTTTCGGCTCGCGATGTCTCGCCTATTATCAGCACAATCACCTCACGATCAACAGTATCGGTAGGCGCATGAACCGCATGGAAGGTGTAATCACGCGACGTCTCGGGATAATTTTGCGAATCCTGAAAACGCCCAACAGCCAATCCCAAATTATGGCATACATTCACCGGGAACAGGTCGTCGAGCACAGCGAAATCAGGCGACCACAGCAGTGCGGCTCCCAGCGTCAACGTCCCCACAAGGCACAACGGCTTGGCCACTCGCCGATAAGCCCGCATAAACCTTGACGTGGCTCGCTTGCGCTTCACCAGCACAACTGTCGCCCACACCAACAGCGGCACATACAGCACAATCACAACCCCCATCGCCAACACCAGGTTGGCCAACAGCTCCGTAGCCTCGTTCACGTTGGTAGTCAACACGTTAAGGAACATATCCACCGCGATAATCGACCCACCGTACAGGAATAGCAACACAATCTGGAACGCACCAAAGAACATGAACGGGAAGCACAACCATGTGGCTAGCCCAACTCTACGCCAAGAGCTCATTATCAGCGCGTAAACCCCAAGCGGGAACAGCACGTTGGCCAACGCCGTCAACCACGACATATCCTCGGTGATGCACAACGCAATGTTGGGCACTATCAACGCGATCGGCACAAGTATCGCCAGCCACGCCTGACCTCTCAAGGGTGGTCTATGCTCTCCCGAAAGCCACGCATTCAAGTCGGTGATTTTATGACGATTACCCATGGCTAAAATGCTTCGTTAATGCTAAATAAAATAGCGCTCTCGCCACGACCAATGCCGTAGTCAAGACGCACGTTCACACGTTTCTTAAACTCCCACCGGTAGCCCACGCCCACGCTCGGCAACGTCTCCCGTAGCCTCATCGCCGACGGGTAAGGCATCACCCAGCCCGCGCCGCCCCACAGCACGAAGCCCGAACGGTGGTATACGTGCTGGCGCAACTCCACCACAAAGTCAATCTCCTCCTTGTCGCAGTAGCGACCTTCGTAATAGCCTCGCAACGTGCGACTTCCGCCCACCTGCGCCAACTGGCTCCAGGGCACGTTGCCGTAGGTGAATTTGCCGTGAACCTGGCAGGCGATGATTGCGCCTTTCCATGCCCGACAGTACTGATTGGCAGTGATTTCCGTCATGCTGAACGCATAGTCGTTGCCCGCGAATTTTGGGTAGAACGTCTGGTCGAGTTTCACGTATGTGCCTCGATATGCGTTGGCGATGTTGTCGCGGGTGTCGAATTGAACCGACACGCCAGGCCCCCAGTTGAACGTCCTCAACTTCTGTCCCTCCCACATCGCGCGGTCGTGGGGTGCGCCGGCTTTCACATAGGAAAAACTGCCTAACGGTCCCATATACAGATACTTGCCCACGCGTCGGAGCACCACGGCATTGACGTCGCTCTGCAGGCGCTTGTACTTGGTTTTGTTCTTGTCCAGGTGGTCCATATCGTAGCCGATGCCCCAGAAATAGCTTGGGAAGGAGAAGAATCGTGCCACGTAGTCGATGCGCCATGCGTCGCCGTGGCAAAGGTTGGATCCACGGATGCCCACCTCGTAGTAAAGCGTGGTGGTGATGTCGCCGTAAAGCGACACGTTGGAGTCGTGAGTCAGGGTGTCGGTGGGATCGGTGTTGTAGTAGCCCGCGGCCACAATGCCCAGGCCGAATTTAGTGTCGCTACTGTAATGAGGACCGCCGATCACCGAGAAGTCGAATTTAGTGTCGGTCTTCGTGGAGTTGGTCTCGGCCAGATACTTCACAATCTTCTGATACAGATTGGGTTTGGCCACTACGCTATCGGCTTGTGGCACGTCGCTATCCTGGCTTTCCTTTTCAGTGGCAGCCCTTGCAACAAGCACAAATAGCACAAATAATATCGCCAGCAACCCCTTCATACTCTTTTATTTAAGCGTTGCCAACTGTTTGGGGTCACCTACCATCCACACTGTATCACCGGCCTCAAATCGCTCTTGCCCGTTCACCGGGATGTAATCCTCACCGCGCTGTAGGGCCACAACAAGTGCAGTATGCTCCCGGCGCAAATTGGCCGTGGTCGCGCTTTTGCCGATCAAGGGCGAATCGTGGGATAGTTGAAGCGGTGTCATGCGGAAATTCTGAGGGTTAACGTCCGATGGGTGGTCGCCGGGGGCCTCGTCGCGTTCGGCGTCGGCCAGCAACCGCTGGATCTGTTCGTCGGTGCCGATCACGCCGATCGTGTCGCCCGGGAAAAGCCGCTGGTCGCCCGAAGGGATAGGGATACCCTCGCCGCCGCGACTTATGCTTACTATATTAACGCCGTAGGAGCGTCGAAGGTTGGAATCACGCAGCCGCTCACCCACAAACGGGCACCCATATCCAATAGTCATATACGCTAAATGCAAGTCGCTTACTACCAAATTGTTACGACCCGAGCGGCGCAATTCACGCTCATTCAAGTTGTCCAAAAACTTCGACTCGATTCGGCGCATGCGTGCCTTTACATGCGACGAGAAGAAGAACACCAGCAACGTGAACACCGCCAAGCCCGTGGCGATACCGATCGACGCCGACCATATCGCGCTTATGGCGTAAATTATAAACATCAACGCGATAAAAAGCCTTAGCACCGTCATCACTATCAGCGGCACGTCAAATCGCGCGTTGGCCTCAAGCAGGCGGTCACGCTCGGTGCGAGCCGATGCGGGCAACGACAATGCCAGCAGGAACGGCGCCATACCAGCCAACGTCAACAACCCGCATAACGCCTTACCCCATCCCAGAAATCTCTCCTCCAGCCATGGCAGCAGCAAATGTTTGGATATCAAACACATGGCCAGCAACACAATAGAATACAATATCACTCGCCACGCATAGCGGCGAAGGACGGTGTGCCACAGCGTCACCGTGGCGCTCTCCTCCTGAGCCTTGCGGGAATAGCGATTGATCAGGAAGCGCAACCGCTTTGGCAGATGCCGCTCCACCCACGTTGCCGCAGGGTCGGCCGCTTTTATCATGTAAGGCGTTGTGAACGTGGTGATTACCGACACAGCCACGATTATCGGGTACAAGGCCGGTTCAAGCACGCCCAACGACAAGCCCAGCGTGGCTATGATGAACGAAAACTCGCCTATCAGTGTCAACGAAAAGCCGCTCTCGATGGCCACTCGCAGCGACTGGCCGGTTACCAGCATCCCACCCGAACCAAACACTATACCACCCACTATCACCAGGGCCGACAGCGCAACTATCGGTTTCCAGTACTCCACAAGAGTGTGAGGATCCACAAGCATTCCCACCGAGATAAAGAACACGGCCCCGAACAGGTTTTTCACCGGCTCGGTAACCTTCTCGATGCTCTCGGCGAGCGACGTGCCCGCCAAAATCGAGCCCATCACGAACGCTCCCAGGGCCAGTGAAAAGCCGCACATCACCGAAAATACCGCCATGCCCAGACACAAACCCATCGACACCACCAGCAGCGTCTCGTTGTTCAGGAATCGGCGCGAGGAATTAAGCAGTGACGGCAGCAGGAACACGCCCACCAAAAACCAGATAATCAAGAAGAAAGCAAGCTTGGATATGGAGTAAATCATCTCGCCGCCGTCCACCGAGTTGGTCATCGCCACCGACGACAGCACTACCATCATCACCACGGCAAACAGGTCCTCAACGATCAGCACTCCAAGCACGATCGAGGCAAACTTCTTCTGTTTCAGTCCCATATCAGTGAATGCCTTGATGATAATCGTGGTCGACTGCATCGAAATCATGCCGCCCAGAAACAAGCAGTTGATTGACGAGAATCCCCACAAATGCCCTAGCACCACCCCACAAAGGGTCATCCCAGTGATGATAATCAAGGCCGTGACCACGCCCGAGCCTCCCACGTTCATCAGCTTTTTGAAACTAAATTCCAAGCCCAGTGAGAACAGCATCACGATGATGCCCACCTGGGCCCAAAGGTCGATATTCTCGATCGTGGTCACCGAGGGCAAGTACTCGAAATTGGGGCTGGCCAAGAAGCCTGCTACAATATACCCAAGCACCACGGGTTGCTTTATCCACTTGAAAATCAGCGTTACGGCCGCACCAAGCAGCAAGATAAACGCGAGGTCGGATATCAATCCCTCGACATTCATCTCTGCCGTTTCGGTGGCCACCTGCGCGGTTAATGCTATCATATACTTACCTGATTACCCAACGATATTGTCAACGTGGGATTAATGTCACGGAGAGAGGCAAATAATGCTATATAATCGGTATTTTCGCGCAGCAACACAATGAGGTTCAGGCGCGTTATATTGTCGTCGTAGTCGTATTCCACGTACACGTTGGTTAGCGTCCCGTGGTAGCCCTGCAGCACGTCGCGATAGTCGGCGATGTCCTTCACGATCCCCTGCACCTTAAGGCGGATGATTCGCGAGTCCACACCCGCGTTCAACCGGTGCTCGTAGCGCTCGATCTGAACCAACACGAAGAGTATCAAGCACGTAGCGATTATGGAGATAACGTACATCCCCACGCCTACGGCCATACCAATTGTAGCCACCATCCATATACCCGCCGCCGTGGTCAAGCCGCGCACCGAGCCTTTCATCTGGATAATCGCGCCGGCTCCCAAGAAACCGATACCCGAAATCACCTGCGCCGCTATTCGGCCGGGGTCGCCGTTCTTTAGCCCAAGATACTCCTGTGGCACGTATATCGACAGCAACATCGCAAGCGTCGCTCCCATCGCTATCATCGAGAACGTGCGCACGCCCGCCGTCTGCCCCTTCCGCTTGCGCTCGAAACCCACGACGCTGCCAAGCAACAGGCTGAGCCCGAGCTTGAACACCGAGGATATCGTGTTGACTTCGGTGGCTTCTATCTGGTCGTAAAAGTTTTGCAGCCAATCCATAGGGGAGCAGTTTTCTGTCTTCAGTTTTCTGTCTTCAGTTTTCAGTGGCTTTCTTTATTCCTTTACTCCTTTCCTCCTTTACCTTTTATAGGAATAATGGATTATAGGAGGAAAGGGATTGGGCTAAAGCTTTCTACTTCTTCATCGTAAAGCGGCGCGAGGCCAAGCGATAGTTGTCGCAGAACAGCTCTACGGTGTACTCGCCGGGGTTTAACGTCGTGTTGACGTCCCAATAAATCTTGATTGACGACACTTCCTCGCCTTGATACTCAATCGCTTTCATCGCGGTCGAACTAAGCGTGGCGCCCTCGAACGTGAATGACGGTCCTCCCGACAGCACGTCGCCCTCGGGGTTGACAATGCGAAGGTAAATCTTTTTCATCCCCACAGGCGTGGAATTGTTCTGAGGGATCGTGAACGTCACCATCAACTGCTTGGCCTTGGTGATGTTCTTCTCCTCCTTGCCGTTCTTTTTCAGCGATGTCAGTTTCACGCCAGTCACGTTCAACTTCTCGGCAAGGGTCATGCGCTCGTTCAAGCGCTCGTTCTGTTGCGAAACGCTTGCCACTTGCGTCGACAATTGCTGATTCTGCGTCTTAATCTGCTCATTCTCAGCCCTCAGGCCAGCGTTCTCCTTGCCCAACGAATCGATCTGAGCCACATAATGCCGCATGATGCCTTTCAGCGTCGAGATCTCGCCCTCCAGCTCCTTGATACGCTTGGCGCTCTTGGTCTTCTCGTTGTTGAGCTCCTGGAGGAGCTTCTCCACCTTTTGCTTGGCGGCGTTATATTTAATGTTTAGCGAGTCGTTGGCCAGCATCTGCGTCTGATTCTCATATTGCTGGAACTCAAGGTTAAGTGCTTGATACTCATTGGCAAGCTGCAACTGCTCGTTGGTCAACTGAAGCTGCTCGTTCAAGTTCTTAGCCTCGTCGAGTTGCTTGGTTTTGGTGGTTGCCACCAGGATCATGGCCAGCACGGCTCCCACGAGCAACACGCCCAGGGCTATCACCGCGATCAGCATGCCCTTGGATTTCTTGCTTTGTTCTGTCATATACTATGAGTAGGGGGTTAGAGTCACAATTTATATAGATATTCACAATTTGGCTACAAAATTAATAAATTTAACCGAAACCACCTACACCCGCGCCCTTTATCCCAACAATTCCACCATCCGGCCCACGCCCGATTATCGAGCCTCCATCAGCCACCGGGTCTCGCGGTTTTACCGCGGTGGCCCATCAATTGGTAAAAATGACATATATTTCAACCACCGAAGGTCCCCTACACGCAGCCCGACAGCCCAGAACCCTCTCGCAACGCCAATCCTCCCGCTCACCACCCTCGGATCCTCTTCTCCACGTCGGCAGAGAAAACTCCACCAAGATCGACCAAACAACCCCGAGAATGAGCTTCTATGGAAAGGGGGAAGCTCATGCTCAAACCTCTACTCCCAACGAGGCCGCATCCCTATGCGGCCTAGTTTCTTTTACCGAAAAAGGCCTCTACATGCTCGGCACAAGTCTAAGGCTAGGACCGCCCAAGTTACCGACATTGTCGAGGAGCCAGCCGAGCCCTACGGGTTGTAGCGCGAGTCGAGCAAAGTGGAACTCCCCAGGTAGAACGACGTCGAAAGTAGATCTTCGGGAGTAGCGTCGGGGTGTCGTTCGAGGTAGGATTGGGTGATGCGGTAGCCGATATAGCGCCCCACGCGTGCCGGACAGTCGGCGTTGAGCGCGAAGCATCCCGGCCCGGGAGCGATCAAGCGCGACGCCTCAAGATCGTCGGTCGAATACAGCAAGTTGCGGGAAATCAGCGCTTGCCAGATGTTGTGCTCGTTTTGGTTGAACCACTTCAATTGCTCGTCACTCACACCAATGGCCGTTGCCAGCGAAGCGTTGGGCAACGATTCCACAGTGGCATGCACCAGCGCCCCCTGATACAGCATTCGCTGCAGCAGTGTCAACGGCCGCGCGTCGTCCTGAGGATACCCGGCAGCAACCACTGCCTCCACCACATCGTAAGGTATCCGCTCCTTCACTCGCGACTGGCGAAAATACTGCTCAAATCCCTCATAGCCAAGATAATCCTCGCCAAGATACAAGTTAAGGGCAATCAAGGCCGCGCTGTCGGTGGTGACAACTCCCTGACGATAAGGACTGATCACGCCGTACACGCGGTCCATGCGTGCCTTGGGAGCAACTTTCGCCAACGTCTCGCGAGCCTCTCCCAACGTTGCCTCTATGGGAGCCAAGTCGCCCAGACGCTGGTCGACATCGGGGCCGAATACCTCGATCAACCGATTGTGGCGCAACGCGTCGACACAGTCGTCCAATGCCTCGTCGGTGCAGGCGATACCCAATACGCCCAGATAAAGCTTCATCCCCGGGCGAAGGGAGTCGGCCAACTCACCCTTTTCAACCGCATGGTCGAGGCGCTCAACCGTGAGCGGCTCGGTATCGCGAGAGGCCTTCGAGGAGCATCCCCCCAACACGGCCATTAGGATTATTAGAGGAAATATTAGTCGTTTCATACCAATTCAACGCTTTAGCGACCGATATTATTCTACAAAATGGCCAAAGTTTGACTAAATTTTTCTAATTTTGCGTGAAATTTGATGAGAAAGCCCCACATGAGTGCTCCAATATTACGGTTAACGGCCGCCGCCAGAGGCTGGCTGGTGGCCCTGACGGCCTTTGCGCTGGGATGCCTCGCGGCGTCAGCGGCCGCGACTTTCACGCTCGTGATCGATCCCGGTCACGGAGGCAAGGACTACGGGGCTATCGGTCAATTGACCAACGAGAAGACCATCAACCTCAACGTCGCCAAGCTCTTTGGCGAGAAGGTCAAAAAAGGGATGAAGGACGTGAAAGTGGTATACACTCGCGACACCGACCGATTTATCTCGCTGAAAGACCGGGCCGACATCGCCAACCGCGCCCACGGCGACCTTTTCGTGTCCATTCACGTCAACTCCGTCGACAAAAAAGCCAAAAACCGCACCACCGTCAAGGGAGCCTCAGTCTATACCCTGGGCTTACACAAGAGCGACGCCAACCTCGAGGTGGCTAAGCGAGAGAACTCGGTAATCACTCTTGAAAGCGACTACTCCACTGCCTACCAAGGCTTTGATCCCACGTCAACCGAGAGCTACATAATGTTTGAGATCTCGCAGAACAAGCATATGGAGCAGAGCGTGGCATTCGCCTCGGAAGTTGAAAACCAGTTAACTTCCAAGGCCGGGCGCGCCGACAAGGGCGTGCGTCAAGCCGGCTTCTGGGTACTGTGGGCCACGAGCATGCCCTCGGTGCTGATCGAGCTGGACTTCATCTGCAACCCCGACGTCGAGAAGTTCCTCAACTCCAAGAAAGGACAGGAGAAACTCGCCAACGGCATCTACGACGCCTTCTGCTCCTACAAAGCCTCCTACGACCGCTCCATCGGCGTCACCCCCACTAAGCCTCTATCCTCAGCCGAGATAGGCGACGACCCGGCCGAAGAAACGTCAGCGGATGCCTTGGAGGGCCAGCACTTGGACGGCCCTCACCAGGCGACCGAAGTAACGTCAGCGGATGCCTTGGAGACCCGGCGTTCGACGGCCCAATCAGGCGATGACCAACAGGTAAAAGATTCATCCAAGGACAAAAAGAAAAAGGACAAGAAGAAACAAGCCAAGGAAGAGAAGGCCAAGCAAGAGCAAGTAAAGGAGGTACCCGCCCCCACCACTGCCGATAAGGACGTCACCCTCTACAAGGTGCAATTTCTCACCTCCAACCGCCTCTACGAGAAAGGCTCGCGCCAGTTCAAAGGCTTGTATCCTGTTAGTTACTACATCGACAAGGGAGTCTATAAGTACACCTACGGAGAAGCCCGCACGTGGAAAGAGGCCGAAAAAATATTACGTAAAATCAAAGAAAAATTCCCCGACGCGTTCATCACCACTTTCCGTGGCGACAAGCGTGTCAAATAGCTTAAGCGCTTAACAACCAATCAGAGACATGAAGAAGTTATTTCGCAAAGAAGTGATAATCGGAGCCTGCGTTTTGCTCGCATTGGCGTTCCTGTTCGTGGGTATCGACTACCTAAAAGGCATCAACGTGTTCAAGGCCGCCAACTATTACTACGCCACCTACACCAATGTGCAAGGACTCGCCGTGTCGGCCCCAGTCACCGTAAACGGCTTCAAGGTGGGCTTGGTGCGCGACATCCAATACGAGTTCAACAACCCCGGCCACGTGAAGGTGGAGCTTTCCCTCGACAAGAAGTTGAAAGTGCCACGCGACACCAAGGCCCTTCTGGTGAGCGACCTCCTCGGCACTGCCTCCATCGAGCTCAAGTTCTCATCCCACCCCGATTACCACAACGTGGGCGACGAGCTCATTGCCGAGGTGCCCTCGGGAATGATGGACGCTGTGAGCACCGACCTGCTTCCCGCCGTGTCATCTATACTCCCCAAGGTCGACTCGCTGATGACCTCGATCAACGCCCTTGCCGGCGACCCCGCGCTCCTTGAGGCCGTGCGCCGCTTGGGCCCCATCACCGCCAACCTTGAGCAAACCACCCGGGCCCTCAACCGCTCGGTACAGGCACTCCCTCCCATGATGTCGTCGCTCCAAACTGTGGGAGTCAACGCCGAACACCTCACCGCCAACCTCGACTCGCTCACCTACACCCTCAATCAGGCCCCAATCGACGAAACCCTTCAGAACCTGGCCGCTACCACTCAGAGCCTCAAGGAGTTGACAGCCCAGTTGAACAATCCCAACTCCTCGCTCGGCTTGCTAATGAACGACCGCAAGCTCTACGACGGAATCAACCAGGTGATCGACGACCTCGACTCTATCATGGTCGACCTCAAGCGTCGTCCCAAGCACTACATCCCGCCAATCAAGATCTTCTAATCGGCTTTCTCTCATCAATTTCACGAATATCCCCTTAGGATGAGCTTAATCGACTGCACGACAGCGTATTACCTCCACAAATCACGATTATGGGCCACCATCCTCGGCGTGCTCATCTTCTCCTTGCTACCCCTTGGGGCACGCGGCGCAAAGCCTCAGGAGATCGCCCCAAGCTACGCCTGGACTATCTTGCCACCGCTTGGCCTCCACGAGCCAGCCGACATTGACACTTCCTACGTCAACTACTGCATGATGTCAATCCCATCGGCCGTGAGCGACGCCTACGCCACAACCGGCAACTACGGCAACGAGGGCATCAACATGATATGGATGGAGCGCCCGGCCATGAGCGACTTCTTCTTCCGCGACGCCCTCGCCCCCTACACCCCCTCGCTGGCCAACCAAAAATTCTACAACACCCGCATCCCCATGACGCTGCTCACCTACAACACGGGCGGCGGCAAACAGACGACCCAAGACCTGCTCTCGTGCCGTTTCTCGGCCAACGCCAACAAGCGCACGCAAGTGGGCGCCATGGTCGACTACCTTTACTCCAAGGGTATGTACAACTATCAGGCCGACAAGCACTTGAATTGGGGTTTCTCAGGCTCGTATATGGGCGACCGATTTGAGTTCCAAGGATTTTGGGTGCACTACAATATGCTCAACAAGGAGAACGGCGGAATCACCAACGACCTCTATATCACCGACCCTGCCGAGGTGCAGGGCGGCTCCACAAGCATCGACACCAAGACCATCCCCACCAATCTATCCTCGGCCCACTCCAAAATCGTGGGCGGCGAGTTGTACCTCAACTCCCGATACAAAGTGGGCCACTGGCGTGAGGAACGCGACGAAAACGACTCGGTGATCGCCCGCGAGTACATCCCTGTTACCAGTTTCGTGTGGACATTGAACTACAAGGACGGCAAGCACCTCTTCCGCAACGACGCTTCGGGAGAGGCTACCAACTTCTGGGACGCAACCTACCTCGACCCCACCAAGACCCGCGACCGCACCACCTACTCCACCATTACCAACACCCTCGGCATCTCCCTGCTCGAGGGCTTCCACAAGTACGCCAAAGCAGGTCTCGGAGCCTACATCACCCATCAGCTGCGTTCCTACCACCAGACACTCGACACCGTCTACCGCATGGACCCCGTACCCGAAACGTTGACCCCCTACCCCGTCTCCCGCGTGAAGGAGAAGCAGAAAGACAACCTCCTGTGGGTAGGCGCCCAGCTGACCAAGCAACACGGCTCGTTGCTCACCTACGAGGGCACCGCCGAATTGGGTATCGCCGGCCCCGTCGCAGCCGATATCAAGGTCGACGGCCGATTGTCCACCAAGTTCTTCCTCCTGCGCGACTCCGTGACAATCACCGCTTTCGGCACGTTCACCAATCAAGAGGCCCCTTACCTGATGAACCACTACGTGAGCAACCACTTCATCTGGGACAACGACTTCGGCAAGGAGCGCCGCTTCCGCATAGGTGGTACCCTCATCGTCCCATTCTCCTTCACCAAGATCACCGCCGCCGTAGAGAATGTGCAGAATTACGTCTACTTCGACGACAACTCCCTGCCCGCTCAGGAAGGCTCCTCGATTCAGATACTAAGCCTGCAACTGCAACAAAACTTCAAGTGGCGAGGCCTCCACTGGGACAACCGTTTGACCTACCAGACGTCGTCCAACGACCGCGTGATCCCGCTGCCGAAATTCGCCGTTTACTCCAATCTCTACGTGCTGTTCAAGGTAGCCAAGGTGCTGTCGGTGCAGTTGGGCGTCGATTGCGACTATTACACTAAGTACAAGGGACTCGCGTATCAGCCGGCCACTATGTCATTCCACACGCAGAACGAGGTGGAGGTGGGCGGTTTCCCCATGATGAACCTTTACGCCAACTTCCACCTCTCCCGCGCCCGCTTCTACCTGCTCTACTCCCACTTCAACAAGGGTATGTTCGGCAAAGACGACTACTTCTCCCTACCCCACTACCCCCTCAACCC
>JAJBVP010000155.1 GCA_020859755.1 Bacteroidales bacterium | reverse complement strand
AGTGGTGACTGAACTCACCATTATCCCTGACCTATGGGATTCCAAACGGCAGGGATATAAAAACACCTCACTTGTTCCGAAAGAGCAGCGCGAGCAGTTCAATCGGCAGTTGAAAGCCTTGGTTACGTTTGTAGAGAACGACTACCAGGGAGAGGCCGATGCTAAATGGTTGAAGTCTGCGGTGAAGCGTTTCCTTCACCCCGAGACCTATCCAGCAGTGCCGGAACAGCGGCAGGGCAAGAGGAACAGTAAGCAGAAAGTAACGGTGGAAGAACTGGTCAAAGCCTATATCAGGGAGAACAACCTCAGTAGCAAGACCATCAGCACCCTGCAAACCATAGCCAACAAGGTAGCCAGGTTTGTTCATTGGGTTCAGGTAGTTGAGGACAGACCCGAGTTTCACTTTTATGCCGATGATGCCACCATCGAGGTGTTGGGCGAGTTTCGCTCATACATCCATAACGAGTATTCCTTTTATAAGGAGCACCCGGACGTGTTCTTACCCTTCGAACATCAAGTCAAGCATCTGCAAGGCCTATCTCCCAATGCGTTCAACAGCACAATGGTTCGTGTCAATGGCGTGTTCAACTGGGCTGTACGCAAAGGCTTGATGTCATGCCTTGACTACAAGAGCTTCGACATGGAAGGCCACGACTTCCACGTCCCATATTTCCTTACCATTGAGGAGCGAGACCGACTGCTGGAGCTTGACTTGTCCTTGTTCCCCGTCCGCCTGGCAGAGCATCGTGATATGTTCGTGTTCCAATGTCTTGTCGGTTGCCGATACGGAGACTTGTGCAGACTGCGCAAGGAGAATGTTGATGGAGAGTTCCTTCAATACATTCCATCCAAAACCCTCAACAGAGGTATCGGCACGGCAATCCGGGTTCCACTTGTAGAGAAAGCCAAGCAGATACTTGCAAGGGTAGATGCTACCACAGACACACTATTCCCGCTGCATGACAAGCGTTCATACAACTATGACATTCAGGTCTTGCTTGCTTTGGCTGGCGTTGACCGCAAGGTGACGATACTCAATCCCAAGACGCGACAGGAGGAACAGCATCCCATTTGCAAACTTGCCAGCAGTCATATCGCCAGACGAACATTCATCGGCAACCTGTACAAAAGAGTACAAGACCCTAATCTGATTGGTTCGATGACAGGCCACTGTTATAACAGCAAGGCTTTCGCACGTTACCGTGTCATTGATGACGAAATCAAGAACAACATTATAAAGACCATTGACTAATGAGAGTAACAGCTTTGATACGCAAAAGCACGAAGAAAGACACGGCCAATGTGAAGTCCACGGTCTACTTTCGTGTAAGGGACGGTCAGACAGACTTCAAAGCCGCGAGCGAGTTGACCATCAATCCCAACTACTGGAGCCCTGAGCGGCAAGGGTACAAGCCAAGGGTTTCACTCGTGGCAGACAAAGTCCGCGCAGACTTCGACCGCTCTGTGCAGGAGATAAGCCTTCTGATAACAAAGGAGTACTACATCGGTGCTGATAGTGAGTGGCTGAAAAAACTGATATTCGCTTACCACCATCCCAATGCTTACCGGATGTCCGGCAAGGAGTGCGTCAATGTGTCTTTGATATATTGGACGAACAAATACCTTAACCAACATTTTCCGTCAGGTACACAACGTCGCACCTACTTGTCGCTTGTCGGGATGATTGAACGCTTTGAACGCTATCAGCATCGAGTGGGCAAGAAAGCCAAGTACCATCTGTGCGTTGATACCATGACAGGTGACGACCTACGGATGTTTGAGCACTATATCACCAACGAGGCCACTTATATGGAACGTTACCCGCAACTCTACAAAGATGTAGAGAAGACCGTGACAAAGGGCGAGCGCAAAGGCAACACCCTTGCTTGCCTGATGGGAAGATTGCGCACAGCTTTCAAGTGGAGCATCAAACAAGGTGCCACCACTAACAATCCTTTCGACAGATACGATATGCCGAAAGTGATTTATGGAACGCCATATTTCCTGACATTGGAGGAGCGTAACCTTATCTATGAGCTTGACCTGACCGACAACCCTGTGCTGGCTGTTTATCGGGACATGTTCTGTTTCCAGTGTCTGATTGGATGTCGGCACGGAGATTTGATTCGTCTCACGCTTAACAATGTCATTGACGGTTACATTGAGTATGTGCCAGCCAAGACGCGCGAGAAGACTGGTCGCATGGTGCGTGTTCCACTTAACGAGAAAGCGAAGACGTTGCTTGAACGCTTCAAGGCGAGAGGAACAAGAACTCTGTTCCCTCATATATCACTTGGACTGTACAACAGTTATATCCGCGAATTGCTGGTGAAAGCAGATATTACGCGAGTGGTCTCTGTTATAGACCCTAAGACACATGAAGAAGTGCAGCACCGTATCTGTGATATAGCAAGCAGCCACATGGCAAGAAGGACTTTTGTTGGCAACCTGTACAAACAGGTGAAAGACCCGAACCTGATAGGCTCGATGTCTGGCCACACAGAAGGCAGCAGGGCTTTCGCCAGATACCGCACCATTGACGATGACATGAAGATTGAACTTGTAAACTTGATAAACTAACAATAGCCGAAAACGTGAAACCGAAAAACAAAAGATTGTTGAATGGATTTGTATTCTATGATTGAGGCCGGCGGCAGAGTGAAGTTCGAGGTCACGGGTGAAGACCTTGTGAACTTCGCCGACCGCCTCATTGAGAAAGCCCAGGAGATGAAAGCTCACGAGTTGCAACAGCAACAGGATGTAGAAGAAACCTGGCTGACCAAGGCACAAGCAGCCGAGATGTGCAAAGTGTCTCAGACCACACTCTGGTCATGGGACAAGAGCGGTTACTTGAAGCCATCCAAGGTTGGCAAGCGTTGCATGTACGCGCTGTCTGACATTCGCCGACTGCTTTCTTCCAAGAATCGCCCGAAAGAATAACCACATTGTCTAACCCCCAAATCAATTTGCCTATGCCAAATGATTACCCTCAGGCTAACGCTGAAACGGAAGCAGCAGATGCCGCAGTGAACATCCTTCCGAACAACACATCAAAACCGAACAACATGGATAACTCCAATTCCAACACACAGCAGACCGACAATGCCGCTGCAACCACGCAGGGCAGTTCTACCCAGCGTACAACAACTTCCCGTTCCTCTTCTACCAGCACCAACAACGCCATTAAGAACCTCTCACGTGCAGACAAGCGTCTGTTGGCGGGTAAGGCTAAGGTGCAGTTCCTTCAACAGCTGAACTGGCATCAGGCCGATGCTATGAAGGTCGTGATGAACATTGCTCAGGGCAAGAGCGACCCAATGCAATTGGACGTTACCGAACGCCAGGTGCTCAACGACTATCTCAACGGCAGCTACAAGGAAGATACGTCTTTGACCGTTGAAGAGCGTGTCAAGAGACACATGCTGCATCGCAACACTCGCGCCAGGGCCCTTCTCCAGAGTATGGGTGATGTCCTCAATCAGACGGAACTTAACACCGCGTCAAGCGCCATGTTGGTAGTCGTACCAGCTTTAAGTTGAACCCCAAGTAAGTTTACGGAACAGAAGATGCGAGTAGAGGGTTTTAACAATTTTCAATACTTTAGTATTGCGAGTTATGCCTTTGTGCTACACCCCCGCTTAGCGGTGATGTGGCCCAAATGCGAACTCGCTGCTTCACCCACCAGTGGGCTTGCAGAAGAAGTACTCGCAGGCTCGCACCTTCTGTTTCTTTTTTCACAGGCAATGTTTTTCTAATACACCAATTCTATGAGCAAGATTAGAAACACCATTTCTAATGATACGCCGAAGAAGCCGAGCACGCAGCCGGTGCTTCGCGCGAGAGTAACCCCACGGCAGAAAGCCGAGGCATTGGCCATCGCAGCACGATGTGGATTGAAAGAGGCGGACTATGTTCGCGCCAGATGTCTGGGCTATGAGCCGCGCCTTCGCATAACCGAAGAGCAGGAGCAGAAGCTCGACACCCTTTCCGCTTGCCGTTCCGACATGGTGAACTTTCTCCACGCCATGTACAAGATGACCAAGGCGGAGAAAGAGCAGATGTTTCATCACGTACCCAACATGTTGCAGTGGATGAAAGCCGTGAACAACATTGCCCAGGCCTGCAAGGAATTTATCACCGAGGTGCAAGGTAGGGACTGCCCGCCGAGCAACCGTGGGAAGAAATCTGAGCAACAATCCTCCAACACCAAAAGCAAATAATCTATGATAGGTAAGGCGAAAGCAATTGCACACGGACACAACGCCGTGAGATACATGACAGGCGAGTCGGCCAACAAGAAACATCCCGACAAGATATTCCACTTGTACAGCAACCTGATGCCGGAGGGACTTGATTCAACTGGCATCTGGCAAGTCATACAGAACACCGTTGCGCGTTATCCGCGACACATCAAGAACTCCGTCATCAGTCTTGTGTTGAGTCCGGAGAAGCAACACACCAAGGACTTTTCCATGCAAGATTGGACTGACCTGTTGAAGGAATATCTGGCCGAGTTTGACAAACTCGCCATCTACACCAACGATGATAAAGTGATTTCCCGACCGACCAATCTTACCAACAGCAAGCTGGAGTCTTGCTTGCATTTTGAATCCGAGAGCGAGATACCTCACATCCACGTTGCTGTTTGCCGAATTGACAAGGACGGCAACTTGAACAACGACCATTACATCCACCTCCGCGCCATCTGGGCAGCGCAAGCCGTGGACTTGAAACGCGGTTGGAAAACGGCGGAGGAGATACACGCCGAGCGCGTCAAGATGGTTGCGGACGATTGCTATGATGTACTGCGCGACATGAAGCAGTTCGACCTGGCGGACTACTTCAAGCGCATAGAGAAGAAGGGTTACTCTGTCACTGCAAGGCAGGACAGCAAAGGTGAGGTTCGCGGTTACGCCCTTATACTCAACCGTTGCCGCTTCAAGGCATCCGAACTTTCACGCGGCTTGACAGTTTCCCGCCTATGCAGCACCTGGCAGACACTTCATAACGAGAAGCAGAAACAGGAGCAGGCCAAGCGCAAGTTCCAGCCTACAACCACAACACCAGTTGTAACGCCTGCAAGCAAGCACAAGAGGCCTTCCGAGGAAGTGCAGAAGCCCAAACCCCAACCAGTTGTAAAGCCCCGCGACTATACCAAGTATGTGCCCGGTACTGCAGAATACAGGTTTACAGGCACCGACAACCGCTGCTTCATTCCCGAAGCTGTGCTTGAACTATTCGAGACGGAGTTCGATTCCTATGAGGTTTCCAACTGGCACACACTGCAAGACTGCGCCGTAAACCTTTTCGTTGGTTATTTAGACGCTGCTACGAGCATAGAAACTTCCGGCGGTGGTGGCGGCAGCAGCGACCAATCGCCGTGGGACGGACGCAAGGACGATGAAGATGACCTCGCCTTTGCTCGCCGCTGTGTTGCACAAGCCAAGTTCATACATCCCGTCAGGAAAAAAGGAATGTCACGTTAAACACTACAACTATGGCAAAGAAATTGAACGACAAAGATTTTGATTTGGGCTTGGATAATGCCCAGTTAGATGATGGCATTCAGGAAGCCAATGCCTATGAGGTTGGCAAGAGCCTAAACGAAACCTTGAAGGCTACGAACCAGAGGATAGAAAACCTTGTGTGGAATATAGCCGTCACAGAACGCACGATGGACGAGTTACGGATGGAAGCCCAGACAACCTCTGCCGACTGGACCCGTCAGGTGAACAACTGGAGAACGGAATTGAAACAACTCTTATCTGTTGTGTTGACACCGGTGCAAAAAACGGAGTATATCCACCCACCCAAAACGGCCATATCCGTTCACTTT
>JAJBVP010000029.1 GCA_020859755.1 Bacteroidales bacterium | reverse complement strand
GTTCTTGGGGGCGGGGATGCAATATAGGGGGGCGGTTTTACGTTAAATGAATGTGAAGAATGTTTGTGCCAGGGCCAAAGCGTGGACGTTGGCCGCGATCGTTGTGGTCGCGGCTCTGCTGCCTGCGTGCTCGCTGAAAAAGAACACGGCTTCGACGCGCAATTACACGGCGTTCATCACGCGCTACAACATCTACTACAACGGCGACACCCATTACAAGGAGACGCTACAGGAGATGGAGTCGGCCTACGAGGACGATTATTCGCAGCAACTGCTCTACATGCACCCCGTTGAGGCGAAGGAGGACTCGAAGGCGCCGCAGCCCACGGGCGATTTCACGCGCTCGATCGAGAAGGCGCAGAAGGCCATCCAGTTGCGCTCGATCAAGCAGCGGCCCAAAAAGAAGTCGGGCAAGCAGAGCGACGAGTACAAGCTGTGGCTCAAGCGCGACGAGTACAACCCGTTCCTCCACAACGCGTGGATGATGATGGGCCGCAGCCAGTATTACAACGGCGACTTCCTGGGCGCGGCCTCCACTTTTTTCTACATCTCCAAGCATTTCTGGTGGTTGCCCACGACTGTGACCGAGGCCAAGATATGGCAGGCAAAGAGCTACATCTCAATGGATTGGCTTTTTGAGGGCGAGACGATCCTGAAGCGATTGAAGCAGGATGAATTGACCAACAACACCCTGCGCGGCCAGTACAATTTCGCTTACGCCGATTATTACCTGCGCTCCAAGGAGTTGGAGCCGGCCGTGCCTTATCTGCAGCAAGCCATCAAGTACGCCAAGGGTGCCCAGAAGACGCGCCTGTGGTTCCTCTTGGGCCAGGTCTACGCCCGCCTGGGCAAGAAGGCCGAGGCCTACGAGGCGTTCAAGAAGGCCGGATCCGCCCAGTCGGCCACCTACCGCACCAAATTCAACGCCCGCATCAAGCAGAGCGAGGTGTACACCGGCGAGAACATCGAGCCAGAGGTAAAGGCCCTCAAGCGCATGACCCGCTACGACCGCAACGCCCAATACCTCGACCAAGTGTACTACGCCATCGGCAACCTCTACCTGTCGCGCAAGGACACCACCCAAGCCATTGAAAATTACGTGATTGCCTGCGAGAAATCCACCCGCAACGGCATCGACAAGGCCATCGCCCAGATCACCCTGGGCCAGCTGTACTACGAGCGTCACCAATACGAATTGGCGCAGCCCTGCTTCTCCGAGGCAATTCCCCAATTACCAGAAAGTTACCCCAACTACGAGACCCTCAAAAAGCGCTCCGACGTGCTTGATGAGCTGGCTCTATACTCCCAAAACGTCACCCTCAACGACTCCCTGCTCAAGCTCTCCAACATGAGCGAGGAGGAGCAACTCAAGATCATCAACAAGATCATCGACGACCTCAAGAAGAAGGAGAAAGAGGAGGAGGAGGCCGCCAAGCGCGAGGCGTATCTCGCTGAGCAAGAGGCCCAAGGGTCGACCTTGAACAGCTCCACCGCGCCGCAGACGTTCACCCTCAACACCGACGACTCGTGGTACTTCTACAACACGTCGTCGAAGAACGCCGGCAAGACCGACTTCCAGAAGCGCTGGGGCTCCCGCAAATTGGAGGACGACTGGCGAAGGAGGAACAAGTCGTCGTTCGACATGAGCGAATTCTCATCGTCGGAAGACGAGGACGAAGACGAGGAAAAGCAAGGCGAAGAGGGCGAGGAGGGCTCCGAGATGACCAAGGAGCAGAAGGAGGCCGCCGAGCACGAGAACGACCCTCACTTCCCCGAATACTACCTCAAGCAGATCCCCAAGACCGACGCCGAGCGCGCCACCTGCAACGACATCATCCAGGAGGGCCTGTACAACATGGGTGTGATTCTCAAGGACAAATTGGAGGACTACCCTGCTGCCGAAAGCGAGTTCAACCGCCTGTTGACGCGCTACCCCGACAACGTGTACCGCTTGGACACCTATTACAACCTCTACCTGATGTACGCCCGCCAAGGCAACACCGCCGAGGCCGAGAAGTATCGCAAGCTGATCGTCCAGGAGTTCCCCGAGTCGAAATACGGCCAGGCCATGACCGACCCGCGCTACCTGGAGAACCTCAAGGCAATGGACGCGCAGCAGGAGGCGATGTACGACGCCGCCTACGAGGCCTACCTCGACAACAACAACGCCGCCGTACACCGAGCCTACCAGGAGATGCGCCAGAAGTTCCCCATGAGCAAGCTGATGCCCAAATTCATGTTCATCGAGGCGCTGAGCTACGTCACCGACAAGGACACCGAGAAGTTCCAGTCGACCCTCAAGGAGTTGCTGGAGCTGTATCCCGAGACCGACATCACCCCGCTCGCGTCGTCCTACCTCAAGCAGTTGGCCAAGGGTCGGCAGCTCCAGAGCGGCGTCACCAACACCCGCGGCATGCTCTGGGACATGCGACTTACCAACGATTCCACGGCAGTGGCCAACGACTCGCTGGCCAACTTCGAGCTAAACCCCGCCAACCCGCAACTGCTCGTCTTGACGTTCCCGATCGACTCCGTAAGCTCCAACCAACTCCTATTCGACATCGCCCGACACAACTTCAACACCTTCGTAGTGCGCGATTTCGACCTCGAGCAAATGAACTTTGGACGCCTCGGAATGCTTATAATAAAGGGATTCGACAACATGGAGCAGCTCGACCATTACCGTCGCGTGATGGCCGACGATACCCAGTTGCAGATCCCGCGGCAGGTGCGTCCCATCATCATCTCCGTCAAGAACTTTGAAACACTGTTGAGAGAAGGCCGCTCGTTCGACGAGTACTTCCGCTACCTCGAGGAGCAGAACTATATGGATGCCCAGAAGGATGTCCTCCCCCCGGAGGTCTACGGCGACCCGGAAACCCTGCCCGAGCTGGAGGAGCATATCCAGGAGGAAAGAGGCCCCCAGTCCCCCGAAACGGAGGGTAGCCTGGAGAGCGAGCCGGGACCGGCCGCCGCCCAGCCCGAGAATCCCGAGAATCCCGAGAATCCCGAGGATAGCAACGAGGAGAGGGCCGCCGAACGTCGGCCCGCCCAAGCTCCGCCGACGTCCCAGCAACCAGCCGAGGAGAGGGCCGCCGAACGTCGGCCCGCCCAGGCTCCGCAACCCGCTACCCCACCGAAGCCCTCCCTCCCCGAGTACCCCGAAGGCTCGGAAGGTGACGACCCTCTCTTCGATAACCCTTAAAAAACCGCGATTATGAGCCAGTTACATATCCTTTGGGCCGACGACGAAATCGACCTCCTTAAGCCCCACATAATGTTCCTAAAGAACAAAGGCTACCTCGTCACCACCGTCAACAACGGTCGCGACGCCCTGGACCTGGCCCAGTCGCAACCGTTCGACCTCATCATCCTCGACGAGAACATGCCCGGTCTCACCGGCCTCGAAACACTCTCACTCATCAAGCAGGAGGTGCCCCAGACTCCCGTGATCATGATCACCAAAAGCGAGGAGGAAAACATTATGGATCAGGCTGTTGGCAACAAAATCGCCGACTACCTCATCAAACCCGTCAACCCCAACCAAATTCTCCTCTCGATCAAAAAGAACCTCCACTCGGCCGCCCTCGTCACCGAGCAAGCCTCCAACGACTACCGCCAGGAGTTCACCCGCATCACCTCGCAGATCAACGATTCCTACACGCTCGAGGATTGGCGCGAGTTGTACAAAAAGCTGGTTTACTGGGAGATGGAACTTGCTTCCACCGAAACCAACATGGACGAGTTGCTGTCGATGCAGAAGGCCGAGGCCAACACCGCGTTCTACAAATTCGTCAAGCGCAACTACGAGACCTGGGTGACGAAGCCCGACGCCAAGGATCGCCCCCTGATGTCGCCCGACGTGTTCAAGCGCAAGATATTCCCCCTGCTCGACAAGGGCGAAAAGACCTTCCTGATCGTCATCGACAACTTCCGCCTCGACCAGTGGCGCACGGTCAAACCGATGCTCACCGAGATGTTCAACGTCGAGGAGGAGGACCTCTACTGCTCAATCCTCCCTACCGCCACGCAATACGCCCGCAACGCCATCTTCTCAGGCCTCATGCCACTGCAGATCGCCCGCATGTTCCCCACGCTGTGGGTCGACGAGGACTCGGAGGAGGGCAAGAACCTCAACGAGTCGCCGCTGATCGCCACGCAATTCGAGCGCTACCGTCGCCGTTGCCGTTTCTCTTACAACAAGGTCAACGACTCTCCCGCCGCGGCCAAGCTGCTCAAGGACTTCTCCAACCTCGAGGTCAACGACCTCAATGTCGTGGTAATCAACTTCATCGACATGCTATCCCATGCCCGCACCGAGTCGAAAATGATACGCGAATTGGCCTCCACCGACGCCGCCTACCGGTCGTTGACCAAGTCGTGGTTCCGACACTCCCCGGTGCTCGACATATTCCGACGCATCGCCGACAAGGGCTACAAAGTGATCCTTACCACCGACCACGGCACCATCCGTGTCGAAAACCCTATCAAGGTCGTTGGCGACAAGGCCACCAACACCAACCTCCGCTACAAGGTGGGCAAAAACCTCGCCTACAACCCCAAGCAAGTCTACGAAATCAAGCGCCCCGAGCAGTACGGCCTCCCGTCCCCCAACGTTTCCAGCGCCTACATCTTCGCCGGCGGCCGCGACTTCTTCGCCTACCCCAACAACTACAACTACTACGTGCAGTACTACACCGGCACGTTCCAACACGGCGGCATCTCCATGGAGGAGATGCTCATCCCCCTGATTACCCTTACCCCCAGATAACCACCACATTATGGCCAAACATACAATCACCGTCAAATCCCTCGACGAGCTGCCCCAGGCCGCTCGCGAGTTTGTCAACCTTATGGGCGACGCCACCGTCTTCGCCTTCTACGGCGAGATGGGCGCCGGCAAAACCACCTTCATCAACGCCCTGAGCGAGGCCCTCGGCGTCGACTCCGAGGAAACTTCATCCCCCTCATTCGCCATCGTCAACGAGTACCGCTCCGACACCACCGCCGAGCTTATCTACCACTTCGACCTCTACCGATTGGAAACCCTCGAGGAGGCCCTCGACATGGGCATCGAGGACTATTTCGACTCGGGTGCCCTGTGCCTGATGGAGTGGCCCGAGCGCATCGAGGCTCTCCTCCCCGACGACACCGTGCGCGTCACAATCACCGAGAACCCCGACGACCACTCCCGCACGATCTCAATCCAATGAGCATCACTTGGCTCCCCGAGACCCCCTCGACCAATTCAGCCCTGCGCTCGATGATTGCGCAGGAGCCCCTTGAGCCGTGGACCGTGGTCGCCACCCTGCGCCAAACCGCCGGCCGGGGCCAGCGCGGCAACTCCTGGGAATCGGAGCCAGGCAAAAACGCCTCGTTCTCGATGCTGATTCGTCCTCACGAGCTTAAAGCCAGCCAGCAGTGGACCCTCTCCCTATGGGTGTCGATAGGCACCTGGAACGCCCTGTCGCGCATCGTCCCCCACCCCGACAGGCTGCGCATGAAGTGGCCAAATGACGTTTACTACGGCGACCGTAAGCTCGGTGGCATACTCATCGAAAACTCCCTCCAGGGCCAATTCATCGACTGGTCAATCGCCGGTATCGGCATCAACGTCAACCAGACGCGCTTCCTATCCGACGCCCCCAACCCCGTGTCACTGGCCCAAATCCTCGGCCGCGACGACCTGGAAATCGAGCCCCTAATCGCCTCCATCCAGCACGCCATCGCCCAAGCCAGCTCGCTCGATTATGACACCATCGCCGCCCAGTACCACTCCATCCTCTGGCGCAACGACGCCCTACCCCACCCCTACGTCAACAACCGCGCCGCCCGGCGCGTGGCAGGCACCCTCGCCC
>JAJBVP010000061.1 GCA_020859755.1 Bacteroidales bacterium | reverse complement strand
CTGCTCGAGGGGGACCGAGGGTGGTGGGGGGTTAGTCCTCGTCGAACTGGAGGTCGCCGAACTCGTCGTCCTCCTCCATGGCGGCCTCGTCGATTTCGTTCTCAACGGGCTGCTCGTCGGGGCTCTCTACCTCGTCATCGTCTTTGCCTTTCTTCACGGCCGGTTTCTTGCCTTTTTTCTTGGGGGCGTTCTTCATCGCCTCGAGGATCTTGGCGGCCAATTCCTCGGCGAGCTCGGGATTGTCGGCCACGACGCGCTTGGCGGCCTCGCGTCCCTGGGCGAGCTTGGAGCCGTCGTAGCTGAACCACGAGCCGCTCTTCTTGATGATGTCGTATTCCACGCCGAGGTCGATGATCTCGCCCGTGCGCGAGATGCCCTCGCCGAACATGATGTCGAACTCGCACTTGCGGAACGGGGGCGCCACCTTGTTCTTCACCACGCGCACCTTGGTCAAGCGACCTACCGTCTGGTCGCCGTCCTTGATCGACGTGCTGGGACGGATGTCGATGCGCACCGACGAGTAGAATTTCAGTGCGTTGCCGCCGGTGGTGGTCTCCGAGGGGCCGAACATGGCGCCGATGTTGGCACGCAGCTGGTTGATGAAGATGCACAGCGTGTTGGTGCGGGCGATGGTTCCGGTCAACTTGCGCATTGCCTGCGACATCAAGCGTGCCTGCAAGCCCATGTTGCGGTCGCCCATAGTGCCCTCGATTTCGCTCTTGGGAGTAAGAGCGGCCACTGAGTCGACCACGAGCACGTCGATCGCCGACGAGCGTATCAGTTGCTCGGCGATTTCCAGGGCCTGCTCGCCGTTGTCGGGCTGTGAGATCAACAGGTTGTCGACGTCGACGCCCAGGCTCTCGGCGTAGAAGCGGTCGAACGCGTGCTCGGCGTCGATGATGGCGCAGATACCGCCGTTTTTCTGGGCCTCGGCGATGGCGTGGATCGCGAGGGTGGTTTTACCCGACGATTCGGGACCGAAGATCTCCACAACGCGGCCGCGGGGGTAGCCGCCCACGCCCAGGGCGAAGTCCAGGCCGATCGATCCGGTGGGGATCACCTCCACGTTTTGCACTTTGTCGTCGCCGAGCTTCATGATGGTGCCATCGCCGAAATCCTTGTCGATTTTCTTCATGGCTGCCTGTAGGGCCTCAAGGCGCGCTACCTTGGGATCTTTTTCCTCCTTCTTATTGACTGCTATTTTTTTTGCCATAGTTTATGTAGTTTTTTTATTGTTTTCTGATGCAAAGGTAATACTGGATATGAGCAACCTTATTGCACACCTTAGCTAAATATTCCTAAATACCCACCAGGCGATGATAATCACCAGCCAAGCGAGGATAGCGGGGGTGGAATAAAGGACGCGGTAAAGGCGATGCGTCGCGTTTTGCTTGTGGGTGACGGCCTCGAGGGCGAGGTAGAGGGCCACGATGGGCAATCCGATGAGGGTCAAGGGGTTGTAGGCCCAAGCTTGAGACAGATGGCCATGGAACAAAGCTTGCAACGCGCGCTGCGAGCCGCATCCCGGGCAATCCAGGCCCGTCATCATCTTGAACGGACAGCGCAGAAACGGCGCTCCCTCGGGAGCAATCAGCAGCAGCGCCACGAATGCCACCACGGCCGTCAGGGCCAAGGCCAGCCAACGTCGGTGGGTCGCCGCGGGTCCATTATATTCCACCACTCATGCCGATAATCAAGGAGAACACCGAGCAGATCACGCCTACCACGATTCCAGCGATCAGCCAGCTCGCTGCGCGCTCCGAGGCGCGCTTGGCGCCTTGCACGTCGCCAGCTTCCCATCGGCTTTTCACCTGTCCCGAGGCGATGATGCCGAAGATGCCCGTGAGGATGCAGCACAGCAGCGTGGCCGCGATGTTCCACCCGAGATAGGTGGGAGGGCATTTCTCCTGATACGGCGACTGAGGATAACGATTTGACTCGTAACGTGGCTGACCGTAATATGACTGCCCATATGGCGATTGCGGGGGTTGCGTACCGGCGAGGGGTGGAGGGGTGGCTTGCGAGGCGGCACGGCGCGACGCAGACGCTCGTCGAG
Organism: Bacteroidales bacterium; assembly: GCA_020859755.1. Classification (GTDB taxonomy): domain Bacteria; phylum Bacteroidota; class Bacteroidia; order Bacteroidales; family Muribaculaceae; genus JAJPXC01. The sequence continues at coordinate 3,810 of JAJBVP010000061.1, read as the reverse complement.
GTCGTCGGCGTGTTGCTTGCGCTGGTAAGCCTCCTCGCTTTGATCGAGGACATGTTGAAGCAGTTCCTCGTCAGTCTCGGGGAAAGTGGCCTCCTGGGCATGCACGTCGATGACGGTAGGCTCGGCGAATAAAGGTTGCAACTCGGGCAAAGTGGCGGCGGGGCTCCACGCTTGGAGTCCCTCGCGCCACACGGGGGTAGAGGCGGTGCAGCCCCGGGTCGTAAGCTCATGCAGCTGATACGGTCCCCGGGCCGCTCCGTTAATGATTATCCAATATTCCATTGCAAATGATTAAATTCAGTCTTAGAAGAACTTGGTCTCCTTGCCGAGGATGTCGCTGAGCAGGTGGTTGGCCAAGCGCGAGGCACCGAGGCGGAAGTACTCGTTGGTGAGCCACTCGTCGCCCAGCACCTCCTTGATCAGGCAGTAGTACTTGACAGCATCCTCGGTGGTAGCCACGCCGCCGGCCGCCTTCAGGCCGATGATCTTGCCCGTGGCCTCCTTGTACTCCTTGACGCACTGCGCCATGACGTACATCGCCTCGAGCGAAGCGCCGGGATATTCCTTGCCGGTGGAGGTCTTGAGGAAGTCGGCACCCGAGTAGATCGAGAGGATCGAGGCGGCCTTGATCTTCTGGGCGGTCTTCAGGGCACCCGTCTCGAGGATCACCTTGAGCTTGGCGTCGCGGCACGAGGCCTTGATCTCGGCGATCTCGTCGCACACGGCCTCATAGTCGCCGTCGAGGAAGTTGCCCACGTTGAGCACGATGTCGATCTCGTCGGCTCCGTCGCTCACGGCCAGCGCCGTCTCCACGGTCTTCACCTCGAGGAACGTCTGCGACGAGGGGAAGCCGCCCGACACGCAAGCGATGTCGACGTCGCTCACCTCGAGCACCGAGCGCACGATCTGGGCGAAATTGGGGTACACGCATATCGCGGCCACGTTGGGAAGCTCGGGGTGAGCCTCCTCGAAATCGTTGACGCGCTCGGTGAAAGCGGCCACCGATTGGGGCGAGTCGGTCGACTTCAAGGTGGTCAAGTCGATGGTGTTGAACAAGAATTTCCACACCTCAGGGTTGTTATACTTGTCGTAGTTTTCGGCGATAATACGCTCCACTTCGGCCTTAACTTTAGCATCGTCCTCGACAACTTTCGAGGCGGCGATGGTGTCATGATATTTGTCGCTCATAATGGTTTGTAGGGTTTTTGTGCAAATATACACTTTTTCAACAAGTCACGGAACGATTACGTTTAAAAATTTCCCGAACTTTTTTCCTTTCGATTACATTATATAAATACCAAAGGCCGCAAAACGCGCCCGCGCCATTGCGCCCGAGGGTCACCAGCTCCGCCGCCGCGACGGGGCGGGGCGAAAGGACGAGAAGAATTTAACTCCCAAAATACTTTCAACTATGAAAACTTTAGGTAAAGTACTGTTTTGGTTAGGCTTTTGGATCATGATCGGAATCGTGATCGCCTACCTTGTGCTGATGCTTTGTGGCGCAGCAGTGTTCGCGACGTGGGTAGCAGCCCTGTCGTTGTGCGGTATCGTGCTGATTGGTGGCTTGCTGATGCTTATCGGCCGCAACTATGAGCACGCCGAGCGTGAGAAACATCGCGACCGGTAACGGGCGTTGGCCCCACCTGGGAAGTGCAGCCGCCCCCGGCTGCACATGTCAGCAGAAGAGGTCGCAGTGGATGATGGCCTCCACAATGAACAAAGCGCGAATCTCGCTACGGTCGATATCCCAGTCGTCGTAGGCCGGATTGCAACTGTGAAGTGTCACCTTTGAGGGATCGGCGTTCTTTCGCAGGTATTTGATCATGCGATAGTCGTCCATCACCACCACATAAGCTCTCCCCCAGAAGATGTTGTGGAGGTTGCGTATCGGCCGAATGGCCACGCGACCTCCGCTTCGTATTGCCGGGGCCATCGAGTCGCCCAGCACCCTGACAATCACACAGTCGCTCGACACGTCGGGCAGATTGATGTACCCCTCGATACGGTCCTCGGTGAACAATCGGCTCAGCTCCATGCAGCCCGCGGCCACGTCGATGTCGTAGACGGGCACCCCCGCCTGGTCGCGAGCCACGCGCCGCTCGGGTATCATCGACACCTCGGGCAACTCCTCTTGAGCCTTGGCGAACGGTACGTCGTCGCCGGTCGTGAGCCATCGCTTCGACACGCCGCAGTTGACCACCACCTTGTTCAACAACGCGTCGGTCAACGTGATGCGCCCCGACATGTACTTGGACAACGTCGTGGGGTTGATGCCCAGGCGCTGGGCAAACTCGCTTTGGTTCATCCTCAACACGCCCATCAGATACCTTAGGCGCTCGATCGTCGTAGTTGGCGAAATTCTATCTTCCATTTTGCAAATTTACAACATTCTCTCCCCTTTTGCAACATTTCCGCCAAAAATAAAGCGTAACACAGCCCTACAAAAGCCATGTTACGCTTAGCAGGGTATAAACCACTATCAAGGAATAATTATTTTTATCACCCTATCGTGGATTTTTACTAGATAAATACCCGGAGCTGGGATTGAAATGGCGGGATTTGAGCCATGATATATCCTCTTACCATCCATTGAATAAACATCGATGGGTTGGCCTTCGGCCGATTCAATGTGGATTGTTCGATTAAGGACACTCACATTGAATTGCTCAGAGGTTAAATCTTCGACCCCTACATTATCATCCACGGTGACGGCACAATACGCCTTCAGCCCACTCATGTCGGCGGGATATGCCGTGATTGTGGCGTCGCCCAAGGATTTGGCTTGGACTAAGCCTGAATAATCCACAGCCACAACATCGGTATTATCCGATTCCCAGCGGATAGGCACTTCCACCCCTCCCGCCTCTATGCTCGCTTTCAGCTGATAAGTGGCGCCAGGGGCAAGCGTGATTTCTTCTTCATCAAGCGTGATTTCTGTCACGATAGCTTGAGGGTCGTGGTTCCAGTAGAGCTGGTCAACGTCAATTTCAACCACGCGATAGAGCGAATCCACCAAGGACATATTATGTAGGTGGGTTACCTTCGTCGTTTGAGATCCTCCCGAGGAGTAAAGAACAAGGTTCAATCTTTTACCGAAAATTTCAGCTGGCACCTCATAATCGCAGAAATAATCCTCATCATTTTCGGGGAACCAATAGGGATAGTCGGGCTGTGCTTGGTGCTCTATCCATATGTAATTGAAATAGATCGGTTCTGAGAAAAACAGGTTCACTCTCGGATATTGCTCATAAAGGTCGCCTCCCTGTCCTACTTCATAGGTAAATGGTATGGCGACACGCTCAAGTCTTTGTTCCACCTTCATCTCATGGGTTTCAGCATTCCAAAGTAAGGCGCACAGATACACCTCGGCGTTGTCGTTGTACATGGAGTCATCCAACGTGAAGGGTTGGGAGTCCTCCCCTTCTGCTAAGATCACGCTCTGGCCAGCAACAAAACCGGCACTAAACTCCGAAAGTCCATACACCGCGTCGGGTCCTTGAATCTTAAACTTTGCTCCCTTCGATAGGTGCCAAAAGGCCATGGTCATATACGATTCCTCCGAAGTGCTTGGGAAAAAGGTGGTTCCCTCATTGGCCACCGCATAATGCACGCCATCTTTTGTATGAATATCAACTGATTTTCCAGTCTCAATATCTACCAACTGGTAATAGGGGAAAGTAAATGCGTGGATATGGGGAACTGACAACACAGCAACCACCACTCCCACGATCCATTTTATTCTTGTTTCCATAATCAACAATAGTTCGTTAAAAATTTGACATATGGTTAAGCGGCTGCGGCCGCCACGCC
>JAJBVP010000019.1 GCA_020859755.1 Bacteroidales bacterium | reverse complement strand
GTGCATGGCGAAACTACGCGCAAATCCTCGCGGAATATGAATAATGTAGGCTAAATTCCTTGTCAGACGCAAGGGAATAAAGGTTCTTGTTATTGACCCGTATAACAGGCTTGAAGACGAAAGCGATGGGAAGAACGAGACGAAATACATATCAAGGCTGCTTGACAGGCTGACAAACTTCGCGCAACAGAATGATGTGCTGGTTATCCTTATGGCGCACCCGACAAAGATGCAGAAGAACAAAGACGGCGAGCCTGAAATTCCAACTCTTTATGACATAAGCGGTTCGGCTAACTTCTACAACAAGGCTGATTTCGGTATTGTCGTTCACAGAAACCGACTTGAAAACACGGTTGAAATCCATATCAAGAAAGTCAAGTTCAGACACCTCGGAGAGTGCGGAATGGCTCTGTTCAAATATAATCTGAACAACGGGCGTTACAGCCCCTTTGTCAACGGAACAGACCCCGTTTGGGACAACAGTAACCATTTACAGGAAGAAATGAAACGGCGTGAACAGGAAGCCTTTGAAGCCTCTCAATTCAATTGGGATGACTTTCAGCCCTCTGATGAAGAATGCCCGTTTTAACCATTAACAGCAAATTGATATGAAAACTTATGTAATCACACTCTCACAGGTTTTCCCGAAAGGTCACAAGCGATCGGGAGAACCGACAAAATTCAGAGCAGCTTTCCAAAACGGACAGACCTGTTCAAAATGCAAGAAACGTAACCCTGCCATGTGTACGGGCGAATGTTTCTCAGGCTTGAAAATACACACCATACGGGCAAACTATCCGCTATGGCTGAAACGCATCACAGAGGTTCAACAAGGCAAGGCGGTTCTCTCTGTCAGACAATGGACGGGAAAACCATATTTGGCGGCGAATGACGGCTTATCGTTCAACGATTGGCAGATTGGTTTAAAAGCTATGATTTAAAGCAGCCTATGGCGATTATTCACTTCACAAAATTCAGGTATTGACATGAAACCGAAAGAATTTTTTGACACTGTTGTCCGAATGAGAGAAAAGCAGCGGGAATACTTCAAGACAAAGACAAGTTCAGCCCTGACAGAGAGCAAACGACTTGAACGGGTCATTGATGACGAAATAGAAAGAGTTCAAAGAATTATTCACGAAAAACAGAACCCGAAGTTATGGCAAGATTAGACATTGAAAGGCAAAAACTGCTTGAACCGACACGCATTGAATATGCTGTCAGCCGCATTCAGGAACTCGGCTTTGAGATTGTTCAGCGTGACAACACTCAGATACAGTTCATTCACAAAGGGCAAACAGTGACGTTCTTCCCGTACAGCGGATGGGCGACAGGAAAAAGCATAGAGGACAGCCATGTATGACATTTATGATTTTGATATTTTCGTCGAAGAATGTTTACGAGTACTTACAGAGCGTGACCCGTACCCACCATATAGGGAACGGCTGCACCCCCGAAAACATTGGCAACGGAAACCCTATTGGCTCAGAACCCGGAGCAACCCGAAGAAAAAGGGCTATCATTAAGCCTGAGAGCCTGAACGCAAATGAAGCAAACGAAATGCGAAAACAGATATTTAATCGAATAAAAAACAAGAAATTATGGGTAATTTTTCAATCAAAGAAGACCTCCTGAAACTGAAAGGGGCGTTTATAACAAACTTCAAGGGGCGCACGGAAACCAAACGCTGCCTTGTCATCCCAGTTGACGATAGCGGGCTTTATGTCGGAGAAAAGGGCGTGTACCTGAACCTGACAGCCATAGAAATGGAAAACCCTCAATACAAAGAAACACACTGTATCAAACAGTCACTTGACAAGGAGATATACGAAGCCCTGTCAGAAGAACAGAGACAAGCCCTCCCGATTATCGGCGGCATGAGACCGCTTGTGAAGAAAGCCGCCCCACAGATGAATGTCGGTTCAACCTTTGACGGGGCGCAAGCTGTGGAAAATACGGATGACCTGCCATTCTGATAAAATGAGAATAAACACAAACAAAGGGGAGCAATCCCCTTTCTGTTTTCCTTGCCTTTAAACAAGCCCAAAAATCACGTTAAAACATGAAAGCTGATAAAAGTATCGCAAAAACAAAGAAAAGCCGACAGACAGCGGCAAAACCGCCTCTGCGTGACGTTTTCACGGTTATTTGCAAGACCGATTTGAAAGTAGATTGTGTAAAAGAGTTCAAATTTCACCCCGTCAGGAAGTGGCGGTTTGATTACGCCGTGCCTGAACACAAAATCGCCCTTGAAGTTGAGGGTGGTGTATGGACGGGAGGACGGCATACTTCCCCAAAAGGTTTTCTTGGAGACATTGAGAAGTATAATACGGCTACGCTCATGGGCTGGCGTGTGTTCAGGGTAACGCCTGACGACCTGTATAAGATAGCGACGCTGAACCTGATAAAACAGGCTATTTCGAGTGATTTTACCCTGTAAAGAGCCTTTTTAGCCTTAAAAGTGATTATTTTATAATCGTTTTGGCTAATTTTGCAGCATAGATACAAATTCAATCAACCCGTATGAAAACAGAAATCGTACACCTGTCACAGATACAGGTAAACGGGGCAAATCCCCGCAAAATCTCTAACACGAAGTTCGACAAGCTCGTAAACTCAATCCTCGTCCTGCCGAAGATGCTGGAGCTTCGTCCCATTGTCGTGGATAACACCTTTGTGGCTCTCGGCGGCAATATGCGCTACCGTGCGCTGACAGCCATAGCCGACATGGACGAGAACGAGATAAAATCACGCCTTGCCGACATTCGGGATTTTCAGAAGAAAACCACCGCCGAGCAGGATTATCTCGTAGAATACTGGCTTCGCTGGCAAAACAAGCCCACAGCGCAAATCATCAAGGCGACCGAGCTGTCAGAAGACGAGCAGCGGGAGTTCATAATCAAGGATAATGTCGGGTTCGGCGAATGGGATATGGATGCCCTTGCCAACGAGTGGGATGAAAAAGACCTCGACGATTGGGGGCTTGACGTATGGCAGAACAAGGAATGGGAGGAGGGAAACAAAAGCGGGGGAACCAACAGCACACCTGCCAACACCTCCCTGAATGACCGCTTTGTCGTTCCTCCGTTCTCTATCCTTGACACCCGCAAGGGATATTGGCAGGAACGCAAGAAGAAGTGGCGGGAGCTTATCGGCGATATGGGAGAGAGCCGCAATGACACCCTGATACCGGCGTCCGAAATCAAGTACAAAGACCTGTACCAGCGCACACGGCAACACCGTGAAGAACTCGGCATATCGTTCAAAGAATACCTCGACAAGTATGTCCCCGATGACGTGAAAGAACACGAGGCTGGCAAAATCCTGTCTGCGGGCGTGTCGTTGCTCGACCCTGTTATGGCGGAAATTGTCTGTCGCTGGTTCGGGCTGGAGAACTGCAAGACATTCGACTGCTTCGCTGGGGATAGTGTGTTCGGCTATGTGTCGGCATATCTCGGCAACGATTTCACAGGCATTGAACTCCGCCCCGAACAGGTGTCGCTCAACAACGAGCGTGTGGAGGGAATGACCGCCCGCTACATCTGCGACGACGGGCAGAACGTAGCACGGCACATTGCCCCCGCAAGCCAAGACCTGCTGTTCAGTTGCCCGCCATACTTCGACCTCGAAAAATACAGCGACCTCGAAAACGACGCAAGTAATCAGGACAGCTACGAGGATTTCATCAAGATATTGGAAAACGCTTTCAAGTCGGCGGTTACCTGCCTGAAAGACGACCGCTTCGCCGTTATCGTTGTCGGCGACGTGAGGGACAAATCGACGGGCTTCTATTACGATTTCTGCGGCGACATCAAGCGCATTTTCAAGGAGGCTGGAATGCCGCTCTACAACGAAATAATCCTCATTGAGACGAGCGCAAGTACAGCCCTGCGAGCCAGCAGATATATGGAAACTCGCAAGGTGGCGAAGATGCACCAAAATATCCTTGTATTCTACAAGGGCAACACGAAAGAAATCAAAAAGACATTCAAAAAGATAGAGTATGCAAGCGAAGATTTGGAATTATTCAGAGTGGATAGCGGAAACGAACCCGCAGGAACTGAGGAAACAGTTTGATGAATACCTAAAACAATCGGGGTTCAATATCCTGTGCTTCACAGACCATCATTTCTCTCCGCAGGGTTATACGGCATTATGGCTGCTCACGGAGAGCCATTTTGCGGTACATACGTTTCCTGAGTTCGGGAAAAGCTACATCGAGCTGTCGAGCTGCAACCCTGACTTCTACATGAAATTTGTTGAACTGACCAAAAACCTGAAACAATGAGCGCAGCACAACAGAAGAAGCGGAACCAAGAGAAAATCGCCCGTATGGAAATCGTGGCGAAGCTCTACAAACGTGGCTACTCCTGCCGCCAAATACGGGAGGAGGTTATGACACGCCTGCATCTTGGCAGCTACTCGCTTGCAACGGTTCAGAAAGACATCAAGACGCTGTTGGAAGAATGGCGGGAAAACCGCATCGAGGATATGGACGACGCATTGCAGCTGGAGCTGGAACGTATCGACGAGACCTGCCGTGAGTTGTGGGAACAATGGGAAAAGTCCAAGACGGACTACACGAAAACAGCCCGCAAGCAGAAAGGCTCTCCGACACGGGATAATCAGACGGGGGAAACCACAATCCGCACCTATCACACGGAGAGAACAGAGACAGAGGTTATCAGGCTCGGCGACCCTGCCTATATCGCTGAAATAAGGCAACAACTCGCAGAGCGGCGCAAGCTGCTTGGACTGTACGCACCCGAGAAGAAAGACGTTTCAGGAAATATGTCATTCGCATCTTTCCTAATTGAAAGCGGAATGTTGGATGAAGCGGAACAACAGGCGGGCGAGTAAGCCTATTTCAGCCCGAATGCGGCGGTTTCTTTTCACGAGCGGATAAGTAACCCATTTCAAAGCGAAAGCCGCACATTCGGCGAATTTTGATAAAATAACTATGGCAAAAAGGCGTAACGACAAAATCAAAGCGGCAGGTTTGGAGGCGATAAACTCGTGGCGGGCGGATTGGAACAAGTTTGTCCGTGAAGCTCTCGGCGTGAACCTCGACCCCGAACAGCAGGAAATCCTGCGGAGCGTCCAGATGAACAGGAGAACATCCGTCGCATCAGGGACAGCCCGTGGAAAAGACTTTGTCGCCGCCTGTGCCGCCCTGTGCTTCCTGTACCTCACTCCACGCTGGCGGCGGAACGAGCGGGGCGAAACCGAGCTTGTAGAGAACACCAAAGTAGCCCTGACAGCCCCGACCGACAGACAGGTAAAGAACATTATGATGCCCGAAATCAGCCGCCTGTATAACAGGGCGAAAGCAAGGGGTATCGTACTGCCAGGGCGTTTGAACACCTATGACATCAGAACCGACAACGAGGAATGGTTCTTAACGGGTTTCAAGGCAGACGAGCATAACCACGAGGCGTGGTCGGGCTTCCACGCAGTCCACACAATGTTTGTCGTAACGGAGGCTACGGGTATCGGCGACGACACCTTTGGGGCTATCGAGGGTAACCTGCAAGGCGACAGCCGCATTCTGCTCGTGTTCAACCCCAATACTCCTGTCGGCTATGCCGCCCGCTCGCAGAAAGGCGACAGGTGGGCGAAATACAGCCTTAACAGCCTGACAGCCCCGAATGTCATTCAGAAGAAAATCGTGATTGCGGGACAGGTGGACTATGAATGGGTAAAAGACAAGCTCGAAAACTGGTGTACCCCGATAGCGGCGGAGGAAGTGCTGCCCGAAATGGACGACTTCAAGTTTGAGGGACAATGGTATCGCCCCGAAGACCTGTTCCGCAAAAAGGTTCTCGGCAAGTTTCCAAAGGCAGGCGACGATGTGCTTATCCCCGAACAATGGCTGGAGCTGGCACACGAGCGTTGGCTGTTGGCAAACGGCAAAGAGCCTCTCGGCAGCGACACCCGTGTTCTTGGTGTCGATATAGCGGGTATGGGACGGGATTCAAGCGTTTTCTGCGAGCGCAAAGGCGCGTGGGTTGCTCCGTTTGTCGCACACAATTCAGGCGGCAAGGCAGACCACATGCAGGTTGCTGGACAGATATACGCCCTCCGCCGCAGGCAGATTGATATGTACGTCAGCATCGACACCATCGGCGAGGGAGCGGGAACATACAGCCGCCTGCTCGAACTTGACAGGGAGGAATACATCATCAGCTGCAAGTACAGCGAGGCGGCGAAATCAACCAACGGCAAGCCATTGTCCGACATCACAGGGCAGTATCAGTTCCTCAATATGCGGGCATACCTGTTTTGGGCTATCCGTGATTGGCTGAACCCCGCCAATGACACGGGGGCAATGCTTCCGCCTGATGCACAGTTTGACGAGGAAGCCACGGAGATACGCTGGGGGTTCCGCTCTGACGGGCGCATATACATCGAGCCAAAGGAGGACATCAAGGAACGGCTGGGACGAAGCCCTGACAAGTTCGACGCTCTTGCCAACACGTTCTATCCAATCAACACCCGCAAGCGGATAGACCTCGAAAGGCTCTCGAAAATGATACACAGGTAATAATCCTCAAAAATGACACGAATATGACAATCGAAGAAATCCTGAATTCAGGCGGGACAGCGGCGCAGATCATCGCCGCCCTGAAAGAAAAGACAATCTCCGTCCCTTTGTGGCGGGGACGTTTCGGTTTGGTACAGGAGTTCGACCCAACCAAGCACCCTGTAATGAACAAAAGCAAGTACCCCGACATCGTGACCGACGAGGGCATTGAGTATGTTACCCGTGTAACCTGCGACTTGCAGCGGCTCGCCGTAAAGCGTATGACGGAGCTTGTTACAGGCATACCCGTGAAGCGTGTTTACACCCCCGAGAATGACCGTCAGAAAGAAATAGCGGGCTACCTTGAAAAGATATTCACGAAGAACCGCATTGACAGCGTGAACATCGAAAGGTGCAATATGCTTTTCGGTGGCTGCGAGGTCGTAACGCTGTGGTATGCTGTCGAACAGAAAAACACCCTGTACGGGTTTGACAGCGCATTGAAAATCCGCTGCCGCAACTTCTCGCCTATGCTCGGCGACGACCTGTACCCGCTGTTTGACGAGTACGGGGATATGATTGCAATGTCGATAGGCTACACACGCAAGAACGGCAAGAAGCTCGTGCAGTATTTCGACACCTATACCGCCACGAAGCACATCAAGTGGAGTACCGCCAACGGGGATTGGGAAGAAGTCGAGAACGAGGACATCACGCTCGGCAAAATCCCCGTGTCCTATGTATGGCGACCGACACCGATTTGGGAGGACACCTCGAAGACCGTGTACGAGATTGAATGGTCGTTGAGCCGAAACGGTAACTACCTCCGTGAAAACTCAAAGCCCCTGTTCGTCGTGTTTGCCGACGATATGATAAGCTACGGCGACGAGAAAAGCCCCAACAAGGAGTTCCGCTCGGTTATGCAATACCCGAAAGGCAGCACGGCACAGTACATCACTTGGGCGCAGGCTGTCGAGAACCTGAAATTCTACGTGGACACGCTCCGCAACCTGTTCTTTACACAGCTGCAGCTCCCCGATTGGTCTTACGAAAAGATGTCGCAGCAAGCCCTGTCAGGCGAAAGCCGCAAGCAGATGTTCATCGACGCACAGTTGAAAGTCAAGGATGAAAGCGGGCGACTGATTGAGTTCTTCGACCGTGAAATAAACGTCGTAAAGGCGTTCCTCAAAGTGGCTCTCGGCGAAAGCTATGCCGCAGATATTGACGCTCTGAATGTCGAGGTTCAGATAACGCCGTTCACAATCACGGACGAGGCGGACACCATTACGAACCTGACAACCGCCAACGGCGGCAAGCCGCTTATCTCCCACCGTGAAAGTATCGAAATGTACGGACACAGCACCGATGTGGATAAGACCATGCAGGAGATTGCGGAGGAAGACATGCACGACGTATTTGAACAAACCCTATAAACTTGATTGACTATGGCAAAGAGAATAAACCGTAAACAGGCACAGGAGGCTGCAACGCCCCAATATACCTGCCGTGATTGCACGTTCAGCTACGATTGGCACGAGATAGGGGCAAACGGGAAACCGTTTATGTGCCGCTGCGCATATTACACGGATGGGAAATATTGCAAGTTCCTGTCAGACAAACAGTGTGAACACTTCGAGAAGCGAAAAGACAATGGCAAGGCTGAATAAGTGGGAAAAGGCGCACCTGCGTAACATAGCGGCATACGAGCGGCAGATAGACCAAGTGTTTCAGTCTGCCGCCCGTGAAGCTGCTATGCTCGCTTCCGCTGCGGGCGAAATCAAGCCCGACAAGCCGTTTTCTTTCGCAGATTATCCTGCAACACGGAAACGGCTCGAAAAGCTGTTGTCGGGGCTAAAAAGCGGTATTACGGCGGTTATCGTGAACGGTATCGATTCCGAATGGACGTTAGCCAACAACAAGAACAACGAACTCGCTAACCAAGTGTTCGGCGACAACGCAGGGAAGCTCTCGGAAGAACAGAGCCGACGCTACTACGGTACCAATGACAACGCCCGCACCGCATTCATCGAGCGCAATACAGCTGGGCTGAACCTGTCAGAGCGGGTATGGCGGTACACGGAGCAGTTCAAGTCAGAAATCGAAATGGGGATTGACATCGGACTGCGGGATGGGCTGTCGGCAGACGAACTGAGCCGAGACCTGCGGCAGTACCTCCGCTATCCTGACAAGCTGTTCCGTCGTGTGCGGGATGAACACGGAGTGCTGCAGCTGTCAAAAGCGGCAAAGGCTTTTCATCCGGGGCAGGGTGTGTATCGAAGTTCCTACAAGAACGCCCGCCGCCTCGCCGCCACAGAAACCAATATGGCTTACCGCACGGCAGATTATGTACGCTGGCAGCAGCTTGATTTCGTCGTCGGCATTGAAATACGCCTCTCAAACAACCACACGCTCAACGGCGTACCGTTTGAGGACATCTGCGACTTCCTGCAAGGGCGTTACCCAAAGGATTTCAAGTTCACTGGATGGCACCCGCACTGCCGCTGCCACGCCGTAACCATCCTGAAAACGGAGGAGGAAATGGCGGAGGACAACCGCCGCATATTGGCGGGAGAGCCTGTCAGCGAGGGCAGCGTGAACAGCGTCGCCGAAGTTCCGCAGAGGTTTAACGATTGGGTAGCCGACAACAAGGAGCGAGCAAAGGGCTGGTCGTCTATGCCGTACTTCATCCGACAGAACCCGCAGTATGTTCAGGGCTTCGAGGTTGACACTTACACGAAAGCGGAAAGAAAATTCACACGGGCAAGGAGAACCAATGAGGCTATGCAGGAATCGCTCGGTATCTTCCTGCAATCGAAATACCCCGCTTTGCCGAACACGGAAAAGGCGGCGATATTCCACTACACACAGGGCGAGGGAGCAACGTTCCGACAGTTGAACAACCAGCTCCGCAGGGGCAACTTGACAGAGTTCAACGAGGTATTTTCAGACTTGCTGTCAAAGGGGCTTTCCAAGTTGGAAACAACCACAGAACCTGTTTATCGCACAATGCGCTTGAACCGTACAGATTTCAACAGTTTTGTACAGTTCGCAAGCAACAAAGCGAGCAAGACATTTAAGGGTTTCACGTCGTCAAGCCTTGACAGGAAAACGGCTATGGATTTTGCCGAGAACAAAAGAGAACCAAAGAAAAACGAAACGGATATCCTGCTTGTCATACGAGGCAAGTCAGGACATCCGATTGAGGGTTTATCGCAGTTCGGCGGTCGTTTTACAGGCAAGCCAAACCAGCGTGAAGTGCTGTTCGATAAGGGCTGTAAATTTCGTTTTGACGAAGTGAAAAAAGAGGACGGAATTTACGTTTTCTATCTGACGGAGATTTAATCGCCGTCGGCGTTATTATCCTCCCCGAGAGGGTTTTCCGATATACGCTCATAAAACGGGTCGGAAAACTCCTTTTCGAGGCGTTTCTTTTCAGCTTCGGGCAAGGCGTTATACCTTTCCGCCCGCTTTTCATCGCAGGCTTTCGTGTCAGCCCACAGTTGATTTAATTGCTCGTCTGTTATTGTCATTTCTTATTTACAATTTTTAATAATTTTGTGAGTGTCATCAATATAGACAAAAGACGGTTTCGGTGTGTCGTCTATTAAATCAGAGAGACTATGTTCTCTGACACCATAATTCGCCGTTCCATTGAGAAACACTCGATTACGAATTTCATCTACCACAGGAACAAACTCAAAATGACTGTTTTCTTTTTCCATAATGCTGCAAAATTAAGTTATTTTCCTCGAAATCGCTGTATTTCGGCTTCAAATCTTTTCTTGGGGCAAGTTATTGTCCCGCTTCTGTTCGCCCGAATTTAGCCCTGATTCGGGCTTGTTTCGACTCTTCGCTGTCAGCGGCTCACGAGTGATTTTGCATTTAGCCCCCTCATAAGGTGTCCCGCCTGACACGCCGATGTTCCACAGGCGGCTAACTTTGCAGCCTATCTGTTCAGGCGTGAAATCCTCGTATATCGCTGACAGGGAGGAAAAGAAAAAATCCTTTCGCTCGTCGTCCTCAATGGGCGGCTCGTGAAAAGCCACCCGATAAATGTGTTCTTTCTTCATTGTCATTTGTCTTTTATCGTGATTACCAAATCCCCGCCGAACGCAAAGCCTTTCACAAACAGTTCGCTGCAACGCTTCGGCGTGTTATCCCACCTGCTTTTCCGCTTCTCGAAGAATGAGCAGAACCCTCGTGCGTCGTTCCGCCCGATGATAAGGGCTGGGCAGCTTCCGCACATTGCGGGCGGCTCGTAGAATGCCACCCCGGTTATTGTTATCTTATCCCAAATCTTCATAGCGAAGCCTCCAGCTGCTTGTGGTAGGTATTGTCGCTCATAGCCTCCCGCATCTTCCACGCCCGCCGTATGCGCTCGATGTCCTCCTGTGTGAGTTCTCTATCGTCGCCTCCTTTCCGCTCCCTGTCGGTGTAGAGGTCGTGCTTTCCGATGTAGGCACTCATAAATGTGCGGCGGAACTCGGCAAGCTCACGCTCGTAGTTTGACTTGTGCCAATTGAACAGGCTCAACACGTCAGCATACTGCAAGGCTGTCAGCTCAACCCGTATCGACGAGCGGCTGGGCTTGGAGTAGGTCATATCCGAAATGTCACAGATTGAAGACAGGCAGCGCACAAACAAACTCATCATATCCTTGCTCCTGCCTATCTCAAATGTGTATCGGTGCTTGGTCTCAATATCCAGCACGTCCTCCAGCTTCACGCCGTACTGTTCGCAGATGTGTTCAATGGCTCGGCGGGCGTTTTCAGCCTCGCCCCTGTAACCTCTCTCTGCGAGTGCCTGTAACTTTTGGAGCTTCTTTTTCAGGCTCTCGAATTGCTCGCTGTTCTCTGTCATAATTCTGCCTCCTCCCGTTTACGGTTTACAACTGTGTTTCCTTTCAGGCTGAAATCCCAGTCCTGTATGCTTTCGTCGAGGGGTTCAACCTTGCCGAGCATTGCGGCGATATGCTTTTCCGCTACCGCCTCCGCTTCCTGTCGGGATGCCGCCCGCACGATGATCTGTCCGTCGAATACGAACTTTGCTCTGATTTTGTAGTTCTTCTTTGCCATAACTCTAATTTTTTTCTCTGTCTCCGCCCCTGAACAGGGGGCGAAAATGACAATACCGTAAGGTATATACTTTCCTATCCTATCCTTTCCTCTCCTTTTGCGCGCGCGTGTACGGCTTAATTTGTAGAAAACCATAGGTATAATGGAGTTTTCTACGAGAAAACCCACTTTATCGGTAGATTTATTCGCAGAAAATAGCCCGTTTTTATGCCTTGCCGCCAAAAATCTGCTCAATCGGGTAAAAAGCGGACTTGCGCTCGATGTTCCTTGCAACGTCTTCGCCCCATATCGAAGCGATAAGCCGTATTGCGTTCAGGTCTCCGTCCCAATCTATGCAGCACTCGTGGTTGTTGTACTCATAGACGTACACCTCCTGCGGGTTGCACTCCGCCTTGATTTGGGCGTTCATCGCATCGTAGAACTTGAACATGCGTTCCGCCCCGTCCCTTGTGCCGTAGCCGCCCGCCCCGATACTGACGAGCTTTTCGCCCTCCCTCAACGGGCGTATGGATTTCAGCCCCTGCGCAAACTGTTGATTGGAGAAAGCGAAGAAGCAATCGTACTTCTTGACATCTACCTCGTTCCGCTGCTTGCACAGCTCCTTGTACCTTTTCAGCGTATGCCCGTTCTTGTAGTCAAGCATACCGTAGTTACCCTCCGTAAATTCAAATTTCTGTTCCATATCGTCAAAAGATTATGCCCGCCACTCACGCTGTTTTCAAGCCGAATGGCGGGCGATTGGTTATTTATGCGGTTATCTTTACACGGTTCATCAGTTGCCCCGAAATCTCGTGAAGTTCACGGCTTCTTTCGGGAGTCAGTTCACGGGCGTGTGCAGTGATAGCCTGTGTCAGCTTCCAAAGGGTGGCTCCGCCCTGAACCCCGTCTTCGGGGTCGTTGCGCATGAGGATTTTCTGAACCTCGCTGCCCTCCGATTTCAGCAAGCTGCCGTTGCTTGTCAGGCGGTTCAGCTCGTGGTTCAAGTCAACCTCCATTTCGCTTGCCCCCTGTATCTCGTAGGCTTTCTGCATAAGCGTGTCCTTGCTGAACAGCCCCGATGTCAAGTCCCTTACGGCTGATACGGTGGTCTTGGTGTCGAGTGCGTAGGTTTCCTGTGAGAGGCGGAGATTGTCGGGGAGCTTCGAGCCAAGATGTACCTGCTTCATCACGCTCTCACGAACCATACCATTGAGGCAGGCTCCGTTCAGCAGGAACGAGCGCATATCAACCGCCCCGTCGCCATAGTCGGATGTGCTGAACCTCGCCCCAGCGAAGATAACCACGTCGCCGTTCTTGGCTGTCGGGATAACCAGCGGCTGCGGGAGTATCGTTTCCGCCCATACTTTCGTGTCGTTCATATAAGCGTCAGAGATTACAGCTCCCTGCTGCGCTGCCTCCTGAACAAAGGCTGTCAGGATTTCAACACTGTTCAGGCGGCGGTAGCTGTCGCTCAACACGCCCCTTACCTGTGTGCCGACCGTTCTCACGAGAACCCTGCTGCGCTGCGTCCAGCCGCTATGTTCGTTCAACATCGTCGCTGCGAGGGCGATCTGCCATTCAGCCCCGCCCGCAAGTGTGCGGAGGTATCGCTGCGGGATGCCCATACGGTCGGCGAGCTGCCCGATTGCATTGGCGTGGAGCGAGAACTGTCCGTCGGGCATATTCATCGTAAGGCTCCCCTCGCCGTTGAATGTTATCACGGGGCTGTGGTCGTTGCGTTTCAGCTCAACGCCGAGCGGGGCGATATAGTCCTGCGCTATCTTGCCCTCGTTGATAAGGCGTTCCATTGTCGCCTCTACTCCGACACGCTTACCGTCAATCATCTTCTGAACCTTGTTCATCACTACTTCGTTCAAACCTTGCTGCAAGGTCTGTTCGCCTGTTACTGCTATTGCTTCCATAAAAAACTGTTATTTGGTTAATACTGAATTGATTTCATCAAATACTCCTCCGCCTCTGCATACAGGGCTTCGGGTGTCAGGTCGTCCGAGCTTGGCTCGAACCCTGCGAGATACGCTGCCTCGATAATTGCTGCCATTGTTCTATCCTCCTGATTATTTTGCGTAAAACAAAAATTTGATACCTCTCCGCAGCTTGCATACACAAACATCGTCCATACAGTTGATAGCCCTGCCGAGAAACTTGTTCAGCATTTCAACGCCGATAAGATTTATCGCTCCCGATACGCCAACGAGCTTGTGGATTTTGTTGCCCTCGTTGTCAATCCCCGATACCTTGATGCGGTAGTTGCGGTTGATAAACGCTGTCGAGTAGTTCAATGCTTCTGCTTTCATCTTTATGCTATTTTGAGGTTTCAAACTGTTTATTTTATAATCACGTTGCAAATATAAGTAAACTATTTTGCTAATAACAAATTTTTTCGGAGAAATTTTAATCGTTCAGATAAAAATTTTCGCATTCGCCCGAATTTCAAGCCGCACATCATAAACAATTCAGGATAAAATAAATTTCGATTTTTCCGATTATAAAATAATCACTTTTGAAAGAAATCCATTACTTTTGTGGCATTAAACCATTCAGTTTATACATATCGGATATGAAAAAGGAACTTTTAGACGCACTGAAAGCCAAATTTACGGGGGTCAGTGAAGCTATTTTGAGCAGGATTGCCGACAAGCTCGCCAAGACTGTGACAACCGCTGAACAGGTGCAGGCAGCTGTCGATGCCTACACGTGGCAGCAAGTGATTGAGGGCTACGGCGACAGCCGAGCCACGGAAGCCCAGCAGACAGCCGTACACACCTACGAGGCGAAGTACGGATTGAAAGACGGGCAGAAGATTGACGGGGGCGCAGGCACGGGCGGACAGGCTGGTGGCGGCAGTGCAACCGTTGTTACCACTCCTCCCGCAGGGGGCGACGACCTCGCAAAGACCGTAGCTGCAGCCGTTGCCGCAGCAGTGAAGCCGTTGCAGGACGAAATCGCCACCTTCAAACAGGGACGAGTAGCCGAAACCCGCAAGCAGCAACTATCGGCTGTGATTGACAAACTCCCCGAGAACCTCCGCAAAGGGTACAGCCGTACCTCCGTGGATAACCTGTCAGATGACGAGTTCAACACCCTGTTGGGCGAAATCACGACAGAGGTGGACGGGATTGTCAAGGACACCAATCAGAAAGGGGCTGTCTTCGGTCGCCCGTCCGTACAGGGCGGTTCAGGAAATCAGGGCGGAGAACTGACAAAGGAACAGCAGGCTGCCATCGCACACCGTGATGCGAAGCCCGCCGACGGTCAGCCGTTCTAAATGTTTAACAATTAAAACCATACTACAATGGCAATGACAGTTCAACGTAGGAAAGACAGCAGACTGCCTCACGTCTTCATGCACAAGGTGGCGGACATCAGAGGCGGCGTTTCTGTCAAGACCTCCGAGCTTGGAGGCGACTTCCTCCACGAGGGGGCAGTCCTCAGCGCACCCGACAACGGCATCTGCCACGTCGTAAAAATTGCCCGTGTCGTGGCGGATGTTGCCGCTGCTGACAAGACCGTCACGGTCAAGAAAGGGCATAACCTCGTAAAGGGCGATTTCGTAATGGCGGACGAGGGCGGAAAGGCTTATGCCATTACCGACATCGACACCACGACGAGCAAGGAGTACGACACAATCACGATAGGAACCGCTCTCGGGGCTATCGCAAAGGACGGGTTCCTTATCGAGGCTGCGGCGGAATCAGCCACAACCACCTCTGCCTTGAAGTACAAGCCGCTCTCCGTTGTCGGAACAGGCAAGCCCGTACAGGCTGGTCAGAACATCGACACGGACGCTTGGCTCATCGGAGTAACCAAAGGCAACCCCCTCCCCGCTTGTGTGGCAAAGTACATCACAGGTATCATTAACTACTAAAATTCAGACGCTTTATGGCAACTATTGTAAATACCCTTATCCAAGGACTTACCCAGCAAATGGTGCAGGCACGTCTGAACACCGCAGACGCTACGCCGTTCCTGTTCGGTACGCACTTTCCTGTTAAGAAGGTAAACGGCTTCAACTGGAAGACGCTGCAGAACCAGCTCGAAAAGAAGAACGTAGCAGCCGACCTGCATACCGACAACGGAACAATCATCCGCAAGCGTCGCCCCGTGTTCGAGAGCGCAAGGGGTGATATTCCTTTCATTTCTATCAGCCGTGAACTTTCTCGCTCTGAAATCAAGGATTATCAGACCGCCCTCGCTTTCGCACAGGACGATGACGCTACCAAGCTCGTACAGTATTGGGGCAACGACGTGGATTTCTGTTTCAACGGTGTTCAGTCCGAGTTGGAGTACATCGCTTGGAAGCTCGCCTCGAATGCGGGCGTTTTGAAGTTCACGACCACGACCAACGCAACCTACGCCAACGAGTTTGACCTCGACTATGACGTTGACCCCGAAATGAAAGTGGCAACCGCTTCCGATTGGAGCAACAAGACCACCGCAGACATCATCGGCGACCTCGTTACGATTATCAAGGCTGCAAAGGCGCAGAGCCTGAACCCGAAGTTCGCTTTCGTGAACCTCGACGAGTTCTACAAGATTGCATCCGCCGACCAAATCATCAAGGCGTGTGCATCTTTTGCGTCCAACGCTCTCGGTATCTCGCAGACACCCGACCTCGCCGCAGTCAATTCGATGCTGGCTCGTCAGGCTTGGCTCAACGGCATCCAGCTCCGTGTCATCGACCAGACTATCACTCGTGAATTTACCGACGGTACCTCAACTTCGGGCAACCCGTTTGAGAACAGCCGCCTGATTCTTTCCGAGAGCGAGCGTCTCGGTTCGACGCAGTATGACATCCTGCAAGAGGATGAGCAGCTGATACTCCGTGCTGAACGTGCGCACACGATCATTAAGAAGTACGGAACTATCGAGCCTAAGAGTGAGGTTACTATCGGACAGGCGGACGCAATTCCTGTATTCGACACCGCATACAAGAACGTGTACGTCAAGACCGACGCAAAAGCGTGGGAGTAATACCAATGACCTATGGCAGAGACAGTTCTTGAAAGTCTGAAAGGCGTAAACGCATACCCCGTTCCGCTCCGCACCCTCTCCGAGATTGCGAAGCGGCGGGGCATCTCGCTTACGGACGAGACGACGCAGGAGAGCCTGAAAGGTAAGGCGTACAACCTTGCCGTAGCAGACCTCCTTTTGTGGTTGTCCCTCGCCCCGAACATCACGCAGGGCGGGCAATCATTCTCGTTCACGGACGAACAGCGGACACAGTTCAGAAACAGGGCAAACGCCCTTTATGACGAGTTTGCGGCAGATGAAGCGGGAACGCCCAAACCCACTTACGGATATAAAGGAAGCAGGCTATGATAATCGTAAACGGAACCATCGAGGCAAAGCGCAAGACAGGCGGCGGAGGGCTTGACCCTGTTACGGGCTACCCGAAGAAAGCGGAAGCGTCTTGGGGAGAGCCTATCCCGTGTCAGTATATCCCCAACCAGCATAACAAGCTCGGGGTCGTGAACGGCGAACATTTCACTATCGCCTCGTACACGGTACTGATTGAGGAGCAGGAGTTCAACGCAGAGCAAATCAGGCTCAAAGACCGTGCTGGCTCTTTACTCGGGGAGTTTTCGATTATGCAAGTCGAACCTTTGGAAGCCGTGTGCGAAATAAGGCTGACAATATAACCCGATTTCAGCCCGAATGCGGGCGTTTCTTTGAACACTCATAAAAACATACGAGAGCGAAAAGAAAACGCCACGTCGGGCAAATTCGCAGAAAATAACTTGGTATGCCGATAAGACAAGTGACACCGAACAGCGAGATAAACAGCTACATCGAAAGAAAGCTGGAGATATGGAGGCAGCTCCTTATCCGCAACTTCTCGTATATCGGGGAGCAGGTTCTTAACGCAGCCCGCTCGACCAACTCCTACAAAGACCAAACAGGCAACCTGCGCAGCAGTCTCGGCTATGTGGTTGCTGTGGACGGGAGGGTGGCAGATATATCAAGTTTTGCGGTGGTTAAAAACGGTCAGGAGGGTTCAAAGACGGGTGCGGATTACGCAAGGAAACTCGCCCGAAAATACCCGAAAGGCATTGTTCTGATTGTTTGCGCAGGAATGAACTATGCCGCCTATGTTTCCGCAAAGGGCTATGACGTGGAGGACAGCGCAGAACTGCTCGCCGACAGGTTGGTTCCTCAAATGTTAAGGCAACTCGGATTGAAGTAATTATGGCAAAGACAGCAAAACAGGTACAGACGGACATCATCGCCCTGTTACGAGGCAGCGAACTCGCAACCGAGATTTCAGGCAAGGTCTATCGGAACGGTCTGCGTCCCCGTGACAGCCGTTTGGAGGATGCTGTCGTGATTTTCACGACGGGACTTCCTGACGAGATAGAAACGGGCGTGGTTACCGTGAACATCTATGTCCCCGACATCGACCCTTACGAAAACGGGGTTCTCGTGGAGGATGGGGAGCGGACGGAAACGCTCGAAATCCTTGCGCAGGGTTGGGTGGACAGCCTGTTGGGAAGCGGGACAAATTACGTGTTCGAGTTGAGACAGACAATCTATACCGAAGCCGAACCCGACATCAAACAGCATTTTGTCGTGGTAAAGCTGGGATATAGGCTATACGATTAAGTATCAAGTATTAACGATAAAAATTATACAGTTATGATTTTATCTTGGGGTAAATGCGGCATCAAGCACGCAACATCTACAGACGGGGATCCAGCCGCCCAATGGACGGAAATCGACACCCCGAAGAAAGACACTACCAAGCTCACTCCTACCGCAGGCGAGGAAGTCACGGCACAGGAAGAGGGAGGCGAGATTGTCGATGCTCGTTACGGCAAGACCACATACGAGTTCGAGTTCAGTCTTTTCGTGAAGAAAGGCAAGATCCGCCCGTTTGAGGACAACGACGGTCTCATTACGGGCGAACACGCTTTCCGTGTCATTCCTCTTGAAGACGAGACGTGCGAGGGCATTCAGATTGACCGCTGCACGGTACGCTGCGAGGAAAGCTATTCCACCGCCGACGGTAAGCTGTTGCGCTATGTCGCAAAGTGTTTGAAGCCGAAGACGGGCAAGACCGTGAAGCCCTACACGGAGGGAGAGGCAGCAGGGGCATAAGTCCATTTTGTTGTGTCCGTTGACGGTCGGGAAATACCGTCTGACGAGTGGAAAGACACCCTTTTCGGTTGGCAGGAACAAACCGATACCTTGCGGGGTGGAGCAGCGGTAGCTCGTTAGGCTCATATCCTAAAGGTCGTGGGTTCGAGTCCCTCCCCCGCAACATTCATAAACGGCAACAGAAATGGAAACAGTAGAACAAAAGGTCGCACGGGAGGTTCTGCAACAGCCCGAGGATATAAAAATCGGCGACAAGACATACAAGTTTTACCCGCCCAGCACGGCGACATTGATACTCGCTTCGGAGGCTATATCCCAGCTCCCGCAGGTAAAGCTCGACGAGAAGAAATTGGCGGAGGATAGCCTGTACGCAGCGAAAGACTGCCGCAAATTAGGCGAAATCATCGCCATTTTTCTTCTTGGCGCAAAACACCTCACGGAAACAGTGAAAGCCCCGCAGACGAAAAGAAAACGCCTGTTTTGGGGGCTTCTTCCTTTCAGGCGGACGGTGGAGGTGGAACAGGTAATCGACAGAAAGGCGGAACTCGCCCGACAGCTGCTTGAAGACCTCACGCCACGGGAACTCAACACGCTGGCAAGCCAGCTTCTTATGAGAATGCAGTTAGCCGATTTTTTCGGGCTTACCACTTTCCTGATAGAGATAAATCTGCTGCGACAGACGAAAGTGGAAGAAACGACAGCATTTGGGCAGTAATCGCAGGTACTGTCAAGGCTTTTAATCTCCCCGTTGATTATGTTCTGTACGATATGAGCTATGTCAATGTGATTATGTACGGGGCTGTCCTGCCAAGCTACCACAGCAAGAAAGACAGCGACAAAGGCATCAACAAGGGCGGAAAGGAGCAGGAGATTGTCAAGGCTGACGACCCGAGAAATCGGGAGCGAGTGAGGAAATTTTTAGATGAAATCGAATAAACAGCATATCAATGAACACAGATAACGGAAGATTACATTTCGCCACGGGGATTGACAACTCAACCCTCCAAAGCGACGCTGCGCAATCCCGTAGCATCTTGCAGGGCATAGGCAGAACCGCCGAACAGGAGGGCAACAAGATTGACGCTGCTTTTAACCGCATAGGCAAGACCATTGTCGGAGTGTTCACGGTACAGCAGGCGGCGAACTTCGCTCGGCAGATCGTGAATGTCAGGGGCGAGATAGAGAGCCTGCAAAAGTCATTCGAGATACTCGCAGGCAAGCAGTGGGGAGTCAAGCTCTTTGCCGACATCAAGGATTTTGCAGTCAACACCCCTATGATGATGAACGACATTGCCAAAGGCGCACAGATGCTCCTGTCGTTCAATGTCGCCGCAGAGGAGGTTATGCCGATACTGCGGGCTATCGGGGATATTTCAATGGGCGACGCACAAAAGTTCAACTCCCTGACACTTGCGTTCTCGCAGATGTCCTCAACGGGCAAACTTATGGGGCAAGACCTGTTGCAGATGATTAACGCTGGATTCAACCCGCTGTCCGTTATCGCCGAGAAGACAGGCAAGTCAATCGGAGAGCTGAAAGAGGAAATGTCGGCTGGCTCCCTGTCAGCGGACAAAATCAAGCAGGCATTTATGGATGCCACCGCAGAGGGCGGCAAGTTCTACAATATGCTCGAAACGCAGAGCAAGGGCATCAAGGGTTCCATATCCAATTTGCAGGGTGCGATTGACGATATGCTGAACAGCATCGGTACAGACGCGCAGGGCATCATCACGGGCAGCATACAGGCGGCAACAGACCTCGTGAAGAACTACGAAAAGGTGGGCGAGGTCATTGCCGAGCTTATCGCAACGTATGGCGTTTACAAAGCGGCATTGATTACCATTAATGCCCTGAAATCCCTGTCCGCTTCCTTAACGGCTGGTTGGACTGCGGCAGAACTGGCGCACTACAACGCCCTGTTGCTTGTCGAGAAAGCGCAGGCACTCCTGAACGCCACGATTATGAAGAACCCGTATGTCCTCGCCGCCGCTGCGGTCGCTGCGCTGGCATACGGCATCTACAAGCTCATTACCTATCAGACCGACGCAGAGAAAGCGCAGGAACGGCTCAACAAGACGACTTCCAATATGAACAAGGAAATCGCCTCTGAACGTGTGCAGATTGACAGCCTGTTCGCCCGCCTGAAAGCCGCAAAGGAGGGAACGGATGAATACAAGGTTGCAAAGCAGGCTATCATCAACCAATACGGCGGTTATCTGAAAGGATTGAGTTCGGAAATTCAGTCATTGAAAGATGTCGAGGCGGCATACAAGGCTGTTACCAAAGCCGCACAGGACGCTGCCAAAGCCCGTGCAATGGAAGCGGCTACAAAGGAGGCTGCGGATGCCTACGCCACAAAGGAGGCAGAAGCGAAAGACGAGATATACAAGGCGTTGAAAAAGAAGTTCGGCGACCAAAAAGGCAAGGACGGAATGCTGCTTGCCGAAACGTATTATTGGCAGCTGCTCGGGACGCTTGACGGGAAGTCGAAAATCAAGGATGACTTCCTTAAAAAATTCGATGAGACACATTACTATTCGTATGGTGGAGTGTATGGTACGGCAATGTCAGGTTCATACACGACCAACGAAATCACGGACGCTTTCAACAAGATAAAGAAAGCCCGTGGCATCTATGACAGCACCATGTCGGAGGCACAGCGTCGCTTCGGCGATATTCCGCAGACAGGGACATCGGGCGGAGAAACCAAAACGGAGGTCGTGAAAAACAAAAAGTACTGGGAGGACTACAAAAAGGAGCAGCAGGGCTTGCTGGACGCCATGACGGAGGCGCAGTTGAAGACGGAGGAAGCCGCCAAGATACGCAGGAACATAGCCGATGCACAAACGAAAATCGACGCTTACAGTGTTTCCAAAGGCACGACAGCCGCCGCCCGTGAACAGAAGCAGGACAATCAAATCGCCGTTCAGACAGCCGAGCGCACACAGAAGATACAGGAGTATGTCGAAGACGTTGCTCGGGAAGCTCGGCAGGCGGAGCTTGACATCGAGCAAGCCCGCATCGACGGAATGAACGAGGGCTTGGAAAAGGAACTCGCACAGAACGAGTTGAACTACAAACGCCTTATCGAAGCCAACGTACAGCGGCAGACGGAAATGGTGGAACGGCTGCGGGACGTGAAAGAACTTGAATGGCAGAACGCCAACCCAAAGGCAAAGGAGCAGGGCTTGACATTTGACCGCTCGACGGTAACCGCCGCCGACCTGTCACCCGAACAGCAGGCTATCATCAAGGAATATGCCCGTATCGCAGAGGATATACGGCAAAAGGCGAATAAAGACAGCCTCGAAAGTATGTTGAGCGAGGTGCTGACCTACGAGCAGTCCCGACTGAAAATCACGGAGGAGTACGAGCGGAAACGCCAATCCCTTTACACGACCGACGCAGAGGGTAACAAGGTCTTTCGGGAGGGCGTGACACAGGGCAACGCCGACGAGCTTGATACGCAGGAGCAGGATGCCCTGAAAGCGATTGACGAGCAGTTCGCCCAAAGGGAGGCAAGTTATCAGGCGTGGTGCGAAGCGATTGCGAGCCTGTCCCTCGCCCAGCTTGAAGCCGTACTCAAACAGGCGGAGGAGGAATTGGAAAAGCTCGAAAAGTCAGGAACGGCAGACGGAAAGCAGATAGCCGTTGCCCGTGCCAAAGTAGCCACCGCCAAAAGCAAGGTCGAAAAGGCTAACGCACAGAATGACGTTTCGCCCAATAAGCGGAGCGTCAAGGAGTGGGAAGACCTGTATAAAGTTCTGAACGAGTGCAACAAGTCATTCGAGGAAATCGGCGATACCGTCGGAGGTGTGGCTGGGGAAATCATATCAACGGCTGGCGGCATAATGACCTCCACCCTGTCAATGATTAACGGCATCGTGCAGCTCGTACAGATGTCGGCTATGGGTATGCAAGGGACAGCCACAGCAGCGGCAACCGCCATACGGACGGTAGAAACGGCTTCGGTCATTCTGACGGTCATTTCTGCGGCGTTGCAGATAGCCATGCAGATTGTAAACCTGTTCAACAACGACGAGGAAAAGCAAAAGGAGATTGAAGCCCTCCAAGACCGCATCGACCAGCTGCAATGGGAGCTTGACAATGCGGACGCTGTGCGCTTGCAGCAAAACTCGTTCAAGGCTATGGATATGCTGCGGCAGGTAACGGCAGAGGTGCGGTTGGAAATGGTACGTCTGCAACTTTCTGTCGGCAATACTAGGGGCGCATTCAGGGCTATGTTCAAGAGCATTTCAAGCGATAACGAAATGTTGCAGAAGTCAGCCAAAAAGGTAGCAGAGGCTTACGCCAACATATCCTACACGGCTGACAAGGCTCTCGGAAGCGCAAAGTACGACGACGCAAAGAACCAGCTGCAGAACATCGCCCAGCAACAGCTGCTTATCCAAGACCAAATCCGTGCGGAGGAAAGCAAGAAGAAAACCGACCACGGGAAGATTGCCGAATGGGAGCAGCAAATACAGGAACTCGGCGAACAGGCTGTTACCATCATCAACGAAATGGTGGAGGACATCATCGGCGGCACCAGCACGGAGATAGCCAACGAGCTTGCGGACGCATTCTTCGATGCTTTCGAGGCGGGCGAGGACGCTGCGGAGGCGTGGGGCGAAAAGGTCGACGAGATTGTCGCCGACGTGCTGAAACGTATGCTGGTAAGCAAGTTCCTCGAAGAACCGCTTGGAGAGATATTCGACAAGTACAAGTCAAAATGGTTCAATAACGGGCAGTTTGCGGGGGTTGACGCTGTTATCAACTCGATGCAGGGGTTCGCCTCCGACCTTAACGCAGTCGGGGCTGATTTCGCCGCTATTTGGGACAGCCTGCCTGACAGCGTGAAGAATATGTTTACCGTTACGGCGGACGCAACCCGTGAGGCTTCGCAGGAGGGTATCGCTACCGCCTCGCAGGAAAGCGTGGACGAGCTGAACGGACGTGCCACCGCCATACAGGGACACACCTACTCTATCAGCGAGAACACAAAGCTGCTCGTGGCAAATTCGGCGGCAATCCTTGAAAGCGTCCTCAATATCGAGAGGCACACGGAAGCCATTTCGCAACGTATGGAAACGGTCGAGGATATGATTGGAGAGGTGAATGACAACGTGAATGATATAGTGATAAAAGGCATAAAAATCAAATAATTATGGAAGCGATTATACGTCAGATTTACGCCCAATGGAGGATTGCCAAGGAGCAAGCCCGACAGGAGTGCGAAAACCGCTCCCTGCCCAATTTGGCGGAGAAATACCGCAAGTGCAATATGTTCAAGGGGACGGAGGACTTGCAGGGCATCATACGGCTATACACAAGCACACAGGGCTTGGAGTTCTGTATGCGGTATCATTTCCCGAACCTCGCCACCCTGCGCCTGTTCAAGGCTCAAAATGTCGAGCGATACGGGATTTACATCGACGCAGGGGCGATAACCCTTGAAAACCCGACACGGGCTATCCTTATCGGGCGCACGAGCGCAACAGTCAACTGCTCGACGCTTGAACGCCACGAGGTTGTCCTGCTCCACGGGGCAAGGGCTTGTGTCAATGCCTCGAAATGGTCGGTCGTGTTCGTGAAAGCCGAACAGGGCTGCTCGTTCATCAAGAACCCCTCTGAAAATGCGCTGATTTTATGAAGACAGGCAGTTTATACGTGGACGGTTACGACGTGTACAAACAGTTCGGTATGTACGTCGTCAGCGGCGGGTGGAACGAACTCGTCGCCTATCCGCCGTTGAAAACTGTCAACTACAACGACTGGCAGGAGGAGGACGGTATCGAAGCCGACCTCTCTGCTCCTGTGCTGAATACCCGTGAGGTGTCGATAAAGTTTGCCATTTCGGGGGACACCTACAAATCCCTGTGTTTTGAGGTATGCATATAAGAGGTCTTATCCG
>JAJBVP010000160.1 GCA_020859755.1 Bacteroidales bacterium | reverse complement strand
ACCACTCACCACTCACCACTCACCACTCACCACTCACCACTCACCACTCACCACTAATACAGAACCTTCTCGGCGCCGCGGGCCGTGACGCGCAGATACATCTGACCCTTGACGGGATGGGTGACGCGCTGACCTTGCAGCGTGAAGTAGGCGCCCTGGCCGTCAGCGTCAGCCGAGATTGACTCAACGCCCGTCTGAGTGCCGGTGATGTTAAACTCGGGAGCGCTGGCCAGTACGCCCAGCGGAATGGCTGTCAGCGTGCGCGTCGGGGTCACGTCGTCGTCACCGACCTCGTCGTCATCCGAGCGGGTGGAGATAGCCGCCGTAACGACATCATCCTCCGATGCGGCCACCGAGGGCACAAAGTCGAAGCTCATGTCGCTATACTGGTAGCAAGGGATGTACCACACGAACTGTGCCTCGGGGATTGTCATCTGGCTCGAGGTGTTGATCTCGGCTGAGGGTTGTACCATAGGCATGATCTGCACGGGGATGAATCCGCCGGCGAGAGCCTCGGTAGCGGCGATGCGAGCCCAGTTGTTTTTGGAGTCGTCGTAGGAGTCGCCCATGATCGTGTAGCCGTTCAGGCCGGAGTCCTCGCCGTAGTAGCCGCCCTGGGGCACCATCACGCCACCATTGGAGGCGCGAGTGTCCCACCACGTGCCGTTGACGGGGGTGGAGAAGCTTGTGGGGATATAGTAGCCGAGGTAGAGGTTGAGGTCGCCATTAGGCACGTTGGCCAGCACTGTGCAATCCTCGGAGCGGTCGCCGCTCGTGGCGAAGGCCTTGTACTGGATGTTGCCGTGGCGCACCCACCAGAGGTTGCCCTCCGAGTCGGGAAGCTGCGCGTTGTTGTAATTGACGTGGGCGCTCTGGGTAGGAGTGATCCAATCCTCCTGCTGAGCTGCGGCAAGGTTGCTTCCGCTGGCGCCGGTGGCCGTGGTCGACGACGTATTGACAATCTCATCGAAATACTTAGCTGAAGCGTTCAAGGATAAGGTATAACCACCAGGAAGCCCGTAATAGCTATGGTTGCCAATGGTGGTTTTAGCTGTAAGGTCGAGTGCGGCGGGAACATGGCTCATCACTCCCGAGAGGTCCACAACCGTGTTGGAGTTATTAACCACTTGAGAGGATATTACCGTAGTGCCCTTCATCAGCTTGAGCGTGTAGTCAATCGTCCAGCCAGCTTCTGTTACCTTGTTGGAGAGCTTGGGGAGGTCCATGGTCACTGGAAGGGAGAGGTCGTTCATGAGCGTGTACATGATTGGGGCCTCGGTGGCTTGGAGATTGCCCTCGGTATCGGTCACGCCGTCACAAGTCCCTACAGGCATCAATTCCACATCGCCGAAGGAGGTCATACCTGTCGTAGTCTTCTTAATCGAGATATTGGACGGTGTAATGGCGGGTGTAGGCATCACCACGTCGCCCTGTGCGGTAGCCACCGAGAAGTAGCGGGCTTCCCAGGATTCGGTGTCGGCGTCGGAGGCCATCATGTAGACGTTGAACTTATAGGCCGAGCGTCCGGTCTCGCTCACGCCCTTGTTGGCGGCGACGTTCGGGATGGTGATGGGCAACATCGACTTGGTGGAGGAGGTCGACGAGGCCGCGCGTTTGCAGCAGGGGGTGCCGGTGGTGATCTTGGTCACGGTGGCGTAACCCACTGTTACGTCATCGGTAAGCTCGGTGAAAAGGTCGGAGGCTTTCTCCTGACACATCTTGGTTGTGTAGGTATCGGCGGGAACCACGAAGTAGCAGTCAACCACATCGGCTACGGTGACAAGCACCTTGGTGGTGGTCTCACCGCTGGTTACGGTCTTGTAGACGGGCATGGAGAGGGCGCTGGTGGTGGGAACGGCTGTGATCTTGATGTCGAAGGTGTAGAGACCCTCGGAATCAAGCACCTGGTCGACCTTGGCGGTGACAGGGACGCCGCCGTAGGCGATGGTGACGGTGTTGCTCTCGGCCGATTTCTCCACGGTGGTGGTTTCGCCTGTCTCCTCATCGGTTCCACTCACGTAGGTTACTATCACTTCGTAATAGTAGGTGCCTTGGGGAACGAGGTTTTCATCGGGAATTGTGGTGTAATCGACAAAATCCGAGGCATACATGCCATTGCCGTAGTTGGTCGGGCCAACGTCCTCGATATCAAGCTCGTATCCTCCGGTCTCGTCATTGTAAGTGTAGCGGTTGAAGGTGATATGGTCGATCAACTTCGACTCGGCCTCGCTGGTGTTGGTAACCGAGATGCGCCACTTGTATTCGAGCTGGTTCTTGGTGCCCGATTTGCGGAAAGCCTGAATCTGCGGACCAAAAGCCTCGGTGATCAGCTGCACAACTGAGTTGGAGAAACCCTTGTCGGGGTCGTACCACAGGATGATACGCTTGTAGAACATCGGTTCAGTAGCGTATACCTCATTACCGCTAGCGTCCTTTGTGTAGATCATAAAGTTGGCCTGGTTTACGTCACGAGCTGTGCCATAGACGTTCAAGCAGCTATCCTCGGTGGGGTCGCCTCCAAGCACAGGCTTGCTCACACCGTAGTTGCCATGGCCGCCGTTCTCGTAGAACCAGCGGGCATCCACTGGTATCGTGCCTGAATTATCGCTGCCGAGCCACTCACTATCCGAGATCGACTCATCGGCTTGGCGGTTACCGCCCCAGCCGGTCCAGATCTTGAAGTCGCCGTTGATCCACACGTCCTTCATCACATAGCACTCCCAATTGGAGTCCTCAAAGTACTCTTGAACAGTGCCGTCGGTATAATGGATGAAGTTTTCGATGTAGCTGAAGTTGCCGTTGGTCACCGTCTGGCCATTACCGATGATATCATAGCCGGTCTCGTCGACTTGTGGGTGCATGTAATAGATGTCCTTATATGCGTCAGCCGACAGGTCAAGCACGTCGCGGTTGTAGAAGGTCAAGTTGCGCGACGAGTAGTAGAAGTCGCGTGAATGCTCGTGGAAGAATATGGGATGGTTCCTCAGCCAGTTGGCATCAAATGCCGTGTTGTAAAGCGTTTCTCCATTGCCGTCGATATAGGGTTGGCCATCGCCGCTCCACTGGATCCAGGAATCCTGCCAGCCGCCGGTGTCGCCCATGCGTTGCCAGTAGGCTTTGTTGGTGACGCTGTAGGAGTCGTTATAGCGGCCTTCGTATTTGATATCCGAGCCGGTGAGCGTGAAAGTGAGATAGTCGGCCACCACCGAACGGTCGGTCGACGCGTCGATTGTGATCACGGGAGTGTCGCCTGAAAGGTCGAGCACGATCGAGTTGAGGTAGGCCGGGGCCACGTTCATCATCAATTCGTTGGTGACAGCCGTTGAGATTGCGTTGTCGGGATTCTCCGTGAACTCATTGAACGAGGTATCATCGGTGGCACGGCGGTTCCAGCGCCACATCATGGCGTTGCTGATGGTGTAATCGGTGGCTGAGGCTCCATCCTCAGCGGCCTCCATCTTGGATGCTGAGGCGGAATTTGACAATTTTAGAGTGTGGGTATCTTCCGCCTCGGTTACCCATGCCCCGCCATCGGTGCCGATATTCGTGTACAGCGTATAGATATGCTTACAATAATCGGCGTAGCTGTCAACCTTGGCGATGCCAAACAAGCCTGGGTACATCAAACGTCCACTCAACTTATAAGTGCCGTCGGATTGGGATTTGAACTCCCATTCGGGTAGCAGGCGCCAGTTGGCGGTGCGGGTGCCCACATAGAAGTAGTGAGCTTTGCCGTCTGCGAAGTCGGCAGCCGTCAACGGCATAAATGTCGATGGGCTGTCCTCGGGCGAGGTGGTGAACGTCAACGTGCTCAATCCCATTTGGTCGCCAGTCAAGGCCACTTTTATATCGAAATACGACTCGGTCTCATGGCAGAAACAGAAATTGCCACCCTCTCGCTCAGCCAAAACGAATGCATGGTCGGTGCCAATCCAGTATTGGGCCACGGTGGGGTCCAATGCCACTGAATATTCAATAAGGGTGCCATCAGCGGCCTCGGCCACCAGGTAATAGCGTTGGGCATCAATCGTGGTCTTGTCCTTTACCACGTTGTTCACCGGGCCACTATAGGTAAAGGTCGTGCCGTCGGATGAGGCCGTAAACGTGGCGTAGGGCGTGGTGTCGTCGGCTACACTGTAAAGATATACTTTGGTAATCAGTGAGCTGGCGTTGGTTGTTGTGCCCCATTCCTCTACGCGCACCATGCCCGTAGTGGGATTGATTACTGCCACGGCGTTCTCATAGGCGAACGTGCTGCCAAACCACCAAGAATACCACTTGTTGGTATCATCGGTAGGTGCATTGATCGTGGTCCAACCGCCATCTCCCGTGCTTGTAGCATCGGTTACTTTGTTAGAGTCGTCAGGCACATAGCGAGTACCGTCAATCGCAATACCAAACC
This sequence comes from Bacteroidales bacterium, assembly GCA_020859755.1. Taxonomy (GTDB): domain Bacteria; phylum Bacteroidota; class Bacteroidia; order Bacteroidales; family Muribaculaceae; genus JAJPXC01. The sequence goes on along the minus strand of JAJBVP010000160.1, from coordinate 1,572 downwards.
ATTGGCCTTGCCAATCTCCACCATTTTGGGCCCAAGTAGTGGAACCAAATTTGTAGATATAGGTGCCGTCGGGTTGCTCGGTGAACAGATATTCATCTTTCAGCTTGGAGGTATCCCAAGTAGTGGCGTCATTAAGGAAGTAATATTCTGTCGCAGTAAATACGGGGTCGTCGGCTTTAGTCATAATCAAGGTGCCGGTGGCGTGGTGGAAGTAGAACTTCACTTTGATTGCGTCGCTCGACGAGGTATAGGACGACGATGACACGTAATAAGCGTTGCTGGGGGTAGCTCCACCCTGTTTGTCGGCCATCATATAGGCTACTCCATTGCTGATCACGCTGCCGTTGGAGCCCCACTCGTTGCTCCAACTGCTCTGAGCGGCTATTTTCAAGCCAGCCGAGCCGTTGTAGAACGAATCGGTGTTGAACGTGTACCAGTCATCGCCCACGAGCGACATCGAAATGTCAGTGCCCCAATCGTTGAACGTGCCCGAAACGTAAAAAGTGGAATACCCGTCGGTGTAAACCAATTTCATCAACCCAAGGTTGGAATCGTAAACCACCATCACGTTCTCGGCGTCAAAAGCCTGCGCGTAGCTCTTGGAATTATTCGTCACAGCCGCATAGCAGTATCCCGAATACTGGACAGAAGTGTCGCTTGACGTCGACGATCCAGCGATGAAATTATTGCTTCCGTCGCTCAATGCCCACCAGTTTCCCGAGGGAATCGATACTCTCGTCGAATAATAAATGCCTGTGGAATTGCCTGAAGGATCAAGAAGTTCGGTCAAGGGATAATCAGTCGTCTTTGGCCAATTAGTTTCATCAGTGAACGGGCCTCCGGTAAGATAATAGGTAGCGCTCGCTAGCGGGGACACCAACATTATCGCCCCAAACGCCATCAGCGCTTTAAGCCATTTGCACTTCATGGTTAATTAATTGTATGTGAGTATTATATGTAAGTTAATTTAATTCCTTATCCTGATACCACAAAACGCCCTTTGGGGGAGACAACAAAACGACACAAAAGTACACAAAACCGGGGTTCGTGAGATTTCGTGAGATTTTGGGGGCAAAGAACATTCTTGTGGCCACTCGTTTAGATGGTACGCTTTTTCTGTTCCTTAATTTCGGTTAATTCAAAGGTATGGGAAGCGTGTCTATTCTCTAATCCGTTGGCAAATTTACAACCCTTTTCACCCAATTGCTCAAATTTTAACCTACTTTAACTCCATCATGCACGCCCCAAGACCATAAAAATTCACAAAATCTTTTTTTGTGTCATTTTCTGTCCATTTTGTGCCACTGAAGCCCCGCGGATGCCCAAACTGGGAGCTATGGCCGCCCTCGCCCCGTCGCCCTCAAACAAGGAGCGTGGGCGCCCTCGCCCGCGCCACCTTCAAACAAGGAGCGTGGGCGCCCTCGCCCGCGCATTCTTATCACGCTGGATGGTGGATTTTTTCGCGCTGATGGTGGATTTTGGCACGCGGTCTTTCGCGGTCGAGCGCAGTCTCTCAAGGCTGTAATCGGTAATTTTGCATCGTCGATTTCGGCAAATAAGAAAACGGCGAAA
>JAJBVP010000275.1 GCA_020859755.1 Bacteroidales bacterium | reverse complement strand
TCTTTGGTGAATAGTTGCTTATGCTTGTGATGGCCGTCCAAGGCCGGCCCCCCTAGGGCATCCGCTGACGTTTTTGGGTTGATGCTGCGCCCCTCTGCGCCCCTCTGCGCCACAAAAATTCGCCGTGGTTAAAGTCCTTTGATCGGCGGGCGGTGATGTTAAGGTAAGTTAAAGACGTTAAAGTGTGTTAATAATTTGGGGGGGGTAATTTTAGAGGTAAATTTGCGACCGGATAGATAGGAAAAGAAGCAATTTTGTAGAGAAAACGATGCCACTATAGCCTCTATAGCGTCCATGCGAAGTGATGCCACAAGCGTCCGCGGATGCCTGGGCGGGTCGACGTTCGGCGGCCCACAGCTAAGAAGGCTATCCCCCTTGACTGGAGCGATGGCTGTCCAAGGCCGAGGCGCCTGAAAGGCCGTCCAAGGCCGAGGCTCCTAAAAGGCCGTCCAAGGCCGGCCCCCCTAAAAGGCCGTCCAAGGCCGGCCCCCCTAAAAGGCCGTCCAAGGCCGGCCCCCCTGAAAGGCCGTAGGGTCTAACGCGTGGCGACAGCAGCAGCCGACATTCCTTAAATCGTGATTCGAAAAGAGAGAGAGATAGGAAATTCATCAACAAAATCTATATCATTACTTACTTATTTTACTTTGAATCTTATGAGACGAAAACTTTACTTTCTCATGGCGGCAATAGTCGCGCTCTTCTGCGTGTCCTTTACCGTCCAAGCAGGAATTAGTACCACGTCGGGTAGGGTGCATTTTATCAATATCGCTGACGGCGATGGTTGGTATTCCAGCAGCCCTAAATTCGGCTTATACTTCTGGGGGTCTAAGGATGACCGCGTGGGAGACTTAGCTACTACAACCGATTCTAAAGGATGTCTTGCTACAGGTATTTACTGGGTCAAGGCTAGCCAAACTGGTAACACTGGCGTAACGGTTTATCGTTATGACCCCAACCAGACCGATCTTCCCACTGACGAAAAATGTTGGAGCCGTGCTTACACCTCGGATATGACCAATTTCTATATCCGTAAAGCTTGGCAGACCGATTATAACAACGGTTCTCTCGAGTTCCAGTGGCAGCAAACTCCCTCTTTCGGTGTTATTGGCGTTGACGCTTCCGGCAACAGCAAAAGCTCCAAATCGTTCACTCAATCCTCTCTGTCGGATTGCGCTTGGACCGGCACTTACACCGTGTCGTCGAGCGACTTGACCGATGGCAAGTTCTATTTCTGGCCTGTGATCGGCAGCAAGACTTTCGGCACCTATTCGTCGAGCAACCAGGATGCATCCTCGGGTGCTTGGCTCGGTTTCGACTACAGCCACGCTTTCTATGTAACAGCATCCGCTGGCCAAACCGTGACCGTGACCATCGACATGCTCAACTCCAAGGTTACGGCCAGTGCCTCAGGAGGTTCCAGCACCGGTTATCCTGATTGCATCTGGCTGCGCGGATCGTGGAGCAGCAGTTGGGCAGCTGAGGACAATTATATGTTCTCCTACCAGGGTGATGGCATCTACGTGATTAATAATGTCACAATCGCCGAGGGGCAACAGTTCAAGCTTGCTTATAGCGACGCCGCAAGTGATTGGGATAACTACACTGTATATATTAATGGTTCGGCAGGTGGTACTGTCTACGTTGGTAATACCTACACTATCGTAGACGACACAAATAAACAAAACAACACCACGTCTGGTGGTCTTACTAATGTTTCCATCACGGTTGACCTCAAGAACATGACGATGACGATCTCCAGCTCGTCGATGGTGGTGGACGACACCAACATGCCGCTGAAGAAGGCCGACTTCTACGACGAGAACGGCAACGCCAAGGCTCACTACTTCTACGTGGGCACCCGCACTGCCGGCTGGCGCCTCCTCCCCGAATGGGAGCTCACCGAGCAAACGGACGGCACCTATAAGCTCTCGGGCCGCTTGATGTACCCCGGCCTCTTCGGTATCGCCAAGGTTGACAACTACGACGACTACAAGAACCACAACTACACCTACTATTACGACGCTGGCAAGTGGCTCAACAACTCCACCAAGACCCTCTCGTCCTGGTCGTCCAAGTCGTCGTCGGCCCAGACCGATAACGGCTCGTGCATCCACTCGCTCAGCGACGCTTGCTACTGGGCTTACAACGTATATGTGGAGGCTCAATCCACCTACATCAACAAATTCGACGACTGGGCACACCAGACGGCTTGCGCCTCCTACCTCAACTCGCTGGTAGTGAGCGTTGACGGTAGCGGCAACGTGACCAGCATCACGGCCGACGTCGAGGCCGACCCCACCGAGGTGGCTCCCCACTTGTCGTTCACATTCGTGGGCTCCGACATCGTCTTTGACAACGACGACACCTACGCCGTCAAGGGCAAAGGCTGGTGGAACCACGTGAGCGGTCAGGGCTGGGGCGACGCCTGGTTCCAGTGGGACGCCAACGGCGCGCCTTACATCGACGGCTCCAAGCAGCCCTTGTACACCACCGCCTACGACCAGGAGTGGTTGACCAAGCACCCTGTATACTTCTACGACGCCGACAAGAATTTCTACTACTCGTCGGAGAACCTCACCTTCGTTGAGTACTCGAAGCTCGAGGACGTCGACAACGACGCTTACCTCAACGTCTACAGGGCTCACCCCTACGCCATCGAAGGCTCCAACAACAAGATCGGCGACGTCAACATCACCACCTCGGGCTTCAACTACAACGAGGACTTCACCCTCTACGGCGGTAGCGACTCGAGCTACTCGTCGAGCGACTGGCAGTGCTTCGTCGTGAAGGACGTATGGCTCGACGGCGCGTTCAAGATCTGGACCGGCTGGAGTGGCACCCCCAAGAAATACGAGAACGCCGGCAACGGTAACGCCCAGGCTCGCTGGGGCGTTGAGAACGGCGGCCACAACATCGAGAAGACCGAGAAGCCCGTCTGGGGCGAGGATCCCACGATGGAGGGTAACACGGTGCCCGTGTTCGGCACAAAGCGCGACGTCAACGCCGCCGACTTCAAGGTCAACAAGAACTCCACCACCGAGGCCTCGGAGCGCCTCTACTTCAAGCGCGTGCTTCTGTGGTACAACCCCACCGAGGGCTTCAACAAATCGGTTGTGCAGTTCATCACCGAGAACCTTGGCCCGCAGATCCAGTGCCAGCGCAAGACCGGCGACCCCTCCAAGCTGCAGTACAAGTGGATGATCGAGCAAACCAACGCCGACAAGGCCACCATCAAGTCGGCCTCGGTTCAGCGCTACAAGTGGAACGGCTCGGCTTGGGTAGCCGATGGCGACGCCATCCCCCAGACTGCCTATGCTAATCAGGCAGCTACTACCCGCGCTACCTTCACCAGCAATATCGACGACGCCTCCGAGGTTGAGTCGGGCGTATACAAGTACATCATCACCCTGGTTTACGAGTACTCCACCGGCGACGGCGACGCTTCACCAATCACCGTGACCAAGACCGCCGAGTCCAACCGCGTGATCATCGTCAAGGTGGGCGCCCCCATCACCCTCACCGCCGACCAGCTTGAGGACTCCGAAGGCAAGCTCCGCTTGGGTATCTCCCTTGGCATCAAGACCGTAGCCTCCAAGCTTGAGACCACCTTCACCTCGGGTAGCACCACCAAGACTGTAGCCGACTGCGCCGCTCAGTATATCATCACCGCCGACAACGACGCCGCCACCGCTGCCGCCAAGGCTAACGGCTGGGAGTGCGCCACCTCGACCATCGACACCCACGCCTACGCTTCGTCCTCAGCCAAGACCACGCTGAAGATCACCACAGGCACCTATTACAAGACCATCGACTTCGTATCCGACGCTGCCGCTGTGGCCGACGCCACCAAGACCTCCAACCAGTCGGGTACCACCATCGAGCTCACCCACGTTCCCGCTAACGTAGGCGTGATCGACTCGGGTCGCTCATCCTCGGGCTACGGCTTCTCGGCTTATCTCGTATGCAACAACGGCGACGCCACCGGTTGGGACCAGATGATGTTCCAGGGCACCTCAGCCTCCACCAACGTCACCCTGCCTACCCCCTCGATCACCGCTGCCGACATCCAGCTTGCCAAGAACGACAATGTGACCGTCACCACCGACGTTGCCCCCGAATTCATGCCTATCGGCTCGATGAACGTGGCCGGCACCGCCGCCGAGGCCCCGATCCGCTACTCCAAGGCCAACGAGATGACCGTTGTGACCGAATTGAACAACGAATACCTCTCCGACCTCGTGTTCAACGACGGCTTCAACGTGAAGTATATCGTCACCCTGCAAAACAGCAACGTCACCGAGGCCCTCGGCACGTTCAACGCTGCCCGCGAGCTTACCTCCGATGAGCGCGCTAAAGGCTCCTTGACCGTCTACACCAAGGGTAAAGTGTCGATGATCCCCGCCGTTTCGGGCGACGCCAAATTCGTGCTTGATGCTAATGAGAATGCTACCGCCAGCAAGTACTACGAGATGCCCAACGGCTACACCTTCGACGTGCAGATGGTGGTTACCGACCTTAACAACGGCTACACCGACGCATTGAAGGTCAACACCTCCAGCGTACAGTCGGGTGCTGAGGTTGCAGCTCCTACCGCCGCTACCGGCCTTGTGTTCACCGCCGATCCCTCCAAGGCCAAGTTCAACGACGGCGTGATCACCCCCTGGGAGGGCGATCCCATCTACATCCGTCACGGCGTGGTTCCCTTCACCTACGACCGCACCATCCCCGTGGTTACCGGCGTACAGAACACCGACCTCAACATCTACGTTGGCCACAAGGTGGAGAACGCCTTCCCCTCGTCCCTCGGCGAGTGGAGCGTAGAGCGCGGCGCTAACGGAGGCGCGGTTGCCTACTCCGGTATGTACAACGACGACCAGTTCTCGGGCCTCTACCTGAGCGGATACGTGCCCTACGCTGGCACCTGGGCTGACAGCGCCAACTGGGCCTACAAGTTGAGCCAAACCAACACCGTGCCCCTGCAACTGATGCCCCTGGTTGAGCCTTCAACCACCCAAGATACCTCCGACCTGATCTCCGCTGGCAAGGGCGTGTGGATGTTCTACGTGCCCATCCTCACCAGCTCCGAGGGCATCTCCTTCACCTACAGCGCGAACACGGACAACGACCACAAGAAGGTTGCCAACAACCTCCTGAAGGACGATCCTACCTACTCCGTTACCCCCGTGGGTATCGCCGCCTCCTCGCAAGGCTTCAGCGGCGCTAAGAGCGCCGGCTCAACTGGCGTCGAGAGCGTAGGCTACAACTCAGCTGACGCTGACGCAGTGTACTACAACCTCCAGGGCGTACGCATCCTCAACCCCGCAAAGGGTCAGATCTACCTCCGCGTCGTAGGCAACACAGCCACGAAGGTCCTCTACTAGGTATTAGTTGTTAGTTGTTAGTTGTTGGTTGCTGTCGTGAACTCGTGTAGGCGATTAGTCGTGTACTCGAGAATCGAATAAACCAATGCACGAATGCACGAATGCACGCCCCCCAACTAACAACTAACAACTAACAACTAACAACTAACAACTAAAAAACTATCCGACCGGCGATCGACTTTGGATGACCCATTCGCGCTGATTTAGCTCTCGGGCCCGACTCCTGCTGTCGGGGCGCAATCAGAGCGACGGACGGCCGACTGCCGCGAGGCAGCCCTCGCCTCCGAGGCCATCCCCAAGTAATTGATGATATAAGTAAAAGTATATCGCCGATCTCACCCCCGAGAAAAGCCCCGCCGACCCTATCCCTCGGCGGGGCTTCCTGTATCCCCCGGCCAAGAACGTCCGCGGATGCCCCAGGGGGGCCTAGGGGGGCCGGCCTTGGACGGCCATCACAAGCGTCCGCGTCAGCCCCAGGGGGGCCTAGGGGGGCCGGCCTTGGACGGCCATCACAAGCGTCCGCGCAGCCCTAGGGGGGCCGGCCTTGGACGGCCATCACACGCCCACCACACACGTCCCCGCAAAGGAAATTTCTTCCATTTCTTCGTTTTTCTTCGTGATGCCCCCATAAGAATTTTTCTCCCGAAGAAAC
>JAJBVP010000011.1 GCA_020859755.1 Bacteroidales bacterium | reverse complement strand
CCCTTTCGTGGAGCGCCGACGGCCGCCGCGTGCACAAAATCGGCGCCGTCTTCTCCCGCGATTCCCGCACCCTCACCGACTGGAAAATCCTCAGCTAATCTAAGTTTTTAGTACTGGATTGGCGATGGATGTATGGCTTTTTGTTGGAAAAGTGTTAACTTTGCGGCGAAAAAATAGGCGAAGTTGAGATTAGTTGATTTCATAAACGAGGATATGCGCAGGGTGGCCAGCTCGCCGGTTGGCCGCAAAAGCCGTGAGAAGTGGAGTTTGTTCCTGAAGCAGTTGGAGGCTTACATCCAGCATTCGGGCTACGAACCCGACGTGCTCGACTTGATCAATCCCGATTACATCTACGACCTATGTGCTTGGCTCTATGATGATTACGGCAAGGATTCTAATCCCAAGACGGTGGACAAATGGATCGAGATTATCTGGCGTATCGCCCGCAGCGCAATTCGCTTGGGTTACATTCCCAAGATTGACGTAGTAAGGAATGTGCGCGAAAGTCTGGCCAAGGCTCACAAGGCCAAGGAGGAAACCGACAAGAAATCACGCGGACCATACGACCTCGAGAGCGTTGACTTCAAGGCTGAGTATCAAAAGCTTGTGAATACGGTCGCCGTGATGAATGCCCGCACTGAAACCGCACTTGACAGCCGTTCCAAGAACGCGTTGCTTTACCTTTTCGGTTTGTCGCTCGGCGGACTGGAGTTCGCCGATATAATTAATGTGGAATGCCGCACCGAGAAGGACGAGGAGGATTTCACCGAGTTCAAACTCTACATCCCCCGCTACGACATCTCGGTGGATTTCGACGGCGTGCCGTTGGTCGTGTGGAAGCTCTACCACGATAGACAAAACGCTCGGCCACGAAGCGGCGAACGGCTCTTCGCACGCTTGACCACCGATGACGAGTTGGCTTTCCGAGCCGACGTGGCATCGTTCTGCATTCAGAACAAAATCGAAATGTTTCGCTCCCGAAGCGTGTTCTGCGACTTCCTCTCGCTCGTTCATAGTTGCGGACGCACTAACGACGATGTGATACATTTCGCCAAACTGCGCACAGCCAGGGAGTTGACCAGTTACGACCTGTTGATACTCCACAAGTTCCTCCAAACCGACTTCGACCCGACGGCGTTGCTGCAGGCCGATTGGAGGCTACTGCGCGTTTTCTCGCTGAAAACTAAGATCAACACGGTGATCGAGACTATCGACAAGTTGGCCAACCGCTCCCGCGCCCTTGGCCGACCCTCCCATATCCAGCAATTCGCGCCTGTACAAGAAGTTGTGTCGAAACGCACAGGGAAGATGCAACGAAAGAAAGTGCCGGTTTTCGGTCCTTACATCTTCGTGAGGAGCCGCCGACCCGAGGCCGAGATGATCGAGCGCACGATCCCCGACGTGCTTTTCATGCGCCAAACCGACAACAAGCGGCGCATGGTCACGCTCACCAATCGCGAAATCCTGCGCATCCGGTCGTTCTTCAGCGACCTTCGCGGCGACGAATCTGAGATCGATCTCGTAGACATCGACCAATGGCGTAAAGACCACGCCGCGACGCTCGACGAAGGTCGCCGCGTGCGCATCCTTCACGGCCCCTTCGAGGGCTACGATGGCGTCATCTACCAAATCAAATCAACAACTGAAGATCAAAACCCGGATGGCCTACTCACCACTCACCACTCACCACTCACCACTCAGGTCGTTGTCGTCCGCATCACCCCGATGAGCAACCTCTCCATCGTCACCCTCTCGGCCACCATCGACCCCCTCTATCTCCAACCTATCGACTAAGGCCCGGCAGCCCATGTTAGATTTCTCGGACGCTAGTTGTCGCCACGCTCCGCTGTGTCAACTATTATTTCGTTTTGCGCTTGAATTGCGAAATATTTTGTATATTTGCAGTCCAAAGCTATGTATCACAAGCGAAAGACACGGCAAAGATTCACATTGCTTGACGTAAACAGTGCGGTGTCAATAATATACGTTGTACAGTTCCTGAACTACTGATTTGGGAAGAAGGAAAAGACGTGTAAAATTTCCCAAATAATATCCTTTTGAGGATATATCCCTGCGAAATCGCTTTTGAATTCAATCCATAGTCTCTGGTAATCCCCCTGATAAATGAAAATTGCTGTTGCCGGCGCCGGATATGTTGGGTTGAGCATCGCCACGTTGCTCGCCCAGAACAACGACGTGACGCTCGTCGACATCGTTCCAGAGAAGGTCGACCTGATCAACCGCCGTGTCTCGCCCATCCAGGACGAGTATATCGAGAAGTTCTTGGCCGAGAAGCCGTTGCGGCTAAATGCCACGACCAACGCCAAGGAGGCTTACGCCGACGCCGATTTCGTTATCATCGCCGCGCCGACCAACTACGACCCCGTCAAGAACAACTTCGACACCCACTGCATCGAGGACGTGATCGACCTTGTATTGGAGATCAACCCCAAGGCAGTAATGGTGATCAAATCGACCATTCCAGTTGGCTACTGCCGCAGCCTGTACCTGAGATACATGAGGAAAGGGGTGAAGCGGCTCAATCTGCTGTTTTCTCCCGAGTTCCTTCGTGAGAGCAAGGCGTTGTACGACAACCTCTACCCGAGCCGCATAATCGTGGGCGTACCCAAGGCGATTGACGACCACGAGTTTGAGGAGGAGAACCAGGCCATCCGTGAGTTGGCCGACATCCCCTTCTTACAGGGTAAAGCCGAGGAGTTCGCCGCGCTGCTCCAAGAAGGCGCGATCAAAGAGGAAATCCCCACGCTGTTTATGGGCACCAAGGAGGCCGAGGCGGTCAAACTGTTCGCCAACACCTACCTTGCCCTGCGCGTGAGCTATTTTAACGAACTGGACACCTACGCCGAGGTCAAAGGCTTGGATTCCAAGGCGATAATCGAGGGCATCGGTCTCGATCCCCGCATCGGCACCCACTACAACAACCCGTCGTTCGGCTACGGCGGCTACTGCCTTCCCAAGGACACCAAGCAATTGCTCGCCAACTACGCCAACGTCCCCCAACAGATGATGTCGGCCATCGTCGAGAGCAACCGAACCCGCAAAGACTTCATCGCCGACCAAGTCCTCAAGCAAGCCGGCTACTACGACTATCTGACAGATCCCACATATGACCCTACGAAGGAAAGTCCATGCGTGATCGGCGTGTACCGCTTGACCATGAAGACCGGCAGCGATAATTTCCGCCAGTCGTCGATCCAGGGCGTCATGAAGCGCATCAAGGCCAAAGGCGCCACCGTCATCATCTACGAGCCCTCCCTCCCCGACCACTCCACCTTCTTCGGCTCCGAAGTCATCAACGATTTGTCGGCCTTCAAATCCCGTTCCCGTGCCATCATGGCCAACCGCCTCTCCCCCGACCTCCACGACGTCCTCCCCAAAGTCTACACCCGCGACCTCTTCTCCCGCGACTAAATCAAATTATCAGTTCTTGGATAAGCTGACTCGCTACGGTAAATGCTGATTTTCACTCCCACATACAATCGATCTAACACTTTGCCTAGATTATATAATAGCCTGTTGAACCAGAGCCTTCCAGAAAGCGTTCACTGGCTTTTAGTGGACGATGGATCTACTGATGATACTGAATGTATTGTGAAGGCGTGGCAAGCTGAGAATAGACTGAAAATCACTTATGTTAAGCAAGCTAATGGGGGCAAATACCGGGCCTTTAATACGGCGCTTGATATCGACATTGACGAGGTGTGGATTTTCACCGTCGATTCCGACGACTGGCTCCCGAAGAATGCCCTTTCGAAACTTTCACAAATTATAGCCACGATTGAGGATGCTAAAGGAGTTATAGCTATTAAATCCGATCCAGTGGGTAAGACTCTAAGTAAGCCCTTCACCGAAGGCCTTGCGCTTGTAACGCTACATGAATTGGAGAACAAGGGCATCCATGGTGAGTGGAGCCTGATATTCCATTTACCCACACTGCGTAAATACCGATTCCCTGACTGTGGGGATCAGAAGTTTTGCACCGAGGCCGTGCTCTATGACCAATTCGCCTCCGATGGCCATAAAATGAAGATCTCGAACGAGATTCTCACGGCTTGCGAGTACCAGACTGAAGGGTTAAGTAGCAATCCTCGCGAACTCATGGGTTGTAACCCCATAGGATATACCTATTACTATGGCACTCGTATAGATAGAGCCACGAGTTTCAAACGAAGAGTTCAAATGGCAATACAGTACTTGACCTTTGATTGCATGGCTCAACATAAAGGTTTTCACTACCAAGGCAAACACTCAACATTGCTGAAGATTCTGACGCCTTTGCGGCGCACACGCATCCGCTTTTACCGGACTATAAGTCGAGACTAATGTTCAAGATCATCCTCATAATTATATATTACTGCCTTTTCATCATCAACCAATCGGGATATGGAATGGCGTTGCATACCTACAACTATACATGGGAAGCAACTGCTATACTGCTTGCCATTATGGCTTGTGGCTATTACCGGCTTGGACGGACTTTACAACCAGCGTTGATGAGAGGTTTTATGCTATTACTGACGGCTGTGGTTATGATCCCATGGATTTGCGGCCAAGAGGTAAGTCAGGGACTTTCATATCTATCAGTATTTTTAGTAACATTGCTTTTTGCGGCTTTAACTTATCCTCCGAAGATTCTGCGCATAGCTTCGTTTATAATCGGAGGTATGGGTTTGATAATCTTGTGGATATACGCCAACGACAATATCCTATCGGGATGGAATGATAATGCCATAGCCATGATCGGTCTATTTAGCTATCTGTTCTTCGCTATTTTCCTTTATGATAAGAGGTTGCCGATGTGGGTAAAAATCGCGGTCACGGTTCTTTACTTCATGTTCTTATGGAAAACCAACTGTAGATCAGCTCATTTGATAATGATACTGGCGGTGTTGTTGTATTACTTTCAGCGACGCGTGTTCCGCACGTTCCAACAACCTTGGTTTAATATTCTCGTTCTCCAAGTTCCCTTGCTTATCGCATTGCTCGTCATATATGTTGGTGGTGGTGACATTGTGGATAATCTCCAAGACTGGACAGAGGATAACTACGAGAAAAGTCTTTTCAACGGTAGAGATAAGTTGTGGGGATTGGGAATCAACTATTTCTTGGATTCACCGATTATTGGCACGTCTAAGTTCCTGTTCAATTATCACAACTCAGGCATAGCCGCCCTATCGGTATTTGGGGCCTTGGGGTATATCGCATGGATTTATATTTTGCTTTTGTTCTTGAAGCCAATGACACCATATTTGTTGGACCCTATTGTGTATGGATGCTACGTTTCGTTTTTATTGATATACGTCCAACAATCCCTCGACTTGGGCTTAATTTCGCCCGAGCCCATTCTAATTCCATATATGATTTTAGGAATTGGACTGGCAAGAGTATGCCAAATCGACAATTATAGATCTCGAATATTTGCTCAAAGAAATTTTATATATACTCATAAAATATCAGTAGATGAGAATAATAATGCCAACATTTGAGCGCATTAAATGGATGCCTCCTACAATTACTTTAATTAATCTTCTGGCCAAAATGGGATATGAGATAATATATGTCACTATATACCCAGATGATTATTATCCTAATTTCGATTGTAAAAGGATAACGAATAAATATTTGTGCAAAAAGGAAAGATTCTTTCAACAAAAACTTAAATATTCTCATAATTTAGAACGAATTGGTTTTAGACTAGACAACATTACTAAACTTTTTTTTGGGCATCGCCTTTCAAGATGGCTTAAAAACAATTTGCGTAAGGAAGATATTCTATGGATTGTCAATGAGATGACCCCATTATTTGCAGGCTGGAGATTTTCTCGTAAGTACAAAGGGAGATTCATATTCTCAATTTACGAATTACATTCCAAATGCTTCTCAACTCGTCATGTTTGGAAAACGGCACGAAATGCAGCTGTGGTGGTTGAGGCGGAATATAATAGGGCGCATATAGCAAAGTGTTGGTATGGTGTAATCGGTAATTTTGCATCGTCGATTTCGGCAAATAAGAAAACGGCGAA
>JAJBVP010000147.1 GCA_020859755.1 Bacteroidales bacterium | reverse complement strand
CGCCTGGGGAGGGCACGCCTGGGGAGGGCCGTCCAAGAGCCGCCCCGCCAAGGCTGCCGCCTACGTTCTGGGGAGCCTGGTTGCTGGAGGCCTGGGGGTTAACGGCGATGGGTTTTAGTCGCCCCTCTCCGTCGCCGTTACAATTGGGGGAGGGGCTCAGTAGTTGGCACAGTCGAATGAGCAGCAGCTCGACTAAGAAGTTTTTGTTCGACGCGTCGCGGTAACTCAAGTCGGCCGAGTTGCACAAGCTCATCGCCTGGTAGAAGAACTGTGGCGAGGCGCGGTGGGCCAGTTGCTCCATCTGGTCGATCACCTCCTGATCGCCCTCGAGCAGCGTCTTGGTTGTCGGGCTGGAGGCCACCATCAGGTTGCGCAGGTAGGACGCGAGGCCCGTGATGAAGAAGTGGGCGTCAAATCCCCGGTCGCGTATCTCTTTATAAATAAGGAGAGCGTTGGGCACGTCCTGGCTCAAGAAGCACTCCATGAGCCGCGAGTAGTAGGCCTCGTCCAGGACGTTGAGGTTGTCGATGGCGCTCTGGTAGGTGACGTTGCCGCGCGAGGAGGCCACCACTTGGTCGAATATCGACAGGGCGTCGCGCATGGCGCCGTCGGCCTTGGATGCGATCACCCGCAGAGCCGGGCGTTCCACGGTGTACCCCTCCTGCTTGGCCACGTACTCGAGGTGGTCGATGATGTCGGTGATGGTGATGCGCGAGAAGTCGTAAATCTGGCAACGCGAAAGGATCGTGGGGATGATCTTGTGCTTCTCGGTGGTCGCGAGGATGAAGATGGCGTAGCTCGGCGGCTCCTCAAGGGTTTTGAGGAACGCGTTGAATGCCTGGGTCGAGAGCATGTGCACCTCGTCGATGATGAACACGCGGTAGCGACCCGACGACGGGGGCACCATCACCTGCTCGTTGAGGGCTCGGATGTCGTCGACGCCGTTGTTGGATGCCGCGTCAAGCTCGATAATGTTCATCGAGCGGCCCTCGTTGAACTCGCGGCACGAGTCGCACTCGTTGCAGGGGTCGCCATCAGGCGTGGGATGCTCGCAATTGATGGTTTTGGCGAAAATACGGGCGCAAGTGGTTTTGCCCACACCTCGGGTGCCGGTGAACAGGTAGGCGTGGGCCAGGCGTTGGGTGGCGATGGCGTTTTTCAACGTCGCCGTCAGCGCCTTCTGGCCGACGACGCTGCCAAACGTCGAGGGCCTGTACTTGCGGGCCGATACTATATAATGGTCCATTTCTCGGTATTAGGAATTAGTCAAGCACAAAGATAGCGATTTTCTTTGAATTTCCCAAGTCCTACTTGCGCTTGATATCCTCGGGGTAGGAGACGCGGGCGTGGTACATCGTGCGCAGGCGGGAGATGAAGGCGTCCTTGATAGTGGCGACGTCGCGGAACGAGATTGGCGACTCGGCGTGCAGCCCGTCGGCGATCTGCCCGTCGATGATCTTGTTGACCAGGGCGGTGATGGATTCTGTCGAGTAGTCCTTGAGCGAGCGCGAGGCGGCCTCGACCGAGTCGGCCATCATCATGATGGAGGCCTCGCGCGTCTGGGGATTAGGCCCGGGGTAGGTGAACAGGCTCTCGTCGATCTCCTCGTCGGGGTGCTGGCGGCAGTAAGTGTTGTAGAAGTATTTGGCTTTGCCTCGGCCATGGTGCTGGGCGATGAAATCCTTGATCACCTGGGGGAGTTTCTCCTTGTTGGCGCGAGCGAGGCCGTCGGTGACGTGGCGTATCACAATCTTGGCGCTCTGGGTGGGGTCGAGGGCGTCGTGGGGATTGACACCATGCTGATTCTCAGTGAAGAACGCGGGGTTGTTCAATTTGCCGATGTCGTGGTACAGGGCGGCTGTTCTCACCAGCTGCACGTTGGCCCCCACGCGTTGGGCGGCATCGGCCGCCAGCGTGCTCAGCGCCATCGAGTGCTGGAACGTGCCTGGGCACTCCTGTGACAACTCGCGGAGCACAGGGTTGTTGATGTCGCTCAGCTCCACCATCGTCACCACCGATGTGAACCCGAATGTTTTCTCAAGGATGAAAATCAACATGTAGGCGAACGACAGCAGCACGGCGTTGATGCCGAAATAGCCGATCATGCGCGGCGAAACAGTTGCGAAATCACCATTTAACGAAAGCTCTAATGCGCTGTAACTCAGCGTGTAAGCCACAAACACGAATACAGCTGAGCGGATTAGCTGGCTGCGGCGCGAGAATTCTTTCAACGAGTAGATGGCGGTCAAGCCGGCAATCGTCTGCACGAACACGAATTCCATAGGGAACGTCGACAACGGCATCACCAGCAACACGATCATAATGAGGCAGAAAGTGGCTGTGCGCGAGTCGAATAGCACCGTCAAGGCGATAGGAAGGATGGCCAGTGGCACGACGTAGAGAGCGGCCCAAACGAGCGTGTGAGTCACAGCCGCCAGGATGTACAGGGCCACAGTCAACAGCAGGATGCACATCACCGACTTCTGGCGTTTCCATATGCGTTGGCGGAACAGCGCGAGGTAGAACCCCAGCGAAGCCAAGCATATGAGGATGTAGAACAGGATTCCGAGCCACGTCAGGTACAAGGCGCCGTCCATTCCCGAGGCGTTGCTGCGGGCCATCGTCTCGTAGGTCTGGAGGATGGTGAACAGCTGCGGGGTGACGATGTCGCCCTTGTCGATGATGCGCTCGCCCTGCTGGATGACGCCGATGGGGGCCATCGCGCGGGTTATCTTCTCGTCGTAGAGGCGCTTGGTCTCGACCGTGTCGCGCAGCACGTTGGGGTTGAGCAGCGACGATAGTTTCAGGGCTTGAATCTCGCGTTTGGACTCGGAGGTTGTAAACTCAGCGTCGATCTGCTGGTAGGCTTGGCGTTGTGACAGGAAACTGCTGGAGAGGACGGTCGTGGCCACCGAGTTGTCGATGAATTTCATTTGGGGCAGGCTGCCCGACTGGATAAGCGTGTAGGTGGCGTTGTCGATGATGCCGGTGGCGTAGACGCGCTCCACGGCCTTGGCCAGGCGCAGGCGCTCAGCCGGCGCGATGCTGGTGGCCCTGCGTATCGCCTCGAGGATGGCCGCTTTGGGTGTCTCGTCGCGACGGAACACGGGCACGAACGACGCGTCGATCGAGTCGCGGATAGCCGTGGCCGCGATCGAGTCGCGCTCCACCGGGATGTCAAACGGCGCCGTCAGCAGCGAGTAGGCCCACGGGCGGTTGATCTCGTAGGTATAATGCCGCGTGTCGCTCCTCGGCCAAAAATAAAACAGCAGAATGGTAGCAGCTAAAAATAGCAGCAATTTACCCCAAATATTATTCGTAATTTTCGCCATATAAGTTTTTAGTTGTTAGTTTTTAGTTGTTAGTTGTGGGTGGAACCGGATCAAGACGCTTTTGGATTGCGTTGTATAGGCTGTTTAACATTTTGCGAACCTCTATACAAGTAGTTAAAGGTTGCCGCAATAGTTCCTCACTAATTAAACCTATCTCCAAAGAAACAATACATTGCGTTTCCAATTCGGCTGCGGAACCCTTGGCAATTGATAAGAATTTAAGGAATTCTTTTGGGGTATTTCTTGCGTGACCTTCTGCTATATTTGAAGGAATAGAAACCACTGCCCTGCGCATTTGCGAAGAGATGCCGAAAGTTTCTTCTCGAGGATAGTTCTTTAAAAGCCCGTAAATTTCTTTACATAATTGAATTGACTTACGCCAAACCTTCAAATCTTGGTAATTACTTGTCTGCATTTACTCTCAACTAACAACTAACAACTAACAACTAACAACTAACAACTAACAACTAACAACTAATATACCCTTCGGGCTTGTTTCACCCCGTCGATTTTCTTGACTTTGGAGCAGAGGTCGTCGACCACCTCAGCGTCGTCGACACGCACGTCGAGGTCGCACTGGAACACCTCGCGCTGCGCCTCGATGTCCAATTTGCGTATGTCGAGATTCATCGACGTAGAGATCATCTGGATGAGCTCTTGCAGGATGCAGTGGCGGTCGACACCCTCGACACGGATATGGGCGAGGAACTTGGCGCCCTGGCCGTCCCAGCGGGTGCTCACGATGCGCGGGCCGTGGCTGGCCTTCAGGGCCGTGGCGCGAGGGCAGCTCAGGGAGTGGACGATCACCTCGTTGTCGTCGTTGACGAAACCCATCACGTCGTCGCCAGGCATGGGCGAGCAGCAATCGGCCAATTTGAAATTGGCGCTCGTTTCGTCGTAGTGGAGCACGTAGGTCTCCTTGAAGTTGATGGGCGGATTCTTGGGTTTGTCGCCCGTAGTTGGCGTTGTGTCAGTGTTTTTGTTGCGTCGTAATAGTTTTTTCCAGATTGAAGAATTGTTGCCGCTCTGGCGTGGGAACATCAGGTCGGGCGGGAGCACCTCCTCGCGGCCCAGCATAAGGTAGAGCTCGTCGCGATTGGTGAGGTGATGGTTGCCCAACACCTTGGTGAGTAGCTCGTTGGTCTCCTCGAGGCCCTTGTCCTCGAGAGTCTGTTGCCATATGGAGCGGCCTTTGTCGATAATGGGTTGCTGCTCCTTGCGCAGGGCTTGGCGCAGGCGCGTCTTGCCCTTGGCCGTGGCGAGGAAGTTAATCCACTCGGGCTGAGGGGTTTGACTTTGCGAGGTAAGCACTTCCACTTGGTCGCCGCTCTGCAGTTTGTGACTCAGCGGCACCAGCTTGTGGTTGACCTTGCCCGCGATGCAGTGCATGCCTATCTGGGAGTGAAGCGAGAAGGCCACGTCGAGCACGGTGGAGTTGTTGGGTAGCGTAATCAGTTCTCCCTTAGGGGTAAACACCACGATTTCCGATGAGAAGAGGTTGAGCTTCAGCGTGTCCAAGAAGTCCATGGCCGTGGGCTCGGGGTTGTCGAGGATATCCTTGATTGTGCGTAGCCACACGTTCAGCTCGCTCTCCTCGTCGCCCTCGCCGATTTTGTACTTCCAGTGGGCCGCGAACCCCTTCTCGGCGATTTCGTCCATGCGGCGCGAGCGTATCTGCACCTCCACCCAGTTGCCGTCGGGGCCCATCACGGTGATGTGCAGGGCCTGGTAGCCGTTGGCTTTGGGGTTGGAGATCCAGTCGCGCAGGCGGTCGGGGTGGGGCTTGTAAAGGTCGGTGATGGCCGAGTAGATGTTCCAGCATATCTGCTTCTCCTTCTCCTGGTCGTCACACTCGAAGATGATCCTCACGGCGTAGAGATCGTACACCTCCTCGAAGGGCACGTGCTTCGTCTCCATCTTCTTCCATATCGAGTAGTTGCTCTTTACGCGGGCTTTGGCCTCGTAATCGAGCCCCATGGTGTCGAGCTTGGCGCGCACGGGGGTAAGGAAGTCGTTGTACTCGGCGGCGCGGTGAGCCTCGCTCTCGCGTATCTGATGGGTGATGCGCTCGTAGGCCACGGGGTGCTCGTATTTGAACGCGAGATCCTCCAGCTCGGTCTTGATGGCGAACAGGCCCAGGCGGTGGGCCAGGGGAGCGTAGATATAGAGCGTCTCGCCGGCGATTTTATACTGCTTGTTGGGGGCCATGGAGCCCAGGGTGCGCATATTGTGCAGGCGGTCGGCCATCTTGATGAGCACCACTCGGATGTCCTCCGACATGGTCAACAGCAGTTTGCGGAAATTCTCGGCCTGGGCCGATGCCTTGTCGCCGAAAATGCCACCCGAAATCTTGGTCAGGCCGGCCACCAGTTGGGCGATTTTGGCCCCGAAATGCTGCTCAATGTCCTCGACCGTATAGTCGGTGTCCTCGACCACGTCGTGGAGCAACGCGGCGCAGATCGAGGTGGAGCCGAGGCCGATCTCCTGGGAGGCGATTTTGGCCACGGCGATGGGGTGGAGGATGTAGGGCTCGCCCGAGCGGCGCCTGATACCCTTGTGGGCCTCTTTGGCGAAGCGATAGGCACGCTCGATGATCTCCACCTTTTTGCGGTGGTTGCTGCTCAGGTAACCGTCGACCACCTCCTGGAACGCCTTCTCGATCATCTCGTCCTCCTGCTCGGGAGTGAGCTGGGGCTTGGCCGGCGTAGCAGTGGCGGGCTTGGCCAGCGCCGTGGTGGTGGCTGCCGCGGCCACGCTGGGTGTCGCGGGGACGCTGTCGGGGGCAGGCGCGGGCGGGGC
>JAJBVP010000238.1 GCA_020859755.1 Bacteroidales bacterium | reverse complement strand
GCAGACACGAAAGGAGGCAAACACCTCTGATTAGTGTCTGCCTCCTACTCGATTTGCAACGTCACCAATAAGGTGGCCAAAACCTTAAAAATACCAATTTTATAGCTTACCTGACAATCCTTTATTCACAAAACCCATCATTATGAAAAAATCTTTACTTTTTGCAGCAGGACTTTTGCTGGCACTGAACATGCAAGCCGGCCGCGCATCGGTCGCTGTCATCGAGTTTGGTGAAAATCCCGCTGTGCAGGGATTCACCGTCAGTGGAGGATCCTCTGATGTGAGCGACGGTGGTTATTTCTACATCATCAGCGACGGCTCGGGCAAAGCCACCTGGACGCTGGACCAGGATTACTGCCCCAAAGCAGGTCCCGACTACGACTACACCTTCCAGCTCGGAGCCGCTCGACTCAAGGCAATCACATTTAACGACGGCCGCCCCGACAACCACGTTACTGCCACTATCTACGCCGTCAACGACAAGGGCGACACCGTCACTATCCCGCTGGGATCGCTCTATAGCGACGAGGACACTGTCAACGACATCCTCAGCGACGACTCGGCTGTCACCGGTACGTTCGCTTATGGTGACCAGATTAAGGAGATACGTCTCGAGTTCTCCGGCCTCAAAGAGGGCGACATCGTGTGCCCAATGTGGCTTCTCCTGGCCTCCAAGTGGCAGACGCCCCAAGTAACCTACAAGGAGAATGCCCCCAATGTCACCTACATTAATGCTTGCGATTTCGACGAGCCGTGGATCAACAATCGCACCGCCCATTACATGGAGGCTGGAGTGAAGCTCGGAGGCAACATTCCCAACGGTTTCCGCGGTATGTACGACATCGACAAATACGTCGACATCACCACTTATGGTGGAGGCAACAACGGCTACTGGGCACAACCCCTGTCGGCTACCCCGATTCAGAATCCCGGTTGGGTTAGCCCCTACAGCGCCGAGTACGACAACTGGTCGTGGCACCGCCAATGGGACGGCGCTCCCTGCGTCATCAAGGAAAGCTGGGACCGCAGCCTTACCCCCTACTCGGGCGAGTATATCGACAAGACCTCCAACCTGGTCACCCTCGACCAGATGATCGAGTTCACCGGCTGGTGGTACGAGTACACCTTTGAGACCCTCGACGAGGGTACCGACGTGGGCATTTCCCTCCGCTGCCCCTTGCATCCCCAGCCGGGCGCAATCTTCGCCAGCGGAGCCGCGGGCATCTGGGCCGACGGCCTTGACCGCGCCGACGGCGGTTTCGCCCTCGACGGTTTCGACTACAACACCTACAACTACGTCACCCAGAAGCTCGCCTTCACCTACTGCGTTGAGATTGACGGCCAAGTACTTGAGGTAAACAACACCACTTATCCCGAGCCCCTCTACCCCGACGCCAACGACTCGCAGGGCCTCTACGAAGCCAACTGGCCCGTCCTCACCGACCCCACCAAGTGGAGCGACGTCCCCACATTGGCCGACGGCAAGAAGATCTTCCGCCCCACCTGCTTCGCCCCCGAGGACACCTGGAACACCGAGCACACCGTTTGGTATCCAGGCAACTTCTGGCGCCTCTACTACTTCGACGACGCAATGGAAGAGCTATCCAACACCTATCCCGCTCTCAAGGAGTACGCCAAGCCCGACTTCACCGCCGAGAACCTCTCCAAGGGCCTCCACACCATCAAGGTTAAAGGCATTTGCGGCCAGTCCTATATGAACGAGATAAAGCTCACAGCCTCCAAGCATGGCGAGGGTGGCGTGGGATCAATCTCAGCCGACAAGGCTCAGAACATCACCCGCCAGGGCAACACCGTAAGCTTCGCCCAGGCATCCGATTGGGCTATCTACAGCCTTAACGGCGCCCTCATCGCCAACGGCAACGGATCGTCAACCGACATCTCCTCCCTCCAAAAGGGCATGTATCTGGTGAAAGCCGGATCCTCAGTGGCCAAAATCATCCGATAAACCAATCACTAACAGTTAACTACCCATGAAGAAATTTTTAATCTTTGCCGCCGCGTTGCTCGTCACTGGAAACGCCTTCGCATTCCGTCAGCGCACCCTCATCAAGGACATCTACGGCGACGCATCGAAAATCAATACCGTTTACGGCGTGTATAACGCCGACGGTACCTCCACCGCCGACAACTCCGACGGCCATCTCACCTTCACCTATACCGACTTGAAATCGGCCTCCGATGCCAGCGCTTACGGCAAATTGCTCCTCAAGTGGACAGGTACTTTCGATAACGACTACCAGTCGATGTCGCGTTGCATGGTGGCTGTGATGAAGGCCGAGCCGGGGGCCGAGAACTCCTCCGACCGCACAATCACCGTGCGCTTCCAAATCAAAGGTACCGAGGGCACGATGACTCTCGCCAGCCAGCAACTCCCATTGGATGGCCAGTGGCACCGCCTCGTCGCCTCAACAGCCGAAACATCCTCGGTTTCCTCATTTGCCTACGGCTCCACCATCAACTATGCCCAGATCCTGATCGACAAGGCCGACGACAACCTCGCCGTAGGTGACAAAATCGCTATCGATTACATGGCCGTGCTCTCCGACCGCATAGACACCCCCGTGGCCTACGGCGATGACTATCCCACCTACGCCTGGGTCAACTTCCTCAACTACGACGAGACCGATTACGACGACAACACAATCACCGCTCTCCACCACGGCGTATCCTCTATCGGTATCACCGTACCACGCGCCGACTATTTCGGTGGCTGGGATTGGGCTAACGATCAAAAGTTCCCTTGCCACGCTGAAGCTGGAACCCTGGGCTACTGGTACAACCCAATGTATATCAATCCCTGGAACACCGCCGAGCAGGTCGCCTCGACTGCCGACATCGCCATGTTCTCCAACCACCACACCTGGGACGGCGTTCCCCACGCCTGCGTGAACAACTGGAACAACTCGGGCAACACCGTTGACCGCACTTGGACCTACGTTGACGAGGCCGCCAAGACCGTCACCCCTACTGAGGCCGCTGAGGGCTTTGGCTGGTGGGGAGAATACACCATCGACGTCAAGCAGGACCACACCAACCTCGACATCGACCTCCGTACGGGCGTCCACATGTCGGGTGGTTACGCACCCATCCGAGGTAACGGCGCCGGTCTCCCCGGTGAGCGCAATCCCGGATGGAACTTCGACGGCGACGGCTACACTTGGACTATGGAAGGTCTCCCCGTGGGCGACAACCTCATGGGAACCTACGGATTCGACACATTCGTTTACTTCGACGGCGAGTTGATCGACTTCAACTACGAAACCCTCCCCCTGGCCACCAACACCGACAAACTCATCTCACGCGCCCTCGACCCCTCGCAATGGAAGGACGTGGACGTTTACCAAGGCAAGCGCATCCGCACCGTCCTCCCCTCGCTCTCCAACCCCGACTCCTGGGAGATGTACTTCTACAAGGACAAACTCCTTGAGCTGGCCGACGCCAATCCCGACAACGCTGCCGCACTGCGTGAAAAAGCCCAGTGCGACTACACCATCCAGGATGTCACCGCAGGCAAGCACGTGATAAAGGTGGTGATGGTAGGTGGCAACGCCCGTTGCAACGAGATGCGCATCACCGCCACCGAGAACATCACCGAGGTCAAGGCCGAGCAGATCATCCTCAACCCCGAAAGCCTGGAGATCTCCTACGACGCCTCTATCCCCGATGAGGAGCAACCCAGCTACACCATCGAGGCCACCGTCCTCCCCGATAACACCACCGACAAGACCGTCACCTGGTCGTCCTCCAACCCCGACATTATCTATGTGAGCAAGCGAGGCGTGGTTACCGCCTACGGCGTGGGTACAGCCACTATAACCGCCACCTGCGGCGACGTTTCGGCCATCTGCGCTGTCGACTGCTTGGCCAGCGGCATCCAGAGCATTGAGGCTTCTTCAGCGCGGCTCTATACACTCGTTGGCAACCGATTGACCAACACCTCCTCGCGAGCCATCACCGTGAGCGACCAGCTTGGCCGCGCGATCACGGTGTCCCCCGGAAAATCGATTACCTTGAATCAAGGCCTTGCTATTATCGTGGCCAACGGTCACGCCAACAAGGCCATTATCCGATAGTTAGTTAGTATCTTTAGGTTGGCTATTTGCCACACAACGGTTACAACAAAGCTAAGTCCTGATACTATTCCAACAATCTCACTCATGAGATTCCTATTAAGGGTAGAAGGAATCCCGAGGCGCGTGAGCGTCCCGGGATTCCCTTGTTTAACCCGACATGGGCATAATCTAACGTGTGCAAGTCCCTCCTGACGCGGCCTTATAGGTCTCACTGATGCGGCGTCTACCCGCATTGCTCACACTCGTGGCGCCTTAGAAATGACGGAAATCCTCGAGCGTCTTGCGTGTTATTGGCGGGCGATGCGGTTGTTATTGGCGGGCGATGCGGTTGGCCAGCGCGACAGCTTTGGTGATGTGGTCGCAGATGTTGTCGCTCCCGATCATGGTGTCGATTCTGGCGTGCTTCAAGGCCTCTTGGACGTTGGGGTTGACTCCCGACAGCACCACTTGTATCCCCTCGCTCTGCGACGAGCGGATGAGGATCTCGAGGTTGTGGATAGCGGTGGAGTCGATAAACGGCACTTTGCGCATGCGTATGATTCTCACGATCGGCTTGTCGGCCATCGATGAGCGCATCAGTTCGTCGAATTTGGTGGCCACGCCGAAGAAGAACGGGCCGTCGATCTCGTAGACGCTCACTCCGGGGGCGATGTCGAGCACCTCGTGGGTGGTGGCTTCCGTGCCCTCGGCCACGTCCAATTGCTCGCCGTAGACGCGTATCTGGGTGTTCTCGGTGACGCGGCGCAGGAACAGCACGATGGCGAGCAGCAGGCCTATTTCGATGGCTATGGTGAGATCGAAAATCACCGTGAGGAAGAATGTCAACAGGAGCACGCCCACGTCGCCTTTGGGCGATTTGAACAGGCTTACCACCGTGCGCCAGGCGCTCATGTTATAGGCCACGACAATCAGCACGGCTGCCAGGCACGCCATTGGCACGAGGTTGATCAGCGGCATCAAGAACATGAAGATAAGCAGGAGAACGACCGTGTGGACAATGCCCGCCACGGGGGTGCGACCTCCGTTGGTGATGTTGGTCATCGTGCGGGCGATGGCTCCGGTGACGGGGATTCCTCCGAAGAAGGGCACCACGATGTTGGCCATGCCTTGGCCGATGAGTTCGGTGTTGGAATTGGTGTGCGAGCCGGTGATACCGTCGGCAACGGTGGCCGAAAGGAGCGATTCGATCGCGCAGAGCACGGCTATTGTGAACGCCGAGGGCAGCAGGGCGTTGATGGTGGCCATTGAGAGGTCAAATCCATGGGGCGTGGGAAGGTCGGTCGACATCGAGCCGAAGCGTTTGCCGATGGTGTCGACGGTGAATTCGGGCCACACCATCGACGCCAGGTAGCAACCAAGGGTTACAAGGATGATGGCCAGGAGCGCGCCCGGAAGCTTTTTGGAAATCTTCGGCGCGGCTATTATTATAGCGAGCGAGACGACACCCACGGCAAGTGTCGACCAGTCGACCGCGCCCAGATTGCTAATGTACATGCCCCATTTGGGAAGGAACTCCCCTGGTATGTCCTTGAGCCCAAGCCCCAGAAAATCATTTATTTGCGTGGAGAAAATGGTGAGAGCGATGCCCGCTGTAAAGCCCACGACAATGGGGTAAGGGATGAATTTTATGACCGTGCCGAGGTGGAACAGGCCCATCAACACAAGAATCAATCCGGCGATGAATGTGGCGATCGCCAGCCCCGTGAGGCCGAATTGCATTATTATATTGTAAACGATGACGATGAACGCTCCGGTGGGGCCCCCGATCTGGACGGAGCAGCCTCCCAACGCACTCACCATAAAGCCGCCGATGATGGCCGTGAGCAAGCCGATTGTGGGGCTCACACCCGAGGCGATGCCGAAGGCGATGGCCAACGGAAGAGCGACAATGCCCACAACGATGCCGGCCACGAGATCGTCCTTGAGTTTTTTGGCGTTGTAATTAGAAACGGCCCCTACCAATTTGGGGCGGAAATCAATTGCACCTGTAAGAGTCATAATGATGATGTGTCAGAGCGAGGAGCCAAATCCATGTGCTGTAAGCGGTTGAAGAGTCGTCGTTGCTCCTCGGCGATTTAACCTAAAAATTCTTTAATACCTTAATA
>JAJBVP010000049.1 GCA_020859755.1 Bacteroidales bacterium | reverse complement strand
CCCAAAGACCACCCCAGTTCGACATATTCCAATTTTTGTCATGTAGTTAACATATCTTTATATATATTTTTTTCTTATAGAGAATGTATCCGAAAATCCAGATGAAAATAACATAAGTCAACGCGAAGAGCAGCGAGGCCAACGTGGCGTCGCCGGCGGCTACGGGCATCCACACGTCGTTGTAGAGCCAGCCCTTAATGGTGGTGTCGCCTACCTTGATCGTGCCCAGGAAGATACTGCCCACCGAGCCAAGGACGTACATAAATAGGGGGTTGATGCCAAAGGCCTCGAAGAAGCGGCACCATTGTTTTTTCCCTCGTATGTCGATAATCCAGATGAGCAAAGCTAAGAAGCTCGAAGCCAGGCCGCAGGTAGTCAAAACGAACGTAGGCGACCACACTTTTTTGTTGATGGGCATGCCGTAGCTCAACAAAAACCCTGCAAAGGTAAGAATTGTGCCGACGATAAACAACTTATTAATGCGTTCCGCGTTATCTTTTGTAGACATAATTAACATTCCACACCAAACGCCGATCAACACGTGGGCAATCGAGGGGATGGTCGATAGCAAGCCCTCGGGATCGAATTTCAGCGTCACGCCCCCCACGGTGTCGGCGTACATATGGTTGGGGCCCAACACTTTATGGTCGACAATGGAGATGACGTTGTGGTCGGCGAACTCAAATCCGCAGCCCATCAACAGCACGATGGCATACACTACAAGTACCGAGATGATGAATCCAGGCAGGTATTTGTGCTTGAGGCTGAGGGCGACCACCGAGGCTACGCCGTAGCAGAGGGCCAAGCGTGGCATCACACCCAGGAAGCGGATATGGTCGAAGTTGCAAATCGCTTCCCAGAGGGTAGCGTCGCTCATGATGCCGCGCATGAACAGCGACAGCCAAGCGATGCCGATACCGATGGCGAAAATCACTACCGTGCGGCGCAGGATCTTCCAGCCCACGTGCCAGCTCCACTCGAAGTTGAATTTTCGGAGGGAGAAATAGGTGGAGATACCCATGATGAACATGAAGAACGGGAACACCAAGTCGGTGGGCGTCAAGCCGTTCCATTCGGCATGCTCAAGCGGCGCGTAGATGTTGCCCCACGATCCGGGGTTGTTGACGAGGATCATGCCAGCGATGGTGATTCCTCGGAGTATGTCGAGGGCCAATAAGCGGCCCGATGGTTTTTTCTTTTCTACTTTTTCTGTCATTGTAATGATTGGCTTCGCTTCTTTAAAGGATTAAAGGAGGAAAGGATTAAATTAGGGCTTGCTGGTGACTTGGTCGACCAGGTAAGCGATTGATTTATAGGGGATACCTGAGTTGGTTGTCAGGCCGATTTCGCACGTGCGGGAGTTGGAGTAGCCGTGCTTGATGTCGGCGGCTTGGATCTGGGGGCGTAGCTTGCGCAGGCCCCAGCGGTTCAACTCGGGGAGGGTAAAACCTTTGTCGCCGGCGAAACCGCAGCAACCCACCTCAGCTGGTACCAGGACCCCGCCTGTGGTGCACCGGTTGGCCACCTCAATGAGCTTTGGGGCCACTCCCATGCGACGGGTTGAGCAGGTGACGTGCACGGCGATCTTCTCATCGATCGGGGTGATCTTGAGGTGAGGCAGCAGATAGTCGGCGATGAACTCGGCCGGCTCGTGGAGTTTCAGTCCCTTGATGTGGTCGCGCATGCGGTGGAGGCACGGGCTTTGGTCGCACAGGATGGGCCAGCGGCCGTCCTCGCTCGCCTCGCGCAGCGCTTTCTCCAATTCGGCGGTTTTGGCGTCGGCGATGTCGGGCATACCCTTGCTTTCCCAGATCATGCCGCAGCACAGGTTCTGCATTCCACGGGGGAACACAACCTCGAAACCGGCTTTTTCGCACAAACGCACCATCACCTTCATCAGGTTTTCGGGCTTGCCGTCGGGCTCTTTGGAGGCACCCATCGTCTGGTTGATGCAACTGGGGAAGTACACCGCTTTGCGGCCCGTGGGAGGCATTGCCTTGGGCTTTGGAGCCTTGGAAGCGCCCGGGAGGGATGGGGTCCATAAAGGCATGCCTATCTTGTTCAAGCCCTTACCAATCGAGGTGGTGGCGCCGTCGCCAATCACCGAAGAGGCAAAGCCGGCCACTGTCAAGATTGGGCGTAGGCCTCCCTTGACGGCGCGCAGATTGTGGGCGGCGAATTTGCCGAGGCCTTTGCCAAGCTTTGACATGCGCTCGCGGCGCAGGTCGTGCACAAGTTCGCCAGTGTTGATTCCCATCGGGCAGGATGTGGAGCAAAGGCCGTCGCCAGCGCACGATTCCACGCCGTAGAAGTCGAAGTCGCGCTCGATCTCCTTAAGGCGTTCGGGCTGGGCGCCCGATTGGCGCAGGCGGGTGATCTCGCGGGTAGCCACGATGCGCTGACGCGCCGAAAGGGTAAGTCCGCAGCTCACGCAGTTGACCTCGCAGAACCCGCACTCGATGCAGCGGTCGATATGGTCGTTGGCCATGGGCATGGGTTTCATCCCCTTGATGTAGCACTCGGGGTCGGAGTTGAAAATCACGCCCGGGTTGAGCATATTGTCGGGGTCAAACACCTTTTTCAACCGCCACATCATCAAGTGGGCTTTCTCGCCCCACTCCTTGGCCACAAAGGGAGCCATGTTACGACCCGTGCCGTGCTCGGCCTTGAGCGAGCCGTCGTATTTGTCGACTACAAGGCGCTCAACGGCTTGCATCAGGTTCTTATAGCGCTCCACCTCCTCGGGGGAGTCAAAGCGCTGGGCGATGATGAAGTGGTAGTTGCCCTCCAAGGCGTGGCCGTAGATGCAGGCGTCGGTGTAGCCGTTGTCCACGAGGAGGTTTTGGAGGTCCATTGTTGCCTCGGGCAGGTCCTCGATGTGGAATGCCACGTCCTCGATGAGCACGGTGGCGCCAAGAGGACGGGTGCCACCCACCGAGGGGAATATCCCGGCTCGGATCTGCCAGTAGGGGCCGTAGATTTTGGGGTCGGAGGTGTACTCGGCAGGCTTGAACAGCTTGAACGGCTTCAAGATGCCCAAGATGGTGTCGATATTCTTTTGTAGCTCCTCGGCTGAGTCGGCTTTGGTCTCGGTGAGCACGGCTGTGAGACCCTCGCCGGTGGTGTCGTTGACGGCCGAGAGGGATTTCTTGTCGAGCAATTCGGCCGAGAACACGGGGCCCTTTTTCAGCGCCACGACAGCCTTGCATGCCTCCTTCAGGTCGCTAAAATAAAGCATTGCTGTGGCCACGTGGGAATGGACATGGGAGGTGTTGAACGTGCCACGGCTCATAAAAGCGAGCGTGCCCTCCGAGCCCACCATGCAGTGGGCGATGATCTCAAATGGGTCGTCGTAAGCGATGAACGGGCGCAGGTTCAAGCCAGTCACATTCTTTATCGAGTACTTGTAACGGATGCGGTCGGAGAGCTCCTTATCGGCTCGGATCTCGTCGCGAATGGCCTCAATCTCGTGGATGAAATCGGGGTGGGTGCGGCGGAACTCCTCGCGGGAGGCGTCGTCGCCGGTGTCGAGGATGGTGCCGTCGGCCAGCACGATGCGCATCGAGCGCAGCACCTTGTCGCTGTTGGCGTGGGTGCCGCAGTTCATGCCTGAGGCGTTGTTCATCACTATACCGCCCACCATCGCCGAAGCTTTTGACGCGGGATCGGGAGCGAACATTCGACCCATGGGCGCCAGGATCTCATTGACGCGGGTGCCTATGATGCCCGGCTCGAGGGTGATGGTCAATGCGTCGGGACCTATCTCGTAGTCCTCCCAGCTCTTTCCGGCCACGATGAGCACCGAGTCGCTGATGGCTTGACCCGAGAGGCTGGTACCGGCAGCGCGGAACGTGACCGACACCCCGGCCTGCTTGGCGGCCTGCAGCAAGCGGGACACCTCCTGCTCGTTGCGGGAGCGCACCACCACCTGCGGAATCATGCGGTAAAATCCGGCATCGGTACCCCAAGCCAAACGGCGCAACTCATCGGTGTATATGCGCTCGCGGGGGATAAACCCTGCAATTAGTGATATGAATTGTTTGTGAGCCTCAGTCATTGGTAGTTACAAGTTTACTCGTAAAGATGATATTTTGCTTTCTTGGCGGCGAAGTCGGCGACGCCCTTCTCCCAATAGGGAAGCATGTCGGCCACGCGATAATTTTCGGTGAACGAGCGGCGGATTTCGGGCGAGCCGGTCACTTTGTCAAACATATTGTAGCGGCTGTTGTCGCCGATGTCGAACGCCTTTTTGTCGGGGTACATGTCGGCCAGTTCCTGCATGATGTAGAACTGAGTCAACGCCAGGGGAGCGACCTCCTTGTCGGTGATGTAGATCTCGACGCCCGAGACGTTCTCTCCCTTGCAAGTGGAGTAGAAGGGCTTGTAGGTGATCGAGCGGAACTTCATGCCCGGGATCTCGAGGGCGTTTAGGCGCTCGGCGAGTTTCTGGCCATCAACCCAGGGGGCCGCTACGAGCTTGAACGGCAAGGTGTATCCCACGCCGATCTGCATGCAGTAGAGTTCGCCCAGAATGCCGGTAACGGGATAGAACAGCGCCAACTCAGGAGAGGGGATGTGCGGTGAAGGGAGAATCCAGGGCAGACCGGTCTCCTCGTATGACATCTCGCGGGTCCATCCTTGCATCGGCACCACCTCGAGGTCGCATTTCGGGCCTTTCAGCAAGCCCTCCTCGTTGAGGTATACAGCCAACTCACCGGGAGTCAAGCCGTAGAGGTAGGGGATGGGGAAACGGCTGACGAACGACTCGTAGCCCGGCTCCACCAAGCAGCCCTCCACCTTGTTGCCTCCCACGGGGTTGGGGCGGTCAAGCACCATGAATTTCTTTCCCAGCTCGGCGCACGCCTCCATTGCCTCGCCCATCGAGGAGATGAACGTGTAGGATCGGCAACCGATGTCCTGGATGTCGTAGAGGAGCACGTCGACGTCGGCGAGCATCTCGGGGGTGGGCTTATGCGTCTTGCCAAAGATTGAGTAGACGGTGACACCGGTTGCGGGGTCGACCATGTTGTCCACCTGGTCGCCGGCGTGGACGTCACCACGTACACCATGCTCAGGAGCGAACAGGGCAGTGAGGGTGACACCATCGGCCTCGTGGAGGATGTCGATGGTCGACTTGAGGTGGGCGTCAACGCCCGTGGGGTTGGTGATCAGGCCCACGCGCTTGCCCTTGAGTTGCTCAAAGCCACCGTCGCGTAGCACCTCGATGCCGGTCTTCACCACAGGCTGCTTCTCGGCCGCCTGAGCCCCAAGGGCCACCACAGCCATCGCCAAAAATATATGTTGAATTATTTTCTTCATCTGAGCTATTAACTTTAAACTTTAAACCTTAAACTTTAAACTACTTCTCGGCAACTTTTTTTCCGAAATTAGGATCGACCTTCACGCACATCGCCACGACGATAGTAGCCACGCAGCAGATGATGGTCCACACGAAGAAGTGCTTGTAGCCGATGGTTTCCTGAACCCAGCCGGCCATCATGCCGGTCATCATCGACAGCGCCATCAGGCCCGTGCAGATCGCGTAGTGGGAGGTCTTGAACTTACCCTCGGAGTAGTAAATGAGGTACAACATGTAGGCCGTGAAGCCGAAACCGTAGCCGAATTGCTCAATGAACACGCAGATGTTCACCGTCAGCAGCGAGTGATCCTGGAAATAGGACAAGTAAACGAATGTCAAGCAGGTGAGCGACATCGACCACGCCATGGGCAGCAGCCATTTCTTGAGGCCACCCTTGGCGGCGACGATACCGCCGATGATGCCGCCGATCGTCAAGCCGATGATGCCCACGGTGCCGTACACGAGGCCCACCTCACCCGTGGTGAGACCCAGACCACCTTTGTCGATGGGGTCGAGGAGGAACGGCTGGATAATCTTGGTCAACTGCGCCTCGGGGAATCGGTAGAGGATCATGAAGGCGATGGCGGCGACGGTTTGCCACAAGGGGAACTTGGTGAAGAACGTGGCGAACGCGTCAACGAATCCACGGAAGATATCCTTGGCCGAAGCGTTGGCGGCCGCATGGTCGGATGCGGGCTTCGGCAACGCCCAGTTGTGGTAAATCACCACGATGAAGAAGAACACCGAGAGGACGATGAACACGATCGACCAAGCCATGGGGATGTCGCCCGAGGTGCCGCGGAAGGTAGCCGAGGTGGTCGACTTGATCTTGGGGTCGATGGTGAAGAGCAGATAAGCGGGTTGCTCCCAGTTTTCGGATGTGAACACCAAGCGAGACGATTCGGCGTCAAGCTTCACGCTCTGGTCACCATCGGCGAAGTTGGTGATCAGCACCAGGGGCTTGCCCTCTTCGGGGGCGTGGGATAGCTTGACGGTGGCGATGACAAGATTGGAGTTGAGTGCGGCGGCTTCTTGGCGGTCTTCGCCGAAGTTGTCGCGCAGCCATGTGCGGAAACCGCTCCACTCTTGAGTCTTAGCCTGTGCTGTGGCACCCTCCTCCTCGAGCGTGATGAAGCCGTTGCGGGCGTTCATGTGGGCCACGGAGTCGCGCATCTGCTTAGCGAAAACGGCATAGGGCACCTCAACTGAATCGGCACCCATAACGGTCTCGGGAGTCTTGACAGCGACCTTCTCGGGCATACCGACGATGAACGTGGGGTTGTCGGGGTGCAAGTCGGGGTACATGTAGATGCTGGAGATGGTAGCCGGCTCGTCGGGGTCAACAATCATCTGCATCTCGACGGGGTCGATACCGGTGTTCATCTCAATGACGCCGGCGAGCACCACGAGCAGACCCTGTCCAACAACCGTGGCCACGCGGTAGAATGTTGAGCGGATGCCCACGTAGAGCGACTGCTCGTGCTCGGTGAGGGCAAGCATATAGAAGCCGTCGGCGGCGATGTCGTGGGTGGCCGAGGCGAATCCCATCAACATGAAAATCGCCAGGGTGAATTGCACGAAGAAGGCTGTGGGGATGGTGAAGGCGATGCCGGCCAGGGAGAAAGCCACGATCCATTGCATGGTGAGGGTCCACCAGCGCTTGGTGCGGATAAGGTCGACAAACGGGCTCCAGAATGGCTTGATCACCCAGGGCAATCCCAGCCAGCCCGTGTATAATGCTATATCGGTGTTGCTCAGGCCCAAGCGCTTGTAGAGGATCACCGAGATGGTCATCACGGCCACGTAAGGGATGCCTTGCGCGAAGTAGAGGGTGGGAATCCAGGCCCAGGGTGAGCGTTTTGCTGCGGTTTTCATGAGATATTCAGTCTTCAGTTTTCAGTTGTTTCTTTTTTCGCTATTTCGCTTTATCGCTGTAACGAGTGGTTATTACGGGATTACGAAGGGCGGGGGGAGTATAATTGTGTTAATTCGGAATGGGGGAAGTAGTGGGAGAGGATGGCGTCGTAGGGATAGCCTTTGGCGGCCATAACGGCGGCGCCGATCTGGCAGAGGCCTACGCCGTGCCCCCAGCCCGCGCCATGGAGGATAAAGCGCCCAGGGACGCCATCTGGGTCGATATCGGCTCGCTCCACGACGAATGCCGACGAATAGAGGTGGCTGCGGGACAGCGAGCGTCGTATCATCAGCTCCTTGCCGATAGTGACCTCTCGCTTGGTGCCTTGGATGGTCATTTTGCTCAGACGACCCGAGGTGCCGCGCTCTACAGGGATTAGGTTGACGATTCGACCGAAGTCGATACCGGTGCGGTCGGCGATGATTTGCGCCAATTCATCCTGGGTGTATTCCACGCGCCAGCGGTAGAAGTCGGCGGTCTCTTGGTCGTAGTTGTTGAGCACTTGTCGCAGGATCTGGGCATCCTGGGTGTTGCAGTGGGCGGCTGGATGGCCAAGTATCCACTCCTCGGCGGCTACCTCTTGGGTGAGGTTGGGGAAGTGGTTCTCGTCCTCCAGGTCGGCCAGGGCAATCAGGTAGGGGTGCGGGGTGTCGTCCCAGCAGTTTTCGAAACGCTCGAAAACGCCGCCACAGCATTTGGAGAACCGGGCGTCGCATATCTCGTCGTCGAAAGTCAAGATCTCGCCCGCAGTGGCCTCGACGGCCTGGTTGACGGCGTCGGTGGTTTGGCGGGTGATGCCTTGGTAGCGCTGGCAGTGGTCGTCGGCGCAGACGTCGAAGCGCGTGTGGTCCTCGTGGTCCCACCACTTGATGATTTCATCTTGGGCATTATCGCTGGAACGCTGTAACGGTGTATCTCCGTGATGGGGAGCACCGTTGTCGATTTGGGCGAGGAGCCAAGAGCGTGAGATGACGGCATGGGCTTTCAGGAGCTCGAGCGAGGATGTGGCGCTCATCTCCGAGGAGATCACTGAGCGGAGATACTGCTCGACGGGTAGCACGTTGACAGCCGTGACCTTGCCGTCCTCGACGATAAGGCGCAAAGCGCCCACAAAGCGCTGGTTTTCAAGTCGCTGCCAGTGGAATTCAACGCCAATCATCACGTCCTTCAGCTCAAAGGAGCAATCGGGCTCGCAAGGGGTGAATTCAATCTCGTCCTCGAGCAAGCCCATGGCGCTTACCTTTCCGTCGACGACCGACGCGGTGAGTGGCCCTGTGACAAGAGCGTCGCCACAACGGTAGGCACCGATCAACTCGGCCTTTATCTCGTCGCGCGACATGATGCCAACTTTTACCAGGGGCTCATGTGGAAATCTTTGCTTCAACATGCTCTCCATGAGGTTACTCGTCTTTAAGGCGTTGGACTACTACCTTTACCTCCTCGGGTGACAGGCAGAGTTCGTGGTAAATCTGGCGTATAATCTTCTCGTCCAAGCGCTTGAAGTCGTTTTCCCGGGGTGTTATAAACGCGCCACCCATATCGACCGACGCGGGGCTTAGAAGCATAGTGTCGTCGCCCTCAGTGCCGTAGAACGACGGGCGATGTTTCTTGCGGGGGAACACCTGGAGGTCGATGCGGCCATGATGGGCCGTGCACAACATGTTGAGCATAGGCTCGCTCTGATCGTGCTCAAGGGGGAGGGCGCGATAGAGGAGATCAAACAATTCTTGGCCCTTTTCGGGGTCGCTGGTGGAGATGGTGAACACTGGCATCGGCATCTCGTCCTCGAGGAGGATACGGCCTCGCTCGTCGTCAATAATGATTTGGGCGGTCTCGCTAGCGTCAATCACCGTGAGGAAGTCGCTGTTGCCAGCCTGAAAGTGCATATGGTCGGGAGCCGAGGCGCCGCATTTGGGACCATTGTAGAACACGGTGTAGCCAGGCAACTCCTTGGCCAGGCGCATCATATCGGCGATTCGGCCGGTGATGAGCTGGTCGGTGTGGGAGCGATCGGGGATGGTGAGGTGACGCGGGAAGATGGGGAATGGGTTGATGAGCACCACATATCTCCCCCACTCTATTCCACGCTGCACGTCGGGACGATTCTGCTCGCAGAGGAAGCACTTGCGCTCCTTCAGCGACTTGGGGTCGATCTTGGCCGAAGAGGAGACGGCGCGGGCCGGGTTGAACTGCACCTTGATGGGCAGTCCATCCACCTGCAGCGACTTAACCTCCACGCCCTGAAGGGCGCGGAAGTTGTCGGCTGCCATAGGCCACGTGGCGAGTTGCTGCTCGAACAGCTCCTCTACCTGTTGCAACAGAGTCTTAGACATTGGCCTGGTTTTTGGCTACGCGGGCTTGGAGTTCCCACGTGCGGATACGGTCCTTGTACAAGTTGTTGGCGTTCACCTTGTTGCGGTCGAGAGCGGCGTCGGAGTTGTCCTCCCAGCGGCGGCACATGTAGATGGGGTGCCAGATGCGGCCGATCTGGTAGTTGCGGGAGATGGCCAATCCCTCAGCGTAATCCTCGCCGTAGCTGGTGTTGGGGATGGGGATCTCGCGAACCAGGGGAGTGTAGAAAGCGCGGGGGGCGCCGAAGCCGTTGATACGCAAGGCGTTGTTGCGGCCGTTCTCGGGGGTCCACTCCTTGTGGTCAATGATGCCCGGAGGAATCATATTTTTGTTGATGTCGGTCAACATATAGGTACCAACTACCATGCCACAGTTCTGGTCGTAGAAGGCCTTAACGACGGTAGCGAGGGTGTTCTCGTCGGTGTAGACATCGTCGCTGTCGAGCTGAACGGCGAACTTACCGCACTTGGGGTGGGCGGCGCCGAGGTTCCAGCAGCCACCGATGCCCAGGTCCTTGCGCTCGGGCTGGATGTGGATCACGCGTGGATCGGAGGTGTACTCCTCGATGGCCTCGGAGGTGCCGTCGGTGGAGTGGTTGTCGACGATGATGAGGTTGAAGGGGAAGTCGGTCTTCTGGGAGAGGACGCACTCGATGGCGTCGCGGATGGTGCGCACGCGGTTGCGGACGGGGATCACCACCGATGCCTCATATTCGAAGTCGCCCTTGTCGAAAGCGATCTCATCGAACACCGGCTCCAAGTAGCCGCCGATGGCCTTGAGGTGCTCAGTGCAGGCCTCCTCCATCTCGAGCTGGTTGGCGCGGTTGCGGGGATCAACGTAGTCGAACTGCTTCTCGCCGCTCTTGCGGTTGTCAAGCTCCACGTCGTCGTAGAGGTACTCGTTGATATGCACGATGGGAGCCACGCGGGAAAGGCGCAGGCGCAGGTCGTAAAGGCCGGCGGCGTTGTAGGATTTGTCGATGCCCTGTGCGGCCAGTTTCAAGCATGCGGTGTTGAACAGAAGGAGCGAGCCGAAGTCGAAGTCGTCGCGCAGCGAGCCAAACTGGTAATCAATTACGGGAGCGTTCTGGCGCACGCCCTCAACGACGGTATAGTGGTCGGAGTAAACCATCGACGCGCCGGAGTCCTCGGCCAGGCGCACGAAGCGCTCCAAGGCCTGGTACCCCAGAACGAGGGTGTTGTACTTGGTGTAAAGCAGCGTGTAAGTGGCGTCGCTCGTCTCAGCGATTTTCTTCATCGTGGCGCTGCTGGTGAGAGAGTCGATTGCTATCACCTCGGTGCCCTCGAGGGGCTTAGCCTCGGCGTCGGTGGCCAGGAGGTAGATGTGGTGCACAAGCGGGGATTGGCGCAAACCCTCTACCGTGGCGCGCGCTTGAGCGGCGTCGATGTAGGGGATGAAGCAGTCGATTGTTGTTTTCATGATTGTGAATGTGTTTATGAGGTTAATTATTTTTTCTTTTTGGATTTTTTCTTGGTGGCCTTGGTGGTGGTAGTGGAGGCCTTGGTGGTAGTTGCGGCTTTCTTCAGCTTGTGAGGAGCGGCGAAGAAGTCGAGTACCTGTCGCATCAGGGCGTCGCGGGAGGAAGCGTCCTCGATGGTCTCGAACGGGAAACCGATGGCCACGCACTTGTGGCGGCCATTGTCGAGGGCGGTAGCGGCCACGTTGGTGTTCTCGGTGTAGCGCATGATGATGGCCGCGGTGGAATCGTCGGCGGGATAAATGGCGTCGGGCGACTGGATGGCGTAGCAATCCTCATTCAAGGTGTTGTAGAACTTGAAGGTGTCCTTTCCAAACTGCTTGAAACGGCTGGGCACCTCCTTGGCCTCGCCAGTGATGGAGGCCTGGCCCGTGCGCCACTTGTAGCCGAGGATGTCGGCGGTGAATTTCTGGTCGGCCTTCAAGGTCGCGGGCGACGATTGGGGGTTCTGCCACATATCAGTGGCGATATAGGAGCCGGTCACAAAAATGTTTCCGCCACGCGCGGCGAGTTGGGATAGCTTGACTTGCAACTCGGCGGGGAATGCCTTGAATTTCGAGCCGTAGACGCCGCGACCCACCACAATCTCTTTCTGTTTGCCGAGGATAAGGTCAACCGTTTGGTACTCAGGGAGTGAGTCGGCCTCCATGAAGGCTTGGAGCGACATGGAGATAAACGGATACCCGGCGTTGTGTATCGCCTGGCCGTGCACGCCGGTGTAATCGAAAGTGTTGCCGGCGACGACCTTTGTCTCGAAATCGGCACGCGAGGCGCCGAAGCCCGGGGCGTCATCGTCGACCCAGGGCAGCGAGCGGTCAAACTCATACTGCTTGCCGATGTAGCTGATATCGCTCACGTAGGGCACGCCCGAGTCCTTGTCGTCGTAGAAACCGCCGATGCCGTCGGCCTCCCACCAATCGGGGCCCGACACGCGGGTGAAGCCGTTGACCACCAGCACGGGTTGCTTGTCACCGTGGCCAGCGCACATGGCCAGCGCCTCGGAGGGGAAGCTGCGCC
This sequence comes from Bacteroidales bacterium, assembly GCA_020859755.1. Classification (GTDB taxonomy): domain Bacteria; phylum Bacteroidota; class Bacteroidia; order Bacteroidales; family Muribaculaceae; genus JAJPXC01. Next base: position 13,036 of record JAJBVP010000049.1, on the reverse strand, counting down.
CACCGTCATTACCGGCGATCACGCGATAGGAGTGAATCTTGTCGTCACTTACAGTGAACTCGTATTCAGGCAGATACACCGTGGCTATCTGACGCCAAGCCGATCCGGTGGCTCCGTCACGCTGCTCTATAATATAATATGTGGGATTGGCGGTGATTTCCTGGGTGTCGCGGGTGGGTTGCCACGTGAGGGTATATTTGTCGCTGTCCAAGCGATGGATAGCCATGGAGTTGACGGGGAGAGGCTGTACCACGTAGGCACGGCCGTCGCGCTCGGCGAGGAATTTGAGCATACCTTTATATACCGCGCGCGAGACGACGAATCGGAACGTGGGGTCCAATCCGTATTTCATGTCGGCGAAATTCTGGTGGCTGAGCAGCTCCAAAAGCATCGTGGGCACCTCGGGCACGCGGGCCTCGTAGTAGCTCTTGTCCCACATTTCGCGACGGGTCCACTTGGGCTCGAATTGGGCCTGGATGTCGTCGACGATGGTGGTCATGATCATGTCGGTCAAGGCGCCCGAAGCGCGTCGATCGGTGCCGTTGGCGTACTTTCCGTTTTTGTTGGTGAAGTAGATGCCGAGCGTGCCGATAATGGAGTCGTTTTGGGTGGTGCCGGCGTCGCTGTGGAAAGCGAAAGCGAGGTCAACGGGGATGTTGAGGCCCTTACGGTCGGGGAGCACCGATGAGCCACCGGCGAGCCAGTTGACCCACTCGCCGCGGCTCTTGTAGTCGTCGGTGTAGTCGTTGACGTTGGCCGAGAGGGTGTATACCGAATCGGGCACGCCGGCCCATTGCATCCAGTAGCGAGCGCCCTCGGTGAAGCGGGGATAGCCGCTCACGGTGTAGTCGTAATCGGCGTCGTCCTGTGGCTCCTTCACCTTGCGGGCCACGTTGCCCATTCCACCACCGATTTTCACTGCGTCGGCGGTGATGACGGCGTCCTTACGCGAGCTGAGGTTGGAGAGGGTGACTATGTCGTTTTCGCCTTTTGCCAAGGGGAAATGGCCGAGGTAAATCCACGTGCCACCGCCCATTTTCTGGTTGACGCGCACCTCGCGGTCGCCAGCGGCGGTGTGCACGGTGTACACAGCGTCGTCGGCGCTCTGGGGCAGCGACTGGTAGCTGACGTACACGGCGTAGTCGCCAGCCTTGGGCACATCGGCGCTCCATGTGGCGGTTGAAATCTTATGGGGGTCGGTGACGGTGGCCACTTGGCGCGCGGTACCCTCTCGGAAGGGGTTCTGGTAATCCTTGAGCGTGGCGGTTTTGTAGGCGAATCCGGCCTGCTTGGAGTCCTCCCACTTCTTGGATCCGTCGATCTCCTTGTAGGAGCCGGCGGCGAGGCGCCCGTCATTGTCGGCGATGATCTCGGTAGTGGATGTGTCGCGCTCGCGGGGCGACATCACGTAGGCACCGGCGTTCTCGAGCATGGGCATGAGGAAAGGCATCACGTAGCCTTGGGTATAAAGGTCCTCGACCGTCTGGAACAATCGGGCGCGTTGCCACTCCCAGCGGTTCAATTTGGGCTCGAAATACCAGCCGTGGCTTTGCCAAAGGGCTATGTTGGCGCCGTCGAGACCCTGCGGGGCGGCGGGGACATCGGCGTAGGTCACGAAGCGCTCCTTCTCAGCGGGGGCCACAGTCCTGTAGCCACGCACACTGCCCTGACCAACTGCTGTGAAAGTGGCCAGGGTACACGTTAAGACTAATAAACGAAGACGTAAATTCACTGTGTCGAAAATTAACGTTAGGTTATGCTTTCGTTAGGTTTCCGACAAAATTAATATATATCTGCGAAATAACCGCCTAAAATCACATTATTTATGTATCGGTAACATATTTTAAGACTGAATTTCTTCCGTTGAAACAAATTCAACAACACTTGGAACATTCCGCACCCCCGTCGCGCATTTCGTCCTCTACCTTTGCAGTGTCAACAGGAATCACAACCTACCCCTATACATTATTAACTACTTACGTCTTATTTACGTTAAAAGATGAGAACCCACATTACTTTAATTAGAGCTGTTTCTACCCTGATGCTCACGATTCTATCCACGCTTGCGATAAAGATGAAGGCCGAGTTCGACTACTCCCATGAGTCGTTTGCAGCCATCGAATACACCTGGACCGATGACAACGGAGATACACATACGTCCAACCTTGCCGAAGAAGCCACCGACCCCAACCAGATTTTGGCTATGCTCACCGAGGTTTACTCCAACGATAACATCCCCGGCACAACATGGGTGGACGGCGGCGAGGAGGACACCTCGGGTAACACCGGCACAGTGACCTATTATCGCGATGGAGAGAACTCTTTCCCCAACATGGGAGCCGATGTTCCCAATCCTGAGAGCGGCATGACATGTGTGCTGGTGAAAGTGAAACGAGGATGGACAATCAACAACCGGGAAACGAATCCTTTGAATTGGATACGCTCGTGCGTGGAATCGATGCAAGTGGTGACCTCTCGCCAACGCATCGACGGCGCTGAGCCGGGTTACTGCTTCAATATCGAGACACCCTGCAACCTATTTTACTGGATGACCAAGGGAAAGCGGCGCAAAATGGCCGACAAGATCACTAAAAACGCATTCGAGATCTACAGCCCGGGTGATGATGCCTCATCGGCTATCAACACCGTCAAGGCCAATGACATAATGGAAGCCGGGGAGGCCTATGAGGTAGTGCATGATTGCGGGGGAGGCATGATTTTCAACGGCCCCCACTACTTTGGAATCCACGGCCTGAATGGCACAGTAGCCGAGCAGCACAATTATTGCATGTTCATTCCCGACGCCCGCTTTTACTACTGGAACCAACGCGACGTAAACGGCCCATTCACGTGGTACAACAAGGAACATCGCCCGCTTCTCTTCTCGTATCAGATCAAACTCACGGCGACCTTGGAGCCCAACGAAGACGAGGATTGGTGGAACTCCCACGTCACGTGGTCGAGCAATTACAAGCGCCTGACCCAATCCACAGTAGCCGGCGAGTTTTATCTCTACCGAGTGCTGGCCGACGGCTCCTACCAAGCCATCCAGGCCTCGGAGATGACCGCAGTTTACCCCGACTCGACCCAAGTATCAGTCAACGACGAGGGCCTAACAGTAATCAAGAGCAACGCCGTTTACCCGCAAGTGCTGGTAGCCGAGAAAGAGTATGCAACGACCTCACACACTGTGCGATACATTATCTCAGGACATCCACTCAACTCGGAATTCACCCTTTCGACCTCCAACGAGGACGAGGTGATTATCCCCTCCCACGCTTCCACTGAGCAACTGGCCATTGAAGGGCAATGGCGCTCAACCCACGCTTTCAAAACTCATTCCAACGCCTACAGCAACCAAATTACAGTTTTATCCAACACTGAGGGTCTAAAACCGCTGATCCAGCAATACGTTGCCGACGGTGACGTGTTCACCCTCTATCGCACACCCTCCAACGACAGCGAAACACACGTGGAAGTGGGCTTCCTCACCATCACTTCCAAAACGCTCTCGGCCGACGAGGAATCTTATAATTACACGGGTACAATCACTTACACCAACACCGCCACCCCGTCGCAGGTGGTAACAATGACCTCGGGCACTCTCAAGGCCAGCGAGATCGTATTCTCAACCACCGAAAGCAAAAAGCCCATCTTCACCGACAACTTCATCGAGGATGTGGCTAACGCGGTGCCAAGCTATGAATATCAGTTGATCCAAACTGAGAGTGCGAGCGGCACCATCGTGTTCTCCAACACACTGACGTTCACTCCTCACCGCTCCAATGTCGCGGTAGAGCTTTGCACCTACACCCAAGAAGAGGTTGAGAGCGACACCGACCACCACCTAAAGCCCAACACCGTCGTGGCCCACCTCACCGCCAAGCGATCAACCGAGATTCGCCGTTACGAGTTGCAATGCACATGGGATAACGGCGACAGCTGGACCGAGGTAGCTCGCCTGAGCCGTATTCCAGGCACGACCAACTACTCCTTGACCACCCTGGCCGAGGACGGCTCGCTGAGTTATCAACCGGCCAACAGCACAATAACCATGGACGCAGCGTCGAAAGCCGTTGACGTCACGGTGCCCTATATTCCTTACGCAATAGGAGGATCTGAGGCCCCCAGCTTCTGCGTCAACATCGTCACAGCCACCGAGGATGTGTACACCGACAACACTTGGGGCACCACCCACGCCCTGGGCGTGTCGATGCCATGGGTCACGGCCCTCAACACCTGGGCCTGGCATGCTATTCCCGAGTCGGGTAATCCCCACGACATCTCCATGCGCAACCTCTACGACCCGCACTATCCGGTCTCCAATACAGATTGGAACGGAGGGACGTACAACGTATGGCGCACTATCCCCACAGGTGAAACACTGATAGTCAACCAAAGCGTTCTGCCCACCGACGAGGCCGATGCCCAATCGACCCACGAGGTTGACCCGACAACATTCGCGTCCACTCACCGCGACAATTTCCATTATACGGTATCGAGCGGCACCACGTCAATCCCCGTGAGCTATCGTGTGCGCCATTACGCGCTCGTGGCCAGCAAGGAACGCTCGGCCGAGGCAGCATATGTGCTCACAGAGGACAAAATAAATCTAACGGTTGACGCCACAATCAACACGGGTGTCGAGGATGCGGTCGAGAACGACCCTGACACTACCACGCTTTACTTCAACCTCCAAGGGCTATACGTGGGCAACGACCCCACGCAGCTCCCCTCGGGCATTTACATCGAGCGTAGTGCCAAGGGTGCACACAAGATCAGATTGTAGCTTCGTAATTATATGAGGGATGCAACCCTGGCCCATGGCGGTCAGGGTTTCTTATGCGAGGAAGTGGATGGGGAAGAAGGTGCCGCAGAAACCGATGGCGACGCCGGCTGCCACTTGCAGGAGGGTGTGGCGCTGGAGGATAAGGCGGGATGTGCCTACCATGCCGCAGAGGACGATGGCAACCATCGTGATCGCAACGACGGGCCACACGTTCAAGCTTCCGGCTATAATGGCTATGAGCATTCCCACCAATCCGCCCATTCCCGCGCCATGGGCACTTATTTTCCACCAAAAATTAATCACAAGCACCAGCAGCAACGCGGCCGCTCCACCAGCGATGAACATCAGAAGCCACAGCGGCGAGTGGACCGACCATAGGTAGGAGATCGCTCCGATATAGCACAGCAACGCCACGGCGTAGGGCACAGGTCGCTCGCGGCGATTGTTCAACGACGCGTCGCTCACCAGTCCGCGCCTGTACAGAAAAGCGATCGCGATCAGCGGGAGCATCGCGGTGATTCCCAGCACGGTAAGGATCACGCGCCATTTCACCGGCGTCTCCACATAGTACAACGTGGTGGTCATCAGCGCCAGGGCGATGCCGTAGGTGGGGATAAACAACGGGCTGAAAATTGTCGACAATGTTTTAGCTGTGATGGTTAAACCTTTGCTCATGATCGAGTGGGATATTATGGGGTGGAGATTAGATTTCTTTACGTAATCGAGCCACGGGGACGCCGATGCGCTCACGGTACTTGGCTACGGTGCGGCGGGCGATGTCAAGTCCTTGATCCTGAAGGCGCTGGGTGATTATCTCGTCGCTTAGGGGATGGCTCTTGTCCTCCGAGGCGATAATTTTCTTGATCAGGTCGATGATTTGCATCGACGAGGTGTCGTCGTCCTCCTTGGGGCGCTCGTTGAAGAACATTTTCAACGGATATACACCTCCACGGGTGACGACGTATTTGCCGGCGGCAGCGCGGGAAATCACCGACAAGTCGTAGCCCGTGATTGCCGCTATATCCTTTAGGATCATAGGCTTAATGCGTGACGGCTCGTCGCTGAGGAAGAAGTCGCGCTGGATCTTGACGATGGCGCTCATGACGGCGAAGAGCGTCTGCTGGCGCATGCTCAGGATCTTGATGAAGTCGCGGGCCTCGTCGCGCTTCTGCTTGATGAACAGGTAAGCGTCGCGATGGGAAGGGAGCGAAGCGCCGCCAGGCACAGGGTCGCCCTCGGCGAAGGTGGCGGAGATCTGGAGCTCGGGGAGATTGTTGAGCAATGTGAGGGTGATTTCCTCACCGTCCACGTCGACCGAGAAATCGGGCACGATAGGGCGCGCCGAGCCCTCGCCGTGAGCCAGACCGCTGCCGGGCTTGGGGTTGAGCTGGCGTATCAGAGCCATTGCGTCCTGTAGCTCGTCACGGGAGATGCCGAGCAGTGATGTGATGCGGTCGAAATGCTTTTTGGAGAAGAGGTCGAAATAGTGGTCGATGATTGCGATGGCGTGGTCGCGGCGTTGGGATGGCTCGCGGCGTCGCAATTGTAGCAGGAGGGAGTCGCGGAGGTCGGTGGCGCCGATTCCGGCCGGCTCGAGCTGTCGCACGGCGTTCCAAGCCTCGCGTGCCTGCTCGGGGGTAACCTCAAGGCCCTCGGCGATGGCCACGTCGTCGGCGATGGCGTCGACCGAGCGGGTGAGGTATCCGTTGTCGTCGAGGTTGCCGATGATGTACTCAGCCATGGTCAACAGGGGCTCCTCGAGGGAAGATTGTGCGATCTGCTCGTTGAGGGAGTCGATAAGGGATTCCCCCGAGGCTGGGGTTGCCTCGGGGGTGTATACGCGGTCGTCGGCGCTGTGGTTGCGCGCCTCAAGCCGATAATAGGGTATGTCGTCAGGGTCGCGATAATCGGCGAGCTGCATCTGCTCGGCGCTCTCGGTGAACTCCTCGTCGTCCTGAGGCGCGGCGACAGGGTTGTCGTCGACAGCCTCCAGCGCCGGGTTATCGTCTAGGGCTCGTTCCACCTCATCCTCCACCTCGGGGCCGGTCATCTCGAGCATCCTCACAAATTGCACCTGCAACGGAGTCAACCGCTGCTGCAATTTCTGTTGTTGGGATAGCCTGAGCGACTCTTCCATGGGGTGAATCAGAGGGGGGGTTAATACGGGGCTCTACTTGGCCAGATCGGCGATGACGGCCTTGATCTTGGCGGCGAGCTCATCGGCCTGCTCCATAGTGGCAGCCTCCGAGTAGATGCGGATGATGGGCTCGGTGTTGCTCTTGCGCAGATGCACCCAGCAGTCGGGGAAGTCGATCTTCACACCGTCGATGTCGGTGATTTTCTCGCCGGCGAATTTTTCCTTGACGGCGGCGAGGATCTTGTCGACGTCGATCTCGGGGGTAAGCTCGATTTTGTTTTTGGCGATGGCGTAGGCCGGGTACTCTTTTTTGAGTTCGCTCACCTTTTTGCCCTTCTTGGCCAGGAGGGTGAGGAACAGGGCGACACCCACGAGGGCGTCGCGGCCGTAGTGGCTGGCGGGGTAAATGACGCCGCCGTTGCCCTCGCCGCCGATGACGGCTCCGGTGGCCTTCATCAGGGTGGTGACGTTGACCTCACCTACTGCCGAGGCGTTGTAGGTGCAGCCATGGCGCTCGGTGACGTCGCGCAGAGCTCGCGAGGAGGAGAGGTTGGAAACGGTGGAGCCTGGAGTCTGGCTCAGCACGTAATCGGCCACGGCCACCAAGGTGTACTCCTCGACAAACATCTCGCCGTTCTCCATGACGATGGCGAGGCGGTCGACATCGGGGTCGACAACGAAGCCCACGTCGGCACGACCCTCGCGCATAAGGTGGGCAATCTGGGTAAGGTTTTCGGGGATTGGCTCGGGTGTGTGGGCGAATTTGCCGGTGGCCTCGCAGTTGAGCTCAATCACGTTCTTCACGCCCAATGCTTTGAGCAGCTGAGGAATAACGATACCGCCAACCGAGTTGACAGCGTCAACGGCGACGGTGAAATTGGCCTTACGGATGGCGTCGACGTCGACGAGGTCGAGAGCGAGCACCGAGTCGATGTGGCGGCGGTTGCAGGTGGTGTTGGTATATTCGTGGCCAAGGTCGTCGACCTCAGCGAAAGTGTATTCGTCGGCAGCGGCGATGCGGAGCACCTCCTTGCCCTCGGCGTCGTTGAGGAATTCGCCGCGCTCGTTCAGAAGCTTGAGAGCGTTCCACTGCTTGGGATTGTGGCTGGCGGTGAGGATAATGCCTCCGCAAGCGTTTTCCCAGGTGACGGCGAGCTCGGTGGTGGGGGTTGAGGCCAGGCCGATGTTGACGACATCGAAGCCCATGCCCGTCAAGGTGCCGATCACGACGTCGGCCACCATCTTGCCCGAGAGGCGGGCGTCGCGGCCTACGACGATGGTGTTGGAGGTGCGGGTAGTGTTTTTACGGATAAACGTGGCGTAGGCAGCGGTGAATTTCACCAGGTCGAGCGGGCTCAGGCCCTCGCCGGGTAGGCCGCCGATGGTGCCTCGGATTCCTGATATTGACTTAATGAGTGACATAATGGGATGGGATAGTATTTTTTGTGATAATTTTTTAAAGGATGAAAGGAGGAAAGGATTAAAGAATTAAACGGCTGAACGGAAGTACCTTACTTTATACACGTAAGGGATCACGTTGGCGATCTCGCTGGTGAACCCGTATTGGCTCTTGATGACCATGTTGACCACGCAGTCGATTCCAAGGTAGGCCAATGGCAACTGGATGCCGGAGCCCCACTGGGCAGACGACGGAAGGGTGTAGTTGCCGTAGCGGAAAGAGGTGGATGTGTAGTCGAAGTCGTTGGCGTTGCCTTCCCATGCGAGGGTGTCGTATTTCTGCCAGTAAAGGAGGCTCGCGCGCTCGAATCGGAAGTAAATCAATTCGTCGGCGGTGGCCTTGTCGCTGCGGTCGCCAGCGCTTACCACCTGCATGTACACCATTCCGTCCTCGTCCATACGGTAATAGGGGGCGGCGTCGCCAGCCTCATCGACGGTGATGAACACCGAGTCGCTGGGGACGGTGTTGTTGACGCGATAGTTGGCCAGCCAAGCGTTGACAGCATGGGTTTCGTCGGTCAACAACTCGGCGTAGCTCTCGTTGTCGTCGCATGAGATCAAGCCCAACGCGGCGGGCGAGGCGATCAGGGATAGAAACAGTATTTTATTCAACTTTTTCATCTTGTGGGTGGTCGTCTTTATCGTTATGTGGTAAGTATTGGTCGAAAAGCGGCATTGCCTCCTCCAGACGGGCGATGCATTGGTCCATAGTGCCGTAAAACTCTCCCCCGGCGGCGTTTTTGTGTCCCCCGCCGTTGAAGTATTGCTCACACATGAGGTTGACGGGGAATTCACCCTTGCTGCGGGTGGACACCTTGACGTAGTTGGCCTCCTCGCGCAGGAACACCGAGTAGACCATCCCAGGTATGCTAAGTGGCACGTTAACCAGGCTCTCAGTATCACCGCGCTCGTAACGATATCGGTTGAGCTCGTCGCGGTCGAGGGTGATCAGGGCACAACGGTGGTCGCCGAACACGCGCATTTTGTCGTTGACGGCGAAGCCGTTTAGGCGCAGACGCGACTCGGAGTTGGTGTTGCAGATGCGCTGGTAAAGCTTGTCCTTGTCAAATCCGCGGCGCAGGAGCCAAGCGATGGCTACGTAAAGCTCAGGGTCGTTGGAGTTGTAGGTGAAGTTGCCGGTGTCGGTCATCATTCCGGCGTAGATGCACTCGGCTGCTTCCATTCCCACCTTGTTGCCGTAGCCCATTTCGCGGAGCACCTTGTAAAGGAGGAAACAGGTGGAGGAGCTGGCGGGCTTGGAGATCTCGACGTCGGCGAAGTGGTCGGGGTCGAGATGGTGGTCGATCAGCACCTTTGGAGCCTGGGAGGCCTCCACGACAGGTCCCACGCGGTCGATACGCTTCAGGGAGTTGTAATCAAGGCAGACGATGAGGTCGGCGCGCTCGATAGTCTGAGTCACCATGGGCTCGTTGCGCGAGAACACCAGGATCTCGGATGCTCCAGGCAGGTCGACCAGATTTTTTGGAGGCATGTCGGGGGTGACGACGCGCGCGCTTTTGCGCAGGGCTTTGAGCACATGCCATAGGCCGAGCGACGAACCGATAGCGTCGCCGTCGGGAGTCAAGTGGCAAGTGATGACGATTTTACGCGAGCTGTCGATAAGCTTGCGCAGGGCCTCGAGCTTTTGCGGCTCGAGCAATATGGGTGTTGGGGCTTCCATTATCCCGCAAAGTTACACCAAATTTCCGTAACCACGCAACCCTTTAAATTATCTTAGCACAATTTCCCCTCGAAAAAGGATAAATGATTTGTTTAATAAAGTAGAAATCATTAAATTTGCAAAAATTATTAGATTATGGCACTCGCAATTAAATCGATCCCAACACTCCATGGTGAGGCCGCGGAAAGGTTTTTGAAAATGGCTGAATCCTCGGAAAAATCGCCCAAGATTGATTTCTCCAAAGAAATCGAGCAAGGGAGAGCTATTCTCAGAAAAGCCAACCTATAAGCTTTTATTCAATGAGTTTTCTCTTGGATAAGTGCACCCTGAGGGTGTTGAATTATGACAACGCTTTAGATCTTACAAATTTCAGATGCGGAAATTCTGATTTAGATGATTTTTTCGCAAAGGATGCTGTATTATATAACCAGCAACTGCTAGGAAAAACGTATTTCTTCACCCTCGACGATCGCCCATCTGATATAATCTGCGCTTTTACACTATCGAATGATAGCATACGCGTGGATTCCTTACCAGGAAGCAGAAAGAAAAAAGTAAATGAGTCGATTCCCTGGGAGAAACGTATGCGTCGTTATCCCGGGATCTTGATTGGGCGTTTTGGCATTAACCAAGATTTCAAGCATCAACACATCGGCACTGATGCTATGAACTTGATTAAGCAAATGGCTTGTGATGCCAAAAGCCGGTCGGCATGCCGTTTCCTAATCGTTGACGCTTACAACGACCCAATTCCATTATCTTTTTATGAGGCCAACGGATTTAAATTCGTGTTCTCCTCCGAGCAACAAGAAAAGGAAGCCTATCGGGGCGTAGACTTCCTTCATACTCGATTAATGTTCTTTGACCTCATCAAATTACAATAGGTCAAATAAGCCACAATCACGCATGAACCGTTGTGGAACACCATCCTATTAGAGGAGGGAGAGGTCGATGACGGAGAGGATTTCGGTGGAGAGCTCGCCGATTTGGCCGGATTGGGCGAGGACGCCCGTCTGGATCTTCACGAAGTCGATCGAGGGGAGGTTGGCGGGGGTGCCGTCCGGGAGCATTGCGTTGGAGATTTTGAAACCGGTGATTTGGCCGGTGCCGGCCGAGGGGATGGTACCGGTAAGGTCGTCGGAGCCGATGTTGTCGGCGTATCCCCAGTCGTAGGCCGGGTTCATCCATATCTGGCTGCCCTCAACCTGGTAGTTGCGCGCCTCGAGGCGCGTACCGTTGAGCGTATAGGAATCGGCGGTGATCCAGTTGGGGTAATAGTAGGGCTGAGAGTGGTAGGCACCTAAATAGGCAATTTCACCCTCGTGGCCCTGGTTGTCGGTCCAGCGCACGGGTTGTCCCGAGGAAGAGGGACGGTAGTAGGTGACGCTGTAATTCTCGATTGTGCCCTCCTTGCCGGTCTCACTGCCACGGAGCTGGTACCAAGTGTCGTCGGGCAGGCCGTTGCCGTTGTCGTCGCGCATCACCCATACGATGCCGGGCTCGTTGGATCCGGCGAAGGCATTGCCTTGAATTCCGATCTCGTAGCCACCAGTGTTGGTGATACTGTGGTCGAAACCCACAACGATATAGCCGCCCCAAGCCCCCAACGAAACGTACGACTTCATCTTGAGCTGACCCAGGGCATAGGCCGCGGCGTCCTCGGCTGTTGACAGCGAGTAGCCGTCGTTGATAAACTGGCCCGGAGCCGGGGTGTACTCGTATACCTTGGTTTGGTAGGCGCTATATGTCGCGGGCTTCGGCTCATCGGAGGAGTCGTCGCTACCGCAAGACGCGAGCAGCACAGCGGCGATAAGTGGCATATAGTAAATACGGAATTTCATATTGGAGGAAGAAATTAAAGGAGGGCGTATCGGAGCGCGGGAGCTGGATACACCCTCCTTGTAAGGAGCTGTAGATTATTCGTAGTAGATGTCGTCGATGCAGCAGTAGGCCGGGGTGTTCAAGCCCCAAGCGCCCGTGTCGGAACCCTTGAAGTTGAATTTGATCTTGGCCACGGAGCCGAGAGCGCTGAGGTCCCATTCTTGCCAGGTGGAGACGGCCTCAACCTTCTGGCCGTTGTTCTCGGTGCTGGAGTAGTTGGCGAGATAGAACTCGACGGGGTCGCCGCCGTTGGTGATGTTGCCCGATGCATCAAAGCCGTAGGCCTGCACCTTGAACCAACCGTTGGTCGACACCAAGCTGCTGGCGAACGCGTTGCCGTTGACGATCACGCCATAGGTGTAGGCGCTGTTGCAGACGAACATTTTGACGTTCTTGGCCGTGAACGCCACGCCATTTTTCTTGAACTCAAACCAAGGCAGGGCGTCGCTCGAGGCGTCGTTGCCCCATCCGTATACGACGGCGAAGTTGCCGCTACCTGCGTGGCCGGCGTTGGCGCTGCCGCTCTCAACAGCCGTGTTGTAAACGCTGCACTGGTTGAGGTAATCGTACCACCAGCCTTCGTATTCCGAGGCTGGATCCTCGCGCAACGACCAGTTGCTCACAGCGATGCCGCCGTTGTAGAAGTAGTAGCCGCCCTCGCTCCAGGCCGTGGCCTCGGCGTAGTTGAACTGGCTGTAAAAGCCCTTTGAGCTTGAGAACGAGTAGATATGGGGCCAAGTGGTGCCGTCGGCGGTGGTCTCGTAATAGAGGTTGTCGCCGTAGGAGGTGGGGTTGGCCATCTGGGTGGAGGAGAAGTCTTCGAAAGTGATGCAATTGCTCTCAAACCACCAGAATTCGTCGGTTTTGTCGTCATCCGAGCAAGAGGAGAGGCCTAAGGTGACTGCCGCCAAAGCGGCCATGCACAGGTACTTAGAGAATTTCATTGTGATTTTTTTGAAATTTATGGTTAAGAATTAGTGTTTTGTTTCTACTTTTGTCGCACGGAATGTGATGGAAAAAGATTTTCTCTTTTCAATCACGACGCAAAAGTAAACATTAATTTTCAAATAAGGAGTAAAAAGTTAATAAT
>JAJBVP010000001.1 GCA_020859755.1 Bacteroidales bacterium | reverse complement strand
TAAGCCTCGCCGCGCCGATGGTACTGCGAAAGCGGGAGAGTAGGTCGCCGCCACCTTTACCCCGAAGCCCCCGATGGCCACCGCCACCGGGGCTTTTTGTTAAATAAAATGATTTTAGGGGGTGGAGGGAGGTGAAAGTTTTGTGAAGTGGCGAAAAACGCGTATATTTGCAAGCTGAAAAAATAGCTATGCGAATAGCGGCCGCGTTTCCACCTATTGAACGGAGCCTTTCCCAGGGGAGAGGCGCGTAGAGATTGGCGGAGCGACGTGGCGGCTTGTGACATTGAATCACCCAGTGGAAGAAGCCATTGATAGCCGCAGTGGAGAAAGCATTGGAAACAACAGTGAAAGAAAATAATTAAATAACTCAATAAACAACATTAACTAAACACATGCAAAGCAAAGGAACCCTTGGGAGTATCGTGGCCGGCGTGATCGCGATTTTCTTGGTGCTTGTGTGCCTGTTCTATCTTAGCTTCTCGATGGTGAGCAACCACTACGAGGGCAAGGCACAGGCTTACGCGCAGCAAGTAGCCGGGCCCAACGCCTCTCCCGACGCAATTAACAAAGCCTACAAGAGCTACCTCACCGACTCGCTGGGGAACAAGCCCATTTACCTTGGCTACAATTATTCGGAGATCCAGAAGTGGGGTGTAGGCCTTGGCCTTGACCTGAAGGGCGGTATGAACGTGATCCTCCAGGTGTCGATGCCCGACATTCTCAAGTCCATGAAAAATGCGGAGACCGACACGGTGTTTGATGCCGCTTTGGCCGCAACCGACAAGATCGTAAAATCCCACCAGAGCGACGACTTTGTGGGCACATTCGTAAAAGAGTATCGTCAACGCGCACCTCAGGCTGACTACGCCGTGGTCTTCCCGAATGTGGTGAAGGCCGGGGCCAACGACGCATCGGTGGCATCGACCTTGAAGGCCGAGGTGAAGGACCGCGTGAACAATTCGGCGACCAATGTGCTTCGCTCCCGTATCGACGCTTACGGCGTGGTATCCCCCAATATCCAGGTGCTTCAGGGCAAGGACGGTCAGATCCTGCTGGAGCTTCCGGGCGTGAAGGAACATGAGCGCGTGCGCGACCTGTTGCAGCGTTCGGCCAACCTTGAGTTCTACGAGACTTACAAGAGCTCGGAGATCGCTGCCCAGCTTCAGCAACTCGACGCTGAGCTTCGGAAGGACACCGTGGGCGACGGCATGGGCCTGTGGCAGCATTTCGCGCAGGTTGACATGCAAGGATCGCCGGTGATCGGTATGGCAACGCAGACTCAGCAGGACGCTATCAACGCTATCCTGGCGTCGGCAGCCGCCAAGCGTATTCTTCCTGCCAACTTGAAGTTGCTGTGGGAGGTAAAGCCTCAGACTGTGCAGTTCACCGACACCGTGTCGAAGGCCAAGAAGGACCTTGACCTGTATCGCTTGATCGCGTTGAAGACCAACAACGGCAAGGCCGCTCTGGATGGCTCGTGCGTGATCGCTGCCCGCGCCGATTATGAGCAGATGCAGGGCAACGTCGTGTCGATGACGATGAACAGCGAGGGCGCCAAGCAGTGGGCCCGCGTGACCGGCAACAACATCGGCAATTGCGTGGCCATCGTGCTTGACAATTATGTATATTCGTTCCCGCGCGTGAACACCGCTATCGAGGGTGGTCGCTCCCAGATCACCGGCGACTTCACTGTTGAGGAGGCTCAGGACCTTGCCAACGTGCTGAAGAGCGGCAAAATGAACGCGAAGGTTGAGATTATCTCCGACATGGTTATTGGCCCGTCGCTGGGACAGCAGGCCATCAAGGCTGGATTCATCTCGTTTATCGTGGCCTTGGTGTTGTTGATGATCTTCATGATGCTGATTTACGGAGTGATTCCGGGCCTGGTAGCCAACTTTGGCTTGATCTGCAACTTGTTCTTCACTCTGGGAATTCTGGCGTCGTTCCAGGCGGTGTTGACCCTGTCGGGTATCGCGGGTATCGTGCTGGCCTTGGGTATGGCTGTTGACGCCAACGTGCTTATCTTCGAGCGCGCCAAGGAGGAGCTTCGCTTGGGCAAGAACGTGCGTCAGGCGGTAGCCGATGGTTACAGCAACGCTTTCTCGGCCATCTTCGACTCCAACTTGACCTCCATTATCACGGGCGTGATCCTGTTGCTTTACGGCACGGGCCCGATCAAGGGCTTCGCCACGACGTTGATCATCGGTATCATCTGCTCGTTCTTCACGGCTGTTTACTTGAGCCGCATCGTGTTCATCCTGGGCGCCAAGAGCAAGTGGTTCCAGAAGCTTACTTTCTCGACGGCTATCTCCAAGAACATGTTGACCGGCACCAAGATCAACTTCCTGGGTCAGCGCAAGGTGAGCTTCACCGTATGCGGTATCTTCGTGGCTATCGTTGTGTGCTCGCTGTTTGTGCGCGGTATGAACCAGGGCATCGATTTCTCGGGTGGCCGCAATTATGTGGTGAAATTTGATAAGGGTGTAAATACGGTAGATTTGCAGCAGCGTCTGGCTCAGGTATTCCCCAACTCGACGGTATCTGTGATAACTATCGAGAGCTCCGACCAGGTGAGAATCTCCACCAACTATAAGATCAACGATGATTCTCAGGACGTGGAGAAGGAGATCGTGGCTAAGCTGTTCACGGCTCTTCAGCCCGACCTTCGTCCCGGCATGACAGCTGAGGAGTTCTCGACGACCGACGAGACGCAGGGTATCCTGCAGTCGCAGAAGGTAGGGCCTACCGTGGCCGACGATATGCGAAACGAGGCCTACATCGCTGTGATCTTGTCGTTGATCGCGATGTTCTTGTACATCTTGCTGCGATTCCGCAATGTGGCCTTCTCGGTGGGCGCCTTAGCCGCCGTGGCCTTCACAGCGTTCACGATCATCGGCTTCTACTCGATTTTCTGGGGCGTTTTGCCCTTCGCGATGGAGGTTGACCAGACGTTTATCGCGGCGATCTTGACTGTGATCGGTTACCAGATCAACGATACGGTGGTAGTGTTCGACCGCGTGCGCGAGAATCTGGGGTTGTATCCCAAGCAGAATTTCTACGACACGGTTAACCAGTCGGTTAACGCCACGTTGAGCCGTACGATAATCACATCGGGCTCGACCTTGCTGGTGCTGTTGTGCATCTTCATCCTTGGTGGCGACGCTATCCGTTCGTTCACTTTCGCGATGTTGTTCGGTGTGATCACCGGTACGCTGTCTACCATCTACGTGGCATCGCCTGTCGCTTACCTGATTGACGCACGTCGCGGCACGTCGGCAAAGCGATCGGCAATCCTGGCCAAGTAATTTACAGTAGAATAAAATAAATGCAGAGCCATCCCCTGACGGGGGGTGGCTCTGTTGCTATATTTACCCCGCGGTGACCCGCGAGGCACGCTTCCGCTTGGTGTAATCACTGGTGGTTGCGGGGGCTTGACGCGTGCGTGGCGCCAAGGGTTGTTGCTTGCTTGTGGAAGATTTTGGGGGGGTGGATTGCAAAAATGGCTAAAAAAGGGGCGAAAAAGACATATTTTTAAGCGAGATATGTAGTAATTTTGCAAAATGAACCAATCGACAAGAAAATTTGCGATAGCGATATTGATGGCGTTGAACTGCATGGCGAGCGCGCTTGGGCAAATCGTGGTGACGGAGCGCCACGAGGCGATCAATGCCGATTCGCTTAGGCGGGCGTTCGACAATAGTCCATATTTCGGGTTGTACAAGGATAATTATTTTATTTTCGGCACGAGCGTGGGTCAGAAGCCGACGCGTGAGAATTCCAACGTGAAGTTTCAGATTTCGGTGGCGCAGCGCTTGACCAAGTCGACGTTGCCGTGGCACACCTATTTGTATCTGTTCTACACGCAGAAGTGTTTCTGGAACGTGCTGGAGGAGTCGTTGCCGATGACCGACTTGAATTTCAATCCGGGAATCGGTTGGGCTAAGCACCTGTTTGTGAAGGATCGTTACATCGGGAAGTTGATGCTGGTAGTGGAGCATGAGAGCAACGGCAAGGACGGTGACGCTTCTCGCTCGTGGAATCGTATCACAATGGGTGCTAACATCATGGTAGATCCTCAATTTATGGTTCACGGCAAGGCGTGGATCCCGATTGTGGACGGGGAGAACAATCGCGATATTTTGGACTATTGTGGTATCTACCAGGTGGGGACGTCGGTGATGAGCGCCAATAAGCGCTTTGGGGCGGCTGTGATATTGACGAAGCGCCGGGGATGGAATCTAAATTACAATACGGTAGTGGAACTGTCGTATCGGTTTTCCAACAACCAGAATCAGTATTTCTTCGCGCAGTATTACAACGGCTACGGGGAAGGGTTGCTTGATTACAAGCAATTTCACTCGGAATTCCGCATAGGGATGGTGATCAAGCCGGAGCTATTCTCGGATTATTAACAAAGAACCCCGCGATGACTCGCGGGGTAAATGCTATAACGCGGTAACGCCTGGAGTGGAGCCGTTAATGATGGCCGTCCAAGGGTCGACCCGCCAAGGCTTCGCTGACGCTTTCGGGGCCCAGGAGCCAAGGCTGCGCTGACGCTTTTGGGGGTTATTCTTCGGCGTAGGAGAGGATGGTGGGTGACTGGATGTCGACACCGTACTCGTGGGCGCGTGCCAAGATGGCTCGCGCGAGTTTGGGTTTCAAGTCATCAGGACAGTAACGGAAATAGGCCTCGGCTGCGCGCACATGTGCGGCGTCGGGCATTGGGAACTCGCGGCGCTCGGGGAGACCAAACACGGAATCGGGGAGTTCTTTTCTCTCGTCGTAGGAAATTATGTCGCTCATAATAATTGAGATTTTGGTGACAAAAAAGGATGATGAGCTACCCCCATTGCAGGGGTGCTCATCATCTATAACGTTACCGCTTGGGTAAAGGTTCAATACATCACCTTGAGGGCTGTGGATCCTTGTCGGAGGATGTAAACCTGGCCTTTGACGGGATTGGCCACGGGCATGCCCTGAAGGTTGTAGTACTGTCCGGTGAGCTGCCCGTTTTGGTCAACCTCGAGGGATTCGATTCCCGAGTTGTCGATCTTGAACCAAATGGGGCTGCGGGTGGCGATGGTGTTGTATTTGCTAACGATTTGGCCGGTAAGGAGGCAAGCGTAGGCGGTGTTGGCGTTGAGACCGTCGTAGATTTCAGTGCCGAAATCGAGTACCACGTTGCCTGCGAGCGATGATACCAGTTGCTCGGCCGATTTGGAGTATACGGTGTTGCTGGAGTTGCATATTGAAAGCGACATGTAATCAAGCAGGTATCCCGAGGTGACGGGGATGGTGACTTGGATGCCGTTGTCGGGGGAGATTGTGGGGGCTTTGCTTTGGATAGAGAATTCGGTATCGGATCCTATCTGCTTGAAGGTAGGTGTGTCGTAGGCGAGAGTGCCGGGGTTTTCCTTCACGGTCACGGGGATTTGCGCGATAATGGCGTTGGTGGAGCGCACAACCAGGTTGTATTCACCAGCAGTGGGGTAGGGGACGGCTGAGGAGCTCTTGAAGGTGGTGATGAAGGTGAGGTCGAGTTCTTCACCCTCGCAGATGTCGACGCTTTGGCTGGTGCCGAAGTATTTGGATGTGGTACCGATAGCCAGGGAGGGGGTGATAGTGCCCAAATATTCCTTCATGGTTGTGGAAATCTTGACGTGGATAATGGCTTTCTCACCGCTGTAGATTTCGCCCATAACTTGAAGGTCGGAGCCATTGACGGTGCCGGTTTCGGTAGAGAAAGCAATCGCGTCGCTTGAGCATTCGGCTATGAGATATTCAGGGCCGGTGATTGCGCAACGCACGTCGTACCATTGAGAGTCGGTAGAGCTTTTGAAAGCGGGGTAAACGCGGTAGGTGCCGGATGTGGGGAAATCGGACGCGCTGCAACGGTAGGTGTAGTAGCCGTAGCGGGGCTGGAGGTCGGTGATGGATGAGGTGGCTGAGACGTAGGTGATAGCGTTGTTGGAAGTGTTGACCAATTTAACGCCGAGGTTGCCGTTAACGGGCCCGCAGGAATAATTGGTGAAGAGGCTGGCGTTGCCGGTCTCGCCGAAAGTGATGTTGCTGGAGCGGTTGTAGGAAGATGATTGCACATTCCATTTGCCCAGGCAAGCAATTGCGGGAGTGACGGGAGTGGTGGAAGTGGCGGGGATCAAGCCGATGATAGCGGCCAGGCTCCCGGTGTAGCCGTCGGTAGCGGTAGTGCCACCAATTCCCTGTTGGGTGGGGTCGAGGGTTGTGAGGAGGAAGTAGCCGTTGGAGATTCCGCTCCAACCCCAGTTGATGTGGAAGAAGTTGTCGGAGGAGTACCCGTCGCACACGAAAGCGTGACCGCCCTCGGAATTTTGGCCGGAGAGATACACTGCTCGTCCGGCGGCGAGCTCGTCATAGATAAGTTGGTTCCAGTCGACAAGATAGTAGGTAGCGCGGTAGGCCATATGTGTTGTGCCACCGTAACCGAAATATTTGTAGAAAGCGGGCACGGCGGTCATGGAAACAGCTGCGGAAGCCGAGGGGGAGTAGCTCATGTTGATAGCCACACCGCAGTCGAGCATGAGTTGGGCCACAGCGTTGCGTTGTGTAGTTGTAGCCGAGCTGGTGTAGGAGTCGAGCATGTTGGTCCAATCGTAGGTGTGGGCCGAGAAGTCGCTGGAGATGTTGTAGGTGATGGAGTTGACGGTCCAGGAGTAGGAGTTGGATCCGGAACCGGTCACGGGCCAATTTTGCACCTTCATCACCTGCGCCATGGCAGTGGCTGCGCAGCCTGTAACGGAGGTAGAACCGTTAACGACGGGGCACATGTCGTTGTAGGGGGCGTCTTGGTCCCATAAAGTCTTGCAAATAGGCTCGATGGATGGCTCGTCGAGGCTGGGGGCCTTGGGGGAGACGGCTCCGGGGTTGTTGGCGGCCCAGGCGATCTCGCGTCCTATCTCCTCGAGGTAATCCTTGAGGGGGAGCGGCATATTGTCGGGGTCGATCATTCCCTGTTCGCTATATCCAAGTATGGGGGTGACCTCATCGTCGGCGGCGAGTACCAGGAAACCGTTGTTGACCCCTCGGTTGAAAATATAACATGTGTTGATATCTTGCTCGGTGGCAGTGTAGGCGAGCTTTAAGGGAGCCCCTTGAAGCATCTTGGCGCCGATCTGGGAGTCGGCGACACCGGCAGCGGCGAGGGCCTGCGAGGGCGACAGCTGAGAGGCCATCGCGGGAACGGCGGCCAGAGCCAGGGACAATAGGGTAAGGTGTACTTTCTTCATTTGTGACATTAAGTTTTCGTAAATTCGTGTGGAATGTTGACTATCAGCTTGCAAAAATAAGCAAATAGTTGCAAAAACGCAAGAAGATGTGCCTCTAAGCCGACATTTTTGCCTATCTTCGCGCAAACATTCACGATAACGATGAAAAAATTAATATTTTTCTTTGCCACGTTGATGGCATTCGCTCCCTTCTGGGGGTGCAGTAGCGACAGCGATCCCGAGACGATGTTGACGTATAAAGCGACGGTCGACTCGGTGAGCATAACCCAGAGCGATGCGGCGGCATATATGTTCAAAACCTCCTTCACGGTGGCCATGCCTGATGGGTCAAGCTCCTCAGCCACAGTAAGTAACGAGAATACTTATGAGTGGAAGCACGCTTTCTCGTCGAGCCCTGTGGGCTTGTCGACGCTGACGATCAAGGTGGAGGCTAATCCCGCATGCCCCTATACGAGCGACCAGCGCGCCGACTTCCCTGTGACCCTTGATCTTGCCACATGGATCATGAACATCCAGAACGGCGGGGGCATAGCCTTAGGCTACGCGGCGCAGGGTGGCTCTATCATCAACTATATCCCGATGGAGGATCAAGATGGCAA
The DNA here is from genome assembly GCA_020859755.1 of Bacteroidales bacterium. GTDB lineage: Bacteria > Bacteroidota > Bacteroidia > Bacteroidales > Muribaculaceae > JAJPXC01. The sequence goes on along the minus strand of JAJBVP010000001.1, from coordinate 17,318 downwards.
CTATCAGGGCACACAGACCGTTGGCGAGATTCAGCAGCGCGCGGTCGGCACTTACACTTACCACTTCCGCGCGGTGCTCAACGACATCAAGCTTTACGATATCGAGGCTGAATAAGGCCCTTAGCGGCTATGCGAAAGGACACTTCCCCGCCCTATGGCGGGGATTTTTATAGGGGGGAAATCGGGGGAGGTGATGACGGTATCGGGGAGAATCAAGAGGACGGCGACGCCTGGGGGCGGTGCGATGGGGAATCCCTCGATGGAATCGCGGGGCGCAGTGGCCCCAAGTTGCTGGGATTCTTGGATTGGCGTGGCCATGTAGGCGGTGGCGAGGGCGTCGGCGATCATGCAGGTGGGAGCGATGACGGTGGCGCTGAGCACTTTGGTGGAGATCGGGTGCCCGGTGGCTGGGGAGATGGTGTGGCCCAAGTGTTGTCCCGAGGCTTGACGATGGAAATTGCGGTAGTTGCCGGAAGTGGCTATTCCACAGTTGGTTGCTTGGATTACATCGAAGGATTGGCGCTCGGCGGTAGAGTCGTTATCCACCGGTTTTTCAATCATGATACGCCACTTTTCGCCGCGGGGATTGAAGCCGCGGAGGGCTATTTCGCCCCCGATTTCCACCATATAATCGGTTGCGCCGTTGCGTGCAAGCATTTCGCCCACGAGGTCGCACCCCAACCCCTTGGTGATAGCTGAGAAGTTGAATGTGGTGCCGGGATGGGCTTTAGATATTATAAGATGCTGATCGATAGAGCTTTGCTGGATTCCGACGAGGGCCAAAGCCGAGTCGATTTGGGCTTGGGTAGGCTCCCAGGCTCCATGGCCCTTTTCACCGAATCCCCAAAGGTTGATCAGCGGTCCCACGGTAGGGTCGAAGGCTCCGTTGCTCAATCGGTTGACCTCTTGAGAGGCGAGTAGGACACGGAGGATCAGCGAGTCGGCCTGCGAGCTTTCGCCACGGTTGATTTTTGAGATTCGCGACTCGGGGTTGAAGGGCGACAGCGATAGTTCCACTTGACGCATTACGGCGATTACCGAGTCGGCGAGGTCGACAGGGGCTTTGTAAGTGATATGGTAGTAGGTGTTCCAGGCGCTGCCGGATGTCTCCCGCCATTGGGGGCGGGTGGTGCAAGCAGTAAGGCAAATCGCCGCGATACAGGGGATTATCAGGTTTTTCATCTTACTACAACTTTAGAAGAGCCAAAGCCGTCGACAATGACGATATACACTCCGGGCTCTTGTCCCTCGCTTTCTGAACCGTCGAGGTCGAAAATACGTCCCTCAGCTTCTTCTCCGTCGAGATATATTTTGCCATCCCTTAGGGAGATACGCTCATCTGTCGAGTCGAGGGGGATGGATTCCACATGGCCGAAATCCGAGACCTCGCGCACGTAATCCCAGACGGCGTTAGGGCGGTTGTCGAGGGTAAGCGCTCCCATTGAATAGTTGTGGAAATAGTTGCATTCCGGTTCCCAATAGAAGATGCCGTCGACCACGCCGGTGCTTTGCAGGGCCGGGCAAAAGTAGGAGAGGAAGGCACGAACGTCGTCGTTGCATTTGGCTTCCATGGCCGAGCGGGAAGCTGAAGCGCCGCCTTCGGCCGAAAGCGTCCAGGAATTGGGGAATCCCGTTTCGCATATCAAGAAACGCTTTCCGAATTGTGTCCATAGGGCTGCTATGGCATTGAGGCATTGGTTGCTACGGGAAGCCCAAGCGGAGGTTTGACACCAGTCGGGGCTGTCTTTGTCCCAGTCCATGCAAGAGATGGGGTAGAGCGACATTCCAATGTAGTCCATGTCGAGAGCGACGGGGCGCTTGGCGATTTCGCCGAAAAACCATTTGTAGAGGTCGAGGTCGTAGCCGTTGTTGAGATGGCAAACAGTAGCGGCCGAGGGGAACACCTCACGAGCGGCCTTCGCGCCGGCGTTGAAAAACGAGATGTAATTGTCGACTCGCGTGGAGGTGGTAACGCCGTCGATTGCGAATTGGCCCAAGGGGAATAGCATGCCGTTGGATGTTTCGTTGCCGATTTGTACCCATGCGACCTCCACTCCCGCGTCTTTCAGCGAGTTAAGGGTGGCGAGGGTGTACTGGTAGACCTTTTCGGCCATCCCGTCGGGGGTAGTGATCGCTTCCCAAGCCTTAGGCACTTTCTGGTTTCCGGCGTCGGCCCAGGTGTCGCTGTATTGGAAATCTATCATCACGCGCTGGCCTAATTGCGTGGCTCGCAGGGCCTTAGTGGTGACATCCTCAAGGTTGCAGAATCCGCCTGTTTCAGCCATATCATATTGAGGGTCAACCCATAAGCGCAGGCGAATGGCATTGAAACCGTATTGGGCCAGCAGGTCGGGCACCTGGCATTGTACTCCTTGGGAATTGTATACAGGATTGACGCCTTCCGAGGCCATCTGGGTGTACCAGGAGTCGTCGGCTCCCCAAGCCCACTTGGCGTTTTCGCTCATAGAGGTTAGGGACACTAAAAGCGTTAGGGCCGTTAAAAATAGTTTTTTCAGCATCTTTGTTGGTTTCAAATGTTAAGGTGAACGCAAAAATACGCAAAAATCCCCACACTCCCGCGAAAAATAAGTATATTTGCATTTTAATTGTTGTATACTAATTTTAAGACAGTGCAAAAAATCAGGACTATTATAATATTGGCCGCGGTGGCTATTGCGTCACCCTCTTGGGCCTGCACCTCCTTGATAGCCGCCAAGGGCGCGACCGAGGATGGATCGGTAATGATAACCTATGCCGCTGATTCTCACAATCTTTATGGTGAGCTTTACCACACGCCTGGCGGTAAGCATGCCAAGGGCGACTTGCGCCAAGTGATAGAGTGGGACACCCAGAAGCCTCTCGGCTCCATTCCTCAGGCCCGCGAAACCTACTCCACCATAGGCAACATGAACGAGCATGGGGTGTCGATCGCCGAAAGCACATGGGGCGGTCGACATGAATTGATTGACACCACTGCAGTAATCGACTACGGCTCATTGATTTACATAGCCTTAGAACGCGCTAAGACGGCCCGCGAGGCGTTGACGATAATGACCGATCTGGTGAAAGAGCACGGCTACTGCTCGGAGGGCGAATCGTTCTCGATCGCCGACCCTAACGAGGTGTGGATCATGGAGATGATCGGCAAAGGTGGCAAGGAGAAAGGGGCCGTGTGGGTAGCTCGTCGCGTGCCCGACGGTTACATTTCTGGTCACGCCAATTTCCCCCGCATCCATCGGTTTCCGCTCAACGACCCCGAGACGCTTTACTCCAAGGACGTGATCTCGTTCGCGCGCAAGATGGGGTATTTCGACGGCAAGGATGAAGATTTCGACTTCTCGAGGGCCTATTACGACTACGCCGAGAAGGGCTTCCGCACCTGCGACGCGCGCGTGTGGGCCTACTTCCGCAAGTTTAACTCCGACATGGACCGCTACTTCCCATGGGCCGCCAAGGGGGAGGGCGAGGAATTGCCGTTGTGGGTAAAGCCCGACAAACCGTTGACCGCCAACGACATGAAGTGGATGATGCGCGACCATTTTGAGGACACCCCGTTTGACATGACCAAGGACGTGGGTTCGGGGCCGTTCAACGTTCCTTACCGGTACCGACCGTTGACCTATGAGGTCGACTCGGTGACTTACACCCACGAGCGGGCGATTGCCACCCAGCAAACGGGATGGTCGTTCGTGGCTCAGCTCAACGAGCAGTTCCCCGAGGGGATGAAAGGCCTGTTGTGGTTCGGCACTGACGACGCCAACACCAACGTCTACCTGCCGATATTCTGCAACGTCGCCACCCCTCCCCACGAGCTTGCCCATGGCAACGGGGACATGAACACCCTGTCGTGGGATTCCAACTTCTGGGTGAACAATTACGTTGCAAATCAAGCCTATAACCGCTACTCATTGATGATACCCGACATCCGCCGCGTGCAATCGGCGTTGGAGGACAGCATCGCCGTCGACGTCAAGGTGGCTCTGGAGCAGTTTGGGGAGTTTGACTCCCCGATGCGCGCCGAGTTGACGCAGGAGTTGGCCAACCTTTGGGCCAAGAAGGCGACCAAGGCCTACAAGCAGCTTGGCGACTACCTATTCGTGAAATTCCTCGATGGGAACATGAAGAAGGTGGACGATCAGGGCAAGTTCATCTACTCGGAATACGGGCAGCCGATCTACCCGTCGTTCCCGGGTTACACCGATAAGCGTTACTACGAGGGGATCGTCAAGGAAACGGGCGACCACTTCGTGGAATAAAGTTGCGGGCGTGGGCGCTCGCCTGATGGGGGCGTCCAAGAGCCGGCCAGCCCGGGCATCCGCTGACGTTTATGGCAGCGTGGCCGATATGATGATTGATTGACAATAACCTAATGTAATATAAGCATGAAAAAACAGCTATTAACCCTATCCGTGGCCCTGGGGGCGTCGCTTGCTCTCTCGGCCTCAACCACGATCGACATCTTAGGCACGGTCTACGATGTGGACACTCTGGCCTACATGAAATGCGGTCCCGGCACGACGGTGACCCAATTGAAACTCACTTCGGGCACTAAGAAATTGCGCGTCCACTATCTGACGGTGGACAAACGCACCCCCGGCGTGTCGATGCGCGCCGTATGCGCTACCGACAAGGTGGCGGGCAACGAGAAAACATCGACGATGGCCACCCGTAAGACCACCGATCAGGTGCTCTACTTCGGAGGCACCAATGGCGACTTCTACACTACCTCGGGCAACGCCTCCAACGGTGCGTCGAAAATCGGTACCCCTACAACGATGTGTACCGTGGACGGCGAGGTGTACAAGACCGCCAACTCGCAATACCAATTCTCGTTCGACCGCGACGGGGTGGCTCGCGTGGGCCGATTGAGCTACTACTCGGGCACCGCCACGCTTGGCGACAATGTGGCCCTGTTCCGCGGCGTAAACTGCTCATCCTCGGTGAGCAGCGGTATCACCCTGTACACCCCTCGCTGGTATGGCGTGACCAACCAAACCGACTATGAGGATGCTGTCACTTGCACGGCCAAGGTAGTAGAGGGCGACGAGATGATCTCGGGAGAAAGCTGGCGCATGGAGATTACCTCCGAGCCGGTTGCAGAGGGCGACGTTGCCATCCCCTCGGACGGCTACGTGCTGTTCGCTCGCGGCAACAACACCAACAGCAACTGCAATATCGGCGCCACCGATTTCCTCAAGTCGCTGCACGTGGGCGATATCATCACCATGGACCAGAAAATCCTGCTCAACAATGAGCGCATATATCCCCGCCAAGTGGTTTCGGGCAACCCCAAGACCAACGAGGCTGGCGAGGTGCTCGACTCGGAGAGCGAGCGCACCGACGCCTCGGCATTGCATCCCCGCACGGGTATCGGCGTGTCGGCCTCGGGCGACTCCATCATCATGATGGTGGTTGACGGCCGCTCGGCGATCTCGGACGGCGTGCGCACCAAGGCCCTGGGCACCATCCTGCAGTTTGCTGGCGCGGCTGAGGGTGTCAATCTCGACGGTGGCGGCTCGTCGACGCTTTATACCCGCGCTTTCGGCGTGATGAACGTAGGATCCGACGGCAACGAGCGCTCGGTGGGCAACGCCATCTTTGCCACCATCGAGGCCGACTGGAAGGACTCGGAAATCACCGAGATACAATTTGCCGACTGGACAGCACGCCTGCCACGCTGGGGCACGTATACCCCCCGCATCCTTGGCTTCAATCAATACGGCGTGATGGTCACCGACTCGCTTACCACCTACGAGCTTTCGGCTCCCGAGGCTCTGGGCACGGTGGTTAACGACGGTGTGAGCATCCGCATCACTGGCGACGGCCTGCACGCGTTGACGGCCACTTACAACGGATTGACCGCCTCGGTGCCCGTCTACATCGACAACGATTGCACCTTCGCTACACGCTTGGAGAACGTGTTGCTTGACAATCGTCGCGACTACCCGATTGAGATTCAGGCCAACACTGGCTTGCACGTTGTGCCGGTTGACGCCAAGATCCTGTCGTGGAGCTCGTCGGATAGCGAAATCGCCACGGTAGACGAAAACGGCGTTGTAACGGGCCAAAACGACGGCTCCTGCGTAATCACCGGCGTGATGGGCGAGGAATCGGCTACCCTCAACGTCACCATCGAGATTCCCAAAGCCCCCTACAGCAACCTGTGGATGGACAACAACCTGCTGTGGAAATTCTCCGGATCGGGTGCGTCGGGCGAAATGCTGCTTGAGACTGGGATCGACTACGGCGCGAGGATCGACTACAAAATCACCTCAACCCGCAGCCCGCAAATCGCTCTTTCCCCCACCGAGGATTACTATTTATGGTCGCTCCCCGTGGGCTTGAACCTGCGCGTGCAACCGTGTGCCAACTCGTTGAAGAAGGTGAGCGTGGCAATCGCCGACAACCTCGACCACCGTCTCACGCTCACGTCCGACGCGATTGAAGCCGGATCGGAATCCACCGTCGTATTTAACTTCTCGGATTACCTCGACACCGACGACGTGGCGATCTACCCGATTAAGCTCACCTCGCTCACCTTCGGCCTGAGCGGCTCCAACGGTGACGAGGATTCGATTCTCCTCCCAGCCTTCAACGTCATTTACGATGATGCGGCGCTTGGCGTAGGCTCCTTGGGCGCCGACGACCGCAACGAGTCGTCGGATGGCCCTACCCGTTACTACAACCTGCAGGGCCAGCCTATGGCCGCACCCACGGGTCTCACCATCGAAGTGAGCGGCTCCACGGCCCGCAAGATCATAAAGTAATGGTGAGTGATTAGTGATTAAGTCTAATAGCTAAATTCACTGTGCCTTAACAAGGGGCGAGGGCACCTACCCTTGAAATGGGGCGAGGACGCCTACCCTTGACATGGGGCGAGGGCGCCTCGCCTGCGAGATATCTTTTAGCGCTATCGTAATCACGTTACAGTGTTGTAACGTGATTACGATACGTTTTTACTGGGTGTTTTCGATTGGGTTCTTGTGGTTTATAGCAGAGATTTTGACGCATTTAAAAAATTTTCGTAACTTTGTGGGAAATGCCTGAAAACCGCTTTATGACCACTGAAAACGATCCCAAAATCCCAAATAACCAATCCCCCGGGAATCCCGAGATTTCCGGGAATCCCGTGAATCCCGATAATATCGGGAATTCCGAGAATATCGATAATCCCGAAGCAGAGGCCATCCCCCAATCCTCAATAGAGGAGGTCGAAAATGAAGAGATAAGCGAGGATGACGAAGCGCTCGATGATGAAGAGATCACCGAGGAGCTGCAACTGCCCGCGCGCTCGGCTCAAGGGGGCTGGGAGCTGGTCGACACAGGCAACGACATGGTCAAGCATCAGTTGCGCGGAATGTTCCAGGATTGGTTTCTGGAATTCGCGTCCTACGTAATCCTCGAGCGTGCGGTCCCCCACATCGACGACGGATTGAAGCCGGTGCAGCGCCGCGTGCTGCACGCCATGGAGACGCTCGACGACGGTCGATTCAACAAGGTGGCCAACATCGTGGGCAACACCATGCAGTACCACCCCCACGGCGACGCTTCGATCAACGACGCCCTGGTCGCTTTGGGCCAAAAGGAATTGCTGATCGACACCCAGGGCAACTGGGGCAATATCCTCACCGGGGCATCGGCTGCCGCAGGCCGTTATATCGAGGCGCGCCTGTCGTCGTTCGCCCTCGAGACTCTCTACAACCCCAAGATCACGGAGTGGACGATGTCGTACGACGGCCGCAAGCGCGAGCCAGTGACCCTCCCCGTCAAGTTTCCGTTGCTGCTGATGCAGGGCGTGGAGGGTATCGCCGTGGGCCTGTCGTCCAAAATACTGCCACACAACTTCAACGAGATACTTGACGCAGCCATGGCCTACTTGCGCGGCGAAGAGTTCACGCTGTTGCCCGACTTTCCCACGGGCGGTTTTCTCGACGTGAGCCGCTATAACGACGGTCAGCGCGGGGGCGCCGTGAAGGTAAGGGCCAAAATCGAGAAGATCGACAACAAGACGTTGGCGGTCACTGAGTTGCCTTTTGGCAAAACCTCACCGACGCTCATCGACTCGATTCTCAAGGCGTTCGAGAAAGGGAAGATCAAGATACGCAAGGTGGACGACCATACGGCCGACAAGGCACGCGTGATGGTGTACCTGCTTCCCGGCACCTCCTCCGACAAGGCTATTGACGCCCTCTACGCGTTCACCGACTGCGAGGTGTCGATCTCCCCCAACTGCTGCGTGATTCACGACAACAAGCCCCACTTCCTGGGCGTGAGCGACGTGCTGCGCCACAGCGTCGACCGCACGCGCCACCTCCTGCAGCAGGAATTGGAGATACAACTCGGCGACGTGCGCGAGCAACTGCATTTCGCTTCGCTCGAAAAAATCTTCATCGAAGAGCGCATATACAAGGATAAGGAATATGAGAACGCCAAGGATCCCGAGGCGACTATCGCCCACGTTGACAAGCGGTTACAGCCGTTTACCAAGGACTTCTTCCGGGCCGTCACTCCGGATGATATCAAGCGCTTGTTTGAGATCCCGATGAAGCGCATCTTCCGCTTCAACTCGTTCAAGGCCGACGAGGCGATTCGCGGGTATAATGCCAGGATTGATGAGATTCTGGAGCATTTGAGCCATATCACCCAGTACACCATCGACTGGTACCAACACTTGAAGGACAAGTACGGCGATCATTACCCGCGTCGCACCGTGATCCGCGGCTTTGACAACATCGAGGCCGCTACGGTTGCCGAGGCCAACGAGAAGCTCTATATCAACCGCGAGGAGGGCTTTATCGGCACGTCGCTGAAGAAGGACGAATACCTGTGCCCCTGCTCATCGATCGACGACATTATCATCTTCTACAAGGACGGCCGCTACAAGGTCGTTAAGGTACAAGAGAAGCTGTTCATTGACAAGGGGGTGATTCATGTGGCTGTGTTCAAGCGCAACGATGTGCGCACAATCTACAACGTCATCTACCAGAACGGGCGGGGGGGCAACTACTATATGAAGCGATTTGCTGTGACGGGCGTCACCCGCGACCGCGAGTACAACCTCACCCCCGGTCAACCCGGCACGCGCGTGTGCTGGTTCTCATCCAATTCCAATGGTGAGGCCGAGGCGGTAAAAGTGACGTTGAAACCCAAGGCCAAGCTTAAGACGCTGCAATTTGACGTCGATTTCTCCAAGCTGGCCATCAAGGGGAAGCAGTCGCTGGGCAACTTGGTGACCAAGAATGAGGTACACCGTTTCTCGCTGAAGGAGAAAGGCGCGTCGACGCTGGGCGGCCGCAAGGTGTGGTTCGACCCCGACGTGCTTCGCCTCAACTACAACGGCCAGGGCAACCTGCTTGGCGAGTTCCTCGGCACCGACCAGATCCTGGTGATCCTGAAAAACGGCGAGTATTATATGACGACTTTCGATGTGGGCAACCATTACGATGATAACATCCTGAGAATCGAGAAGTTCCGCCCGGGTCACGTGTGGACTGCCGCGCTCTTCGACGCCGACCAAGGATACCCCTATATCAAACGCTTTACCTTCGAACCAACGACTAAAAAACAGCGCTTTATCGGCGAGAACGAGAAGTCGTATCTTATCGCCCTGAGTGACGCTCCGGGGGCGAGATTCCGTGTAACCTTCACCGAAAGCGAGCCGGCTCGCGAGGCAATGGAGATCGACGCTATTGAGTTTATTGGCGTTAAGTCGCTGAAAGCCAAGGGTAAACGTGTGTCCAACTTCCCCATCGACTCCATCGTCGAAATCGAGCCGCGCGAGGTGGAAGAGGAGGAGATCGTCGAGGACGAGGTGCCTCAAGAGACCGCGACACCTGAGCCAGATCCCGACATCGAGCCGGAGAAGTCGGACGACGAGGTGCGTGACGAAATCAACGGTCAAGAACGACTTTTTTAGCACCACTAAACACTTCGGGTTATGAATTTTGACTACGAATCTCACAAATCTCACGAATCTCGCATGTCGAAAATTCGTAGCCTGCTTTTGCTTATGGCGTTTTGCGTCAGCCTGGGACTAAATGCTCAAGAATCAGGTGATTCCATCAAGGTGGCGCGACCGGTTACGGCGTCGTATATGTTTGAAATCGGTTCGGCGCATTTGGCCGACACCTATCTCACGCCCCTGAAATATAACGGCTGGAAATTGGGCTTGGCTTACGAGCGATTTCAGGCGATGAAATTCAATCCCGAGGGTTGGGTAATGCGCTATTGGGGAGAATTGGAGGTCGACCGCACGGAAAATCCGGCTCGCAACGCCACAATGTGGCTGGCCGACCTCAACTTGTCGTGGGCGATGATGCACCGCTGGCGCTTGGAACACGAGCTGTCGCTCTACCTTGGCGGCTTGACGGGCGTTGACCTGGGGGCTCTGTACAATGACCGCAACGGCAATAATCCCGTCGCAGCGAAAGCGGCGTGGACTGTCGACCTTACAGCCATGGCCACGTGGCGGTATCGCCTTGGTCGACTGCCTATCCTCCTGCGCTATCAGGCCACGATGCCGCTGACGGGCGTGTTCTTCTCCCCCGACTATGGCGAGCTGTATTACGAGATCTATCTGGGTGATCATAAGGACCTTGTGCATGGCGCTTGGCCAGGGAATTACTTCTCGCTTGACAATCTGTTGACGGCCGATTTGCAATTTGGTGGCACCTGGTTGCGCCTTGGTTACCACTGCCTGTGGCACTCGTCGCGGGTCAACCACATCACCTCGCGCCAAATCACCCACGCTTTCACCATTGGCATCACTGGCGAGTTCCTATCCCTCAACCCGAGGCGGCCCTCCCCACTTCCCACTATCCCGGCCCTCTAATCCAAGGAGAGCGAGTCGTCCCCGGCCGCGCCCAAAAAACTATTTTCAAAGAAAAGTTGTTTTTGTATTACAGATGTATTATATTTGCACTTAAATTTGATTTAATATGAATACAAATATAGCCATAGAGAAAAAGGCCCAAAGTTTTCGGCTTTCGGTTCATCTCCTAAATCGCTTAAAAGCATTAGCAAAAGGGGAGAACAGAAGTCTCAACAACTATGTTGAAACCATCCTTCTGGATGTAGCTTACAATCAGCCAAATGCTGAAACTATCGCCGCTATCCAAGAGGCTCGCAGCGGCAAACTTGAAGGTCCCATGGATGCCTCAAGTGTTGAAGCCATGTACAAATCCATGGGCTTATGAAAATTATCCGGTATACCAGTCAATATAAGAAGGATGTGAAACGATACCGCAACCAGCCTCAAAAAATGGCGAAGGTTGTTGAAATCCTCAATATGCTTCAAAATGGCCAGCAAATTCCCAGCGAATTTCGTCCACATATGCTCTCTGGAAATTATAAAGACTGCATGGAATGCCATGTTGAAGGGGGTTTTCTGTTAATATGGATAGATGAAACCGCCGAGCAAATAGCACTCCTTCGCCTAGGATCCCATTCCGAATTATTTAAATAACCCCCCAATTTCTTGATGGCAGCCCTCTCTAACCAAGAGCCTTGGCGTCCCCCAAGGAGAGCGAGCCGTCCCCGCCCGCATCCCGCTACTTGGGGCCACTGTGGGAGGCGATTCCATCGCGTCGATCCCCCATCGTCGTCAAAAAGCCATTTTTTTACTATAAATCGTCTTATTTTTCTGCCTTATACCTCTATTCCCATTTCAGGTGTCGCTTTTTTTATAGTGTTTTTTAATAATTAACCGCCGAGGGTGGAGAAAAGGATGTAACTTTGCGGCGTACACCGTGTTTCAACCACCGATGAAAAAGTATCTTCTTACATTATCTCTCGCAAGTGCCCTTATCTTACCCGCCACCGCGCAGGAGCAATGGACATTGCAGCAATGTATCGACTATGCCCTTACACACAACATCTCGCTCGCCCAGAGCGCGTTGTCGGTCGAGCAGGCCCAAGTCGATGTGTATCAGGCCAAAGGAGCGCTGTTGCCCTCTCTATCGTTCGCTACCAACCAGAGCGTGAGCTGGCGGCCGTGGTCGCAGCAGTATGTCAACGTCGCCGACGGCACGATGACCCAGTCGTCATCGGAGGTCAACTATAACGGCACCTACGGCTTGCAGGCGCAGTGGACCATCTGGAACGGCGGACGCAACCGTGAGAACGTCAAGCGGGCCAAGACGGCAGTGCAGCAGAAAGAGCTCGACACCGACGCCTCGGCGCTCAACATCGAGGAGCAAATCGCGCGCGCCTACGTACAAATATTATATCTGGCCGAGGCGGTAAAGGTCAACGAGCAGATCCTCCAATCCACAATCGCCGAGCGCGACCGCGCGGCCGAGATGGTGGAGGTGGGCACGATGGCTCGCGCCGACTTGGCACAGATGGAGGCCCAGGTGAGCCAAGGGCAATACAACGTGACCAGCGCGAAAACCCAACTCGCATCGGCCAAGCTCAACCTTAAACAGTTGTTGCAAATTGTTGATCAAGAGAGTTTTGATGTCGCCGATCCCAACATTTCCGACGACCAGGTGTTGACGCTTCTCCCCTCGGTGGCCGATGTCTACGCCCTGGCTTTAGAGCAGCGACCGGAAATCGCCTCGGATCGCCTGGGAATCGAGCTTGCCGACATGGACATCTCGCTGGCCAAGCGCGAGCGTTACCCCACAGTGTCGATGAGCGCCGGTATCAACTCGTCCAACACCTCGGGATCCGACTTCAACTTTGGTAAACAGCTGAAAACCAACCTGAGCAACTCGGCCGGGTTGACCGTGTCGGTGCCCATTTTCGACAACCGACAATCCAAGAGCGACCTGCTGAAGGCCAAGCTGTCGAAGCTTAGCTCGGAGCTGTCGCTGGCCAACACCCAGACGGAGCTATATTCCGATATCGAGTCGATATGGCTCGACGCCACCAACGCGCAGCAACAGTACACCTACGCTCGGGCCAACGTTGCCTCGATGCAAGAGAGCTACGACCTTGTAAGCGAGCAGTTTAATGTTGGTCTCAAGGATATTGTTGCTCTCAACACGGGTCGCGACAATCTCACCCAGGCTCAGCAACAGCTCCTGCAGGCCAAGTACACGGCGTTGCTGGGCCAAGCCCTTCTACGCTTCTATCAAGGCCAACCCATCGCCCTTTAACCACGCCAAAACGCTATAGCAATGAAACATATCAAGTATCTGACGATCATCACCGTAGCCGCGTTGGCTCTGTGCTCCTGCGGCAAGAAGGCAAAAGTGGCCTTCACCACTACCACCGTCGAATACCACGACCTTCACACCGACATCACCGCCACGGGCACCATCGAGCCTGTGACCCAGGTGGAGGTAGGTACCCAGGTCTCGGGTATCATCGACAAAATCTACGTCGACTACAACTCGGTGGTAAAAAAGGGACAAGTGATTGCCGAGTTGGACAAAACCAACCTCCAGTCGGAGCTTACATCGGCCCAAAGCAATCTCGCTAATGCCCAAAGCTCCCTCACCTATCAGAAAGCCAACTATGAGCGCTACAAGACGCTATACGACAAAGGCTTGGTGGCAGCCAACGACTACGAGCAGGCGCGTCTCAACTATGAGCAGGCGCGTCAACAGGTAATCGTGCAGCAACAGAATGTGCAGAAAGCCCAAACCAATCTTGGCTACGCCACGATTACCGCTCCGATCGACGGCGTGGTGCTCAGTAAAGAGGTGGAGGAGGGCCAGACCGTGGCATCGTCGATGACCACCCCTACGCTGTTCATCCTGGCCCAAGACCTTACCCAGATGCGCGTGATCGCCGACGTTGACGAGGCCGACATAGGCGAGGTGAAGGAGGGACAACGCGTGACGTTCACCGTCGACGCTTTCCCCGACGATACCTTCTCGGGCGTGGTACAGCAAGTGCGCCAAGAGGCCACGACTACCTCCAATGTGGTTACCTATGAGGTGGTGATCACGGCCCCCAATGACGACCTGAAACTCAAGCCTGGCCTCACCGCCAACGTCACCATCTACACCATGGAGAAGAATCACGTGCTCAGCGTGCTCTCCAAGGCCCTGCGGTTCACTCCCACCGAGATGATGGCCGACTCCATTATCGATTGCGACTCGCCGCAAAAGTTGTGGACCATGGCAGGCCCCGGTACTCTCAAGGCTATCCCCGTCACCACTGGGGTCGTGGGAGGCACCTATACCGAGATCCTCTCGGGCGCCGAGCAGGGCCAGAAGGTGATCACCGGGTTCACCACTTCGGCCGATGAGCAAGTGGGTGAGGACGAAGAGGCCTCCAACCCCTTTATGCCAGGCCCTCCGGGACGTAACAAGAACAAGAAATAAGCCTATCGCAATGGCAAAAGAACAGAATAAACCTACCCCCACGCTCACGAGCGAAGATGGCCGCAAGGTGATCATCGAGCTGCAGAACGTGAAACGCTCCTTCAAGGTGGGCGACGAGGTCGTCCACGCCCTGAAAGGGGTGTCGTTCAAGGTGCACGAGGGGGAATTTGTGACCATCATGGGTACCTCCGGCTCGGGAAAGTCGACCCTGCTCAACCAGTTGGGTTGCTTGGATACCCCTACGTCGGGCGAGTACTTCCTCGATGGCGTGGCCGTGCGCAAGATGTCGAAACAGCAGCGCGCCAAGCTGCGCAACCGCAAGATCGGCTTTGTGTTCCAGAATTACAACCTGCTTCCCAAAACCACGGCCGTCGAGAACGTGGAGTTGCCGCTGATGTACAACTCCAGCTACTCGGCCAAGCAACGACGGGAGGCCGCTGTGGAGGTGCTTAAGCAGGTGGGCCTGGGGTCGCGCCTGGAACATAAGAGCAACCAGATGTCGGGCGGCCAGATGCAACGCGTGGCCATCGCCCGTGCCCTGGTCAACAACCCGGCTGTGATTTTGGCCGACGAGGCTACCGGTAACCTCGACACGCGCACGTCATTTGAGATGCTCGTGCTCTTCCAAAAGCTCCATGCCGAGGGGCGCACCATCATCTTCGTGACCCACAACCCCGATATCGCCAACTACTCGTCGCGCAACATCTTCCTGCGCGATGGCCGAATCTGCTCGGATACCCCCAACACCAACATCCAATCGGCTCAAGAGGCCCTCGACAATCTTCCCAGCGACGACGATGACGTGTGCATCCCCATGGCCGATTGTCCCAACTATTAACGCTTACTCCCCGTGAATATAGCCAATCTATTCAAAATCGCCCTCAAGGCCATAGCCAACAACGCTTTCCGGTCGTTTCTGTCGATGCTCGGTATTATTATCGGTGTCGCCGCGGTCATCATCATGATGGCCATCGGCCAGGGATCCAAGGAGAGCGTGCGCGCCAATATCGCCAAGATGGGTACCAATGTGATCATGATCCGCCCCGGCGCAGAGACCATGGGCGGCGTGCGCCAGGATCCTTCGGCCATGCAGACCCTCAAGCCCGCCGACTACGAGGCCATCCTGGCCCAGAAACGCTATGTCACCTACGTGAGCCCCGAGTGCTCATCGTCGGGACAGGTGATCTACGGTGCCAACAACACCAACGCCACCATCTACGGCGTGAGCTTGGACTACTTCGACATCAGGCAGTGGGAACTCTCCGACGGTGACTTCTTCACCGAGGAGGATGAGAAGAAGTCGGCCAAAGTGTGCGTCATCGGCCAGACTATCGTCACCGACCTCTTTGGCGAGGGCGCCGACCCGGTGGGCAAGACCATCCGCTTCAAGTCGATACCTTTCCGCGTCGTTGGCGTGCTTAAGGCTAAGGGGTATAACAACTGGGGCATGGACCAGGACAACGTGATCATCGCCCCGTATACCACTGTGATGAAGCGTATTTTGGCCCAGACGTGGTTCTCAACCCTTACCTGCTCGGCAATCACCGAGGAGCTTACCGACGAGGCCATCGCCGAGCTTACCACCATCCTACGCACGCAGCACAAGCTCAAGGACGCCGACGATGACGACTTCACCATCCGCTCGCAGCAGGAGATGATGGAGACTATGTCGTCGACCATGGACATGATCACGATTATCCTGGTTGTGGCCGCCGCTTTCTCGTTGCTTGTGGCTGGTATCGGCATTATGAACATCATGCTGGTGTCGGTAACCGAGCGCACCAAGGAGATAGGCCTGCGCATGTCGGTGGGCGCCCGCGGCATCGATATCTCCAACCAATTCTTGATCGAGTCGGTGCTGATATCCTTGGCGGGAGGCGTGTTTGGCGTCTTGCTCGGATGGGCCGGCACGTGGGTGTGCGGATTCTTCAACCTGCCCACGTCGATACCGATGTGGTCGATTGTGGTGTCGTTTGTTGTGTGCACCGTCATTGGTGTCGGCTTCGGTTACTTCCCCGCCCACAAGGCGGCCAATATGGATCCTATCGACGCCATACGCTACGAATAATCTCCTAATCCTAAGGGCATTACCCTTTCCCCAATCCCCTTCTAGGATTTCCCTTTAGAATAAGCTCCAATAGGCAATTCTATACCCCCAGCCGCGCCGCCTTATAACAAAAGCGGCGCGGTATTCGTTATAATAAGGAAGCCAGGCCTCCCCTCTTGCGCTTTCGTTATAACGTAATAACGTTATCACGTAATAACGAAAAACGTAAAACCAAAAACCAAAAAACCTCATATGTTAGTCAATTCCGCCCGATTCGTCGTTTCCAACACCGACCCCGCCAAATGCCCCCAAGAAAAGCGCCATGAATATGCCTTCATCGGCCGCAGCAACGTGGGCAAATCCTCGCTTATCAACATGTTGACTGGTCGCAAAGGCTTGGCCATGACTTCGTCAACGCCGGGTAAAACCTTGCTCATCAACCACTTCTTGATCAACGATGAGTGGATGATCGTCGACCTGCCGGGATATGGCTACGCCCAGCGATCCAAGTCGACCCGCGCCGACCTTAAGCGCATCATCGAAAGCTATATCCTGCAGCGCGAGCAGATGACCAACCTTTTCGTGCTAATCGACTCCCGTCACGCCCCGCAGAAGGTCGATATGGAGTTTTTTGAATTTCTGGGCGAGAACGGCGTGCCATTCTCGATCGTGTTCACCAAGGCCGATAAGCTGGGCCCCAATGTGGTCAAGGCCAATGTGGAGGCCTACTGCGCCAAGTTGCTGGAAACTTGGGAAGAATTGCCTCCCGTTTTTGTCACCTCCTCCACCGACGGCCGAGGCCGCGACGCCCTCCTCGACTACATCGCCGAGCTCAACCGCCTACCCCTCGCCTAACCCCCCTCCCCCCCTGGGGGGGCGGGCGGGGGGGGGGGGGGGGTAAGCTTATGTGTTAAGATATTGATTTAGAGAAGGGTGTGGGAGGGGGGGGGCGGGGGGGGGGGGGGGGGGGGGGGGGGGGGGGGGGGGGGGGGGGG
>JAJBVP010000111.1 GCA_020859755.1 Bacteroidales bacterium | reverse complement strand
TTTGTAAATCAGATATTTAAATTTAAGAATTCAAATTTTGTCATGTACTGAAAAAATTTTTTCATTGGGAATTGTTTATGTAAGCTAATTTGACCGCAAAGATAAGCAATTTAGGCCACAAAAACGCATAAAATGACATAAAAACGAGGGCGCTCCCTGCCATAGGGGGCGCCCTCGCGAGCAAACGATTCTTAGGTTAGGACCCTTGAGATCGGTTTAGGGGGAGTTTTCAGTTTTCAGCTTTCAGCTTTCAGTTTTCAGCCTTAATCCTTTAAATCTTTAAATCTTTAAATCATTAAAGCATTCAACTTTAAACTTTAAACTTTCAACTTTAAACTTTAAACTTTAAACTTTAAACTTTAAACTTTAAACTGTCAACTTTAAACTGGGGTTACTTCACCAGGTACTTGCGGCCGGCGACGATGTAGATGCCGGTGGGGAGGCTCTTCAATGCCTCGGAGCGAGCCACCTTGGAGCGTACCATGAATCCTTGGAGGTTGTAGACGTTGACGAGCTCGCTTGCGGCAGTGCCCTCAGCGGTGCGGTCGACAATGACGTCCTCAACACCGGTGGTGCCTTCGGGATAACCGTAGACGGTCATGCCACCCACCTTGTTGCGGTAGAGAGCCGTGGTGGAGCCGTTGTCACCCTCGGTTTCGATGGTGATGGTGCTCAGCGTGGGGCCACCGTCGAAGAGGAACGTGTTGTCGAGAGCGTGGCCTTGGATCACGTCGGGGTTGGTGACGGTCAAGAGGTCCTCGGTCGACTTGATGTCCTCGTTCATCATCGAGGCGTTGCCCTGGCTGTGGTCAACACGGCGACCGTTGCGGATCACCTCAACCTCCTCCTCACTATCGGGGGAGATGGCGGAAGCGCCCACGATGCGCACGGTGCGCGGTGCCTGGGCCTCGAAGTGGAAGCGCAGGGCGTATACGCGGTAGTTCTTGTCAAAGGTGATCCTCATCTGGTTGTAGGTGTTGGAGAGGTTCACCCAGTGGGAATCGTTGTAGTTGTTGAAGGTCAACTGCAAGTCGGCTGCGATCCAGTGTACCAGCTCGTGGTCGTCGTCTTTGGCTTCCCAAGCGAGCAGGTTCTGCTCGTAAACGGGGTTAACGTCGGCGTAGAAGTAGTACTCATCGCCCCAGTAATATGTGTGACCGAGGTCGTCAACCGAGGGGTCGTAAGGCCAGCCGTAAGCCATGCGGGCCTCCACTTGCTCGTTGTCGTCGGTGCAGTGGAACTCGATTTGCTTCACAGCCTCGTAGATGCGCGAGTTGCGGTCAACGATCTGGATGGGATAGGTAGCCGAGAGGGTGGTCTCGTCGTCGATTTGTACCTGAGCGCCGAGGTAAGCCCAGCCCTGGTACATGGGGATGAAGTAGTAGATGCCATCCTTGAGCCACCACAGTTCCTTGCTCTCGGAAACGCCCACAGGACGCTTGTCGGTGACATAGCCACCGGAGCAGTTGTCGAAGGTGATCTTGGAGGAGTATTCGCTCATCTCGATTCCGTACTGGTCGACAACCTTTGCCGTCACGCGGGCGATCTCAGTGCGCTGGGGCTCGCCGCGGTCGTTAAGCTCGTCGCCCGAGGCGGTGAGGATGTGGTTGTTGGGGTTGTAGTTGGACGAATCGTTCTCATCGAAGGTTTCCTCGCTGGTGAACTTATCGTACACGGTGCTGTCGTTCATGATTACGGTGTAACCGTCCTTTTCGTCAACCACGGTCATCAGCACGCGAGCCGAGGACTCGAGGACGATGGCGGTGGGCACGGAAGGAGCAACCTGCGAGCCGTAGAGCTTGAACTGGTAGACCTCGCAACCGTATTCATCGTTAATGAGGCTCGTGGTAACGACTTTCACGTATTTCACAGCCTTGGCAGCGGTGAGGCCGGATACCACGAAACGGTCGGTGGTTTGGGTCTGAATGTTGCCGGAAACGGAGCCGATTTTGGTGTAAGCGGCGTCGGTGTCGGTAGTCGAGGATACGTAGATGTCGTAGCTAGCGGGACCGGAATTAGCCCAAAGTCCAACAACAGCTTCGAGGTTGATCTGCTGGTTGAGGGCAAATACAGTGGTATGGGTAGCTGATTCTACCTCCTCGCCCGAGGAGAGCGGGGTAACGATACCACTGACGGGGGAGTACCACAGGATCTCGCAAGGATCATCGTAGTAACTGGTTACCGACTGGATATTTTCACCAGGCCAGTTCCAAGCCGACCAATCGTCGTCGGCCTTCGGCAGCATGTACTTGTAGGTCTTCTCGATAGAGTTGGTAGCGTCCTCGTCGGAGGTCTTGATGTAAGTGGCCTCTTTGGTCTCACCCTTTTGGTTGGTGATGGTGGCGTAGTACTCGCGGTCGAGGTAGTGCTCGCGCACGGCTACGGGGATGGTGATCGAGCCAGTAGCTGTGGCCTCGCCAGCGGTAGCGGAAGCGGTAATCACATATTGGCCAGCGTCAGAGCCGGGGGTGAAGGTGTAGTTGTAAATTAGCTCGCCGTTTTCGTCGTACTGAGGCTCGGAAGTCTCAATAAGGGCAAGAGACCCTCCAAGTGAGTTGAAGGTGAACGTGGGAGCGGCATCGAGCAATTGCAGCCCATATTGGTCATAGATCTTCACTCCTACGATCGAGGTCTCAACTTTCGAGGCGGTTTCGCTGGTGAACAGACCCTCGAAGCGGCCCTTCAGGGTCGACTCGTCGCGCAGGGTGGGCAGCGTGTAGCTGTTGGTAAGGACAACTGAGGTGGCTTTAGGGGTGTAGTTGTACTTGGCGCCGTAGAGCTTGATCCAAGCGAGCACTGAGCCAACGCCAGTGGAGACAGCACTGTTGGAGACGACCTTGATGTAGCGTACGCCCGTCATGTTGACACCAGCGAAGCGGTCGATAGCGGCGCCCTCAACATCGTGGGTGGCTGAGCCAAGCGAGGTGTAGGTCTTGCCGTCGGGGCTGATGAATACCTCATAGTCGGCCGACAGATAGGTATCCCAATCGACGAGGATCATGTCGATGTCGAGAGGCACGAGGGTTTGGAGGATCAGGGTGTTGCTATCCTCGGTGTCGTTGAGGACGACATAACCAGCCGACTTGCCGTCGTTGGCCGTGGTATACTGGTTGGCACCATCAGCGGTGTTGATTACAAGGTCGAGCAGGGATACGCCCTCTTGAGCCAAGCGGGTTGACAGAGTCGAGGGAGTTACCGACTTGAAGTAGCTCTGCTGGGTATCAGCGTCGGTGGTCAGGTAGTCGTTCTTGTCGGCCACGTAGACGGTACAGGTCTCCTCAGCGTCGCCGCTGGTCACGTAGATCGAGTAGTCGCCCTTAGCCAAAGTAGCGGTAGCGTTGCCTTCCTGGTCGGTGGGGACAGCAAAGGTGATGGTGTATGGAGAGGTGTAGTCGCCCTCTTCACGTGCTGCCTGCGAGAACCAAGCCACTTGGTCGCCGGAGAGGGTGATTGCGGGCTGCGGGTTCATCAGGTTGCTGTACTGGTCGAGAACCGATACGGTGAACGTGGGGGCAACATTCTCCTCGTCGATGAAAATCTTGTTGGTCGTGGACTCAACCTTGATGTCGCGAGCGTAAGGGGTGTAGGCGCGCTTGCCGAATGCCTTGATAGCGTAGAGTTTCTGGCCCCACTGGGTGGCATCGCCGTTGGTGATGATGCGCAGATAGCGGATGTTCTGCAGGGCAGAACCGTAGAAGATGTCGGTGATATTAGCGACGTTGGTCTCGTGAGTTACGTTGCCAACCTTGGTCCATGTGGAGTTGTCGCTGGAGCTGTAGAGGGTGTAGCTAGCTGGGCAAGCGGTCTCCCAGCGTAAGCCGAGCAGATAAATGTTGGTGGCTCCAGCGTATTTCCAAGTGAAAGTAGTCTTAGCGTTAGCCTCGTTGTCACCAAGTGCTACCCATTGATTACCCTCGTTGCTATCAAGGTCGGGGCCGTTGGTGGTGTCGTCGATAACCAAGCGGGTTATCATGTCGGCGCTGTTAAAGATAGTATTTTCGGAGCCAGCATAGGTGTTGCTCATCGACGAGTACCAGTAGGTGCCGATATAGTCGCTGCTTTGGTAAACGTACAAGGTAGCTGTGCCCTTGATGTTGCCATAAGTATAGGTGACGGTCATCACACCGCTGCCCTCGGCTGAGATTTCGCCAGCGGGGGTGATAGAGCCTTTAACACCCGAAATCGTGCGGCCCATCTCGTAGCTGTTGAGGTAAGCGGCGTCAATCTCGTTGCCGTCGGCGTCGAGGTAAATGGGAGTTGCGTGAACCTTATCGCCTACCTTCATGTAAGGCTGATCGAGGGACACTTTCACCTTGTCGACTACGGGCTCGGCCACGTGGAGGGTGTAGGTGGTTTTGAATTTGCGCTTGGGGAGGGAGAT
Source organism: Bacteroidales bacterium (assembly GCA_020859755.1). Lineage (GTDB taxonomy): Bacteria > Bacteroidota > Bacteroidia > Bacteroidales > Muribaculaceae > JAJPXC01. Next base: position 21,149 of record JAJBVP010000111.1, on the reverse strand, counting down.
GGCGGTGAAGGTGACGTCGCCGGTGTAGGAGGCGTTGGCGGTGAAGGTCATCGCGTCGGCGTCGTAGGTACCGGCCTCCTCGGGGGTGAACTCAAATACCACGCCGTAGACGTCCTCGGGGAGGACGGCGCCTGTGCGGTTGGACACGCGGCCGCGGATGGAGACGGTTTGGCCGGGATACATCGAGTCGTTAACAGCGTCGGTGAGGATCTGGATACCGGTGGCGTTCACGTCCTTATAGCCAGTGATGATCCAGTCAAAAATGTGCATATTATAGCCAGCATAATTCTGACCCTCGGAGAGGATGAGGACGAAGCGAGCTGTAAGTTCGGTTTCGGGGATCAACGAGGTGTAGTTGGTGTCGCTATAAGGCGATTCAGGCGAAACTGAGCCGTTGGTGATCTCGCGGAACTGGTCGGGGATGGTTTCCGAGGTCCGATAGGGGTCAAGCTCGGTGGGGAGAGCATTGGCGCCGTAGATACGATACTTCGAGGGGCAAGCGGTCTCCCAAGAGATGCCGATGCTGGAGATAGTGTAGTAGTCCTCAAGGTCGACGATTACCCAACCATCAGTGCGGGAAGTTGCACCAAATTCGAAGGCGTTTTGGGTGTTCTTCTTTACATTTTCGGTGACTGTGCGGGAGTCAACAACCTCAAAACCGGCTTCATCGTCGATGGTGGCGGGCTTGGTGTAGATGAGGTACTTGCCTTCGGCGAGGTCCATGCTAGAGAGAGAGAACCAGTTGTCTTAAGGTCTGCCCAGTTGAGAGCTTGGACGGTCACGTCGATGGTGGCGGGGGTGTAGTCGTTGCCGGAGACGGTCAAGGTGAAGGAGGAGACCGACGCGGGGGCGTTGACCACGACGGTGGCGTCGCCGTAAACCTGGCTGACGGTGACGGTGGCATCGGAGCAGGTGACGGTGAGGCCGTCGGTGGAGTCGAGGTCGGAGGTTTGGCCATACTGATCGGCCAATGCAATTTGATAGCACTGGTTGATGGTGGCGGGGATAGTGGTGGCACCCGAAATATTGAGGTAGGTAGCATCCCCTTGCTCAATCTCGGTTTCAGTACCCTCGATGAGCAAGTCAAACAGCTTCATGCCGTAGTTCAATGCAAGTTGATCGGCATACACCATCACATAACGGGCAGTAACGGGATTCGACAGCTCGTAAGCATCGATGACGCGTGAATCAACATTATTATCACCTTCTACTGAAGGAGTATAAGATTCGCTATTAATTTTGGTCCAAGCCGTGCCTATTGATGTAGCGGTAAGGTCAGCAGGCTCGGAAATAGCGGCATAGAAAGTAACTTTGCTGGCGTAGGCGTTCTCCCATTGTGTCCCAATAGCAGTAATCTTATAATAAGCGCCCAAGTCAACATAAACCCAATTGGGCATCGTAGAGTTGGCGAGTTGCGGAATAACATTCTTGCCATTTGTTACTGTAGCAATAGTTCCATCGGCCAAAGGATAGTACACTGTGTGGCCATAAGAGATATCGTTCCAAGTACGGGTCGTTGCCTTAACGTTGATGCCCAGATTGCCCTGGGTGCAATTGTCGGCAGTAGCGATAAGTGTATAGGCACCGGCCTTGTTGGCGGTGACAGTAAACTCGCCAGTGGCGGTCAATGCGCCAAGAGTAAGGCCATTAGCCGAATTATCTGCATAGGAAACAGCGACTCTGGTCAAATCAGCGTAATCGCCTTGCTCGCCCATGCCGTTGTAGACATATACTTGATAGGTGGCTGAGTTGGGAACCTAAATCTCAGCATCGCCCTGAATCGAAAGGATATTAAATGCCGAAAGGGTAGCGTCATACTCGGTAGCGGCGATTTCCCAGATGCACGTGCCATAAGTTTTGGCCCAATTTTCATCCTCGGCTGTAATCCACATAATGAGATATTGGCCGGAAGGAAGATTATCGACATCCGAGAAGTCGAAGTTGGCGTAATTGTGGTCGGCAACATAAGGGAGGTCGGTAACCGAGGCAATCGGGGTGTTGTTACCGGGGAATTCGCTGAGGGTGAAATAAGTCAGCGAGCCTGCGCCATCATTATAGGAGTAGGTGTTGGTTACAATCTCGGGCTTTGTGTCCACGAGGTACACATCAAAGGATTTGGCGTTGGCCGATTGCTGGTCAAACTGCAAGTGATTCAGACTCTTGGTGGCACCGAGGTCGATCATGACCCAATCATGGAAGCCATCAACATTCTGAGACAAGCAAGTGCCAATCCCGTTGTTGGCGCCCGCAGCCTGCCAAGAAGAGCCGCGGTTACCATCGGTAAGGCGTGTCTCAAGTGCGTCAGCGCCATTTGCGTTGGTGGACACCCAAGCAGTCTTCCCCTGAAGCACGTTGGTAGCAACGTCCCAATTGGTTGCGGCGTGTGTCAAGGCGCAACCGAGGACGGCCCCCAACAGTAGGGTAAAAAGCTTTTTCATAATTTCGTAAAAATAAGTAAGTTAGTAGGTTGGTTATTTGGGTTATTTTTGTAGCAAAGGGGTTTTGTTATGGGGTTATGGGGTTCAAGGTGGGTTGCAATTACGGATTGCAAGAAGGGCCGGGATTTTGGTTATAGAGGGAACCTGTATTCTATAGCACTGCGTGATTGGTTACAAGGGGAAAGGTGTCGGGCCGGGGGCGGCCCGACCTCCCAGGTTGGGCTGACGCGGGGTAGCCCAACCTGGGAAGTGCCGCTGCCGTCAGCGGCACACGGGTCAGTCGGCCTCAGCGGCACACAATTATCGGACGGCGATCTTGCGGGAGCCGGCGATGTAGAGGCCGGCGGGGAGATCGAGGGTGGCGCGGTTGGCGACAACCTGCTGGCGCACGAGGCGTCCGTCGATGGTGTAGACGTCGATCAGGGCGTCGGGGTCGTATACGTTATCGGCAGCGATGGAGCCAACACCGTTGGTGGTGTCGAGCTTCACGGTGGAGATATGGATGTTGGAGGGAGCGTAGGGGTTGGTGTCCTTGAGGCGGATCGTCTGCTTGCCAGCCTGCAGGTTGACCAGGAATTCCTTTTCGATGTAGGTGGTGTAGTCGTTGGGGAGAGAGAATTGCACGGCGTCGCAGAGCTTGTCGCCCTCGGTGCCGTCGGCGTTAACGGCGAAGAGGCCCAATTTGGGGTCGAAGCGGGTGGGCTCTCCCTCGCCGGTGACCTTTATGGTGAAGCAGTACTCGCCAGTAGCGGGGACGTCGAAGTTGTAGTCGACGTAGGCGCTGGAGATGAATTGGGAGATCTCAACGGGCTTGGGGCAGAGGGCGTAGTTGCCTTGATCCATAAGGATGTTGTTGCAGGTTATGAAATCGCAAGCCGAGATTTCGGTGGCGAGGGGCTGGTAAACTGAGGTGTCGAAGTCGGGGAGGTAGACGTAGGTCCAGCCTTGCTGTGAGAGCTCGCGGTCGCCGGAGCCGGTGGCGGGTTTGTAGAGGCCGTAGTTGGGGGCCGATGAGGAGTCGGACGAGCCAACAGCCTTAAACCATGCGTAGCGGTAGATCCAATCGGTTTTTTCGAGCCATTGCACGGTCTCGATCATAGAGGCCATCTGTGCGGTGGGGGCAACGTATCCACTCTCATCGGGCCAGTAGCAGAACTCGGTTACCCACACGGGCTTGCCGTACTTGCTGTGGAAGTTGCCGGCGAGGGTCTGCATCACTCCCAGTCCGCCATAGTTGTGGACAGCCACGTAGTCGAAGGCGTCCAATCCCACCAGAGCCACGAATTCGTCCATCCATCTTGTGGGATCGGTGTAAGGGGGATTGGGGGAGTAGTTGAGTGCCGGGGCTACAAGCTCGAGCCCGAGCTCGTCGGCGAGGGCCTTTACGTCGGTCCAACGCTCAGCGGCCTCGGAAGGGGTGAGGTTGGCCTGTGCGGTGAAATTGGGCTCGTTGAAGCCGAGGAGGTATTTCACCGAGGGGTGGGCATTGCAGTAGTCGCGAATGGTGGTGGCGTTGTAATTGCTCCAGCACATTGGCACGAATTCGATGTCGCCCTCCCAGTTGATCACTTGGCTTTGGTAACCGTTGGAGGGGGCGTTGCCCCAGTTGTAGTACCAGGTGACACCCGGCTCGATGACGTTGAGCTGGGATGCGAGCTGGAAGCTGTTCTCGCTCACGCCACGCTTGGGGCTCTTGGCCTGGGCGCTGGTGGCGGCCAAAGCAATGGCGGCTAAGATAATGATTGATTTTTTCATTTTATTTAGGCTGATTATTTAACAGTGAAGGGGACGGGGTCGCCTGAGGCGGCGTCGGGTGATACCCAGAGCTGGAAGTCGCCCGGCTCAACGACGCGCTCGCCCTTGAGGTTGTGGTAGGCGAGGTCGTCGGCTTTCAGGGTGAATTTCACGTCCTTGCTCTCGCCGGGGGCCAGCTCGATTTTCTCGAAGCCCTTAAGCTCGCGCACGGGACGCACGAGCGATCCTACCAGGTCGCGCACGTAGAGCTGGGGCACTTCCTTGCCGGCAACCTTGCCGGTGTTGGTGACGCGGCAAGTCACCTCGATCTCTCCATCCTTTCCAATCTCAGTGGCCGAGAGCGAGGGAGTGCCGTAGTCGAATGTGGTGTAGCTCAGGCCGAAGCCGAAGGGATACAGGGGACCTGCTCCGGCGTCGAGGTAGAACGCGGTGCAGCCCGTGGAGGTCTGGCCGGCCTCTTGAGGGATGTCGTCGATGAGGACTATGCCCGAGGCGGGGCGACCCGTATTCTTATGAGCGTAGTAGAGGGGCATTTGGCCAACCGACTTGGGGAGGCACACGGGGAGGTGTCCCGAGAAGTTTTTGTCGCCCGAGAGGACGTCGGCCACTGCGGGACCGGCCATCGTGCCAAGGTGGAACGCGTAGACAACAGCATTGGAGTTGTCAACATCCTGGGCGATGGTCATGGGGCGACCGGTCATGATCACGGTTACGACGGGCTTGCCAGTCTCCTTAAGCGCGGCGAGCAGTTGGCTCTGGGCACCGGGGAGGGAGATGTCGGTGCGGCAGTGGGCCTCGCCCGAGAGCACGGCCTCCTCGCCACCCACAAATATAATAACGTCGGCCTGGCGGGCGGCGGCGAGGGCATCGTCGAAGCCCTTGGTGTCGCGCTGGCGCGAGTAGGTGAGGCCGGGGGCGTAGATCACGTTGTCCTTGCCGTAACGATCCTGAAGGGCGGTGAGGGCGGTGACGGAGTGGGTTTTGTCGAGGTCAAAGCACCAGGTGCCGTTCTGGTCGTGCTGTGCGTTGGCCATGGGACCTATCAGCGCGATCTTCTTGCCGGGGGCAAGGGGAAGCACGCCGTCGTTTTTGAGCAGCACCATCGACTCCACCGCAGTCTCGCGGGCGGCTTGCAGGTTTTCGGGGGTGTAGAAGCGGTTGGCGGTCTTGAGGTCAACGTAGGGGTTTTCGAAGAGGCCAAGGCGATATTTGAGTCGGAGCACATTAGCGACCATCTCGTCGAGGGTAGCCATGGGCACCTTTCCGGCCTTGACAAGCTCGATCAGGGGCTCGTTGTAGGCGCCGTTCTCCATATCCATGTCCACACCGGCCATGGCGCCTTGGTAGGCGGCCTCGGTGATGTCCTGGGAGAAGCCGTGGGGGATCATTTGCTGGATCGAGCCCCAGTCGCTGACGACCAAGCCGTCGAAGCCCCACTCGCCGCGGAGCACGTCGCGCAGTAGCCAGGAGTTGCCCGAGGAGGGCACGCCGCAGATGTCGTTGAACGAGCACATGAACGTGGCGGCTCCGGCGTCGCTGCAAGCCTTGAAGGGGGGCAGGTAGACGTCGCGAAGCTGCACTTCGGGGATCCAGGTGGTGTTGTAATCCAATCCACCCTCGGAGGCTCCGTAGCCGACGAAGTGCTTTACGCAAGCAGCCATGGTGTTGGGCTTGGTGAGGTCGTCGCCCTGGTAGCCTTTGACCATGGCCACGCCCATGAGACCCGACAGGTAGGGGTCCTCACCGGCGCTCTCAGCGATGCGGCCCCAGCGGGCGTCGCGCGACACGTCAACCATGGGGGAGAAGGTCCAGCGTACGCCAGTCGAGGAGGCCTCGTCGGCAGCCACGCGGGCTCCCTGCTCCACGAGGTCGAGGTTCCAGGTAGCGGCCTGTCCCAGGGGGATGGGGAAGATGGTTTTGAAACCGTGTATCACGTCGCGGGCGAACACGATGGGAATGCCCAAGCGTGTTTGCTCAACGGCGATCTTTTGCAAAGCGTTTACTGTCTCCGGGTCGACCTCGTTGAGCAGGGAGCCTACTGCCCCACCCTTGATGTCGTTGACCATATAGTCGGTCAGGCCCACGCCAGAGCGTTGCACCAACTGGCCGCATTTCTCCTCAACGGTCATCTTGGAGATGAGGTCGGCAACCTTGGCGTCGATCTGCTCGGGGGTCATGGCTGCCTGGGCGCCAAGGGCGGCGCCGAGTAGCATGGTTATAGATAAGATTCTCTTCATTTTATTTAGGTTTTTAGTTTTCAGTTCTCAGTTTTTCAGGCCTCATCGCCGCGTTGCGGCTCATTTAACGACCCGCTTGGTCCTGGGCACGCTGGTAGAGGCGCACGTAGTCGACAAGCATCTCGGCTTGGCCGTCGGGGAGTGCCGTGATGTCGTTGGGGTCGAGGATTCCTGGGAAGCAGCCACCCACAGCGAGATTGAGCAACAGGAAGTTGGGCTTATGATAGTAGTAGCCAGGGGCAGCGGGGTTTTCGCGCTCGGAGATGTCCATCGACAGGTAAGGCTCGGTGGAGTCGTCGACAAACATTTCGATTTTCTCGGGGGTCCACACGGTGTAGAATATGTGGTACTGTCCATCTTGGAGCGACACGGGGTTTACGCGGTCGCCCACGCTTTGGGCGTGTCTTCCGGCGTCGGGGCCCCAGTGGAGCGCGCCGTTGAAGAGGCGGTCCTGTTGTCCGGCGTTGATTCCGTTGAAGTGCCCCATCTCCAGGATGTCGGTTTCGCCACATGCGGGCCACCCGTTTTCGTCAAGGTCGTTGCCCATCATCCAGAAGGCTGGCCAGAGGCCATTGGCGGTTTGGGGTATCATAATACGTGCCTCGATGACTCCGTAGGTGAATGTCATCTTGTTCCAGGTGTTGAGACGTCCGGAGGTGAAGTGCTTGTCCTCGTAGTCCTGCTTTCGTGCAGTGATGACGAGGTTTCCGTTGCGGAGGGATACGTTTTCGGGTGAATCGACATAAAATTGCAACTCCTCGTTACCGCATCCGGTGCCGTTGATCTCGACGTTCCACGCCGAGCGGTCGAGCTCAGGGCCGTCAAACTCATCAGCCCAAGCCAACCGGTAGCCGAAGAGATGATAGCTGTCCGCTGCCGCCGCAGTGAGTGAGGCGGCGGCAACGAATGCCATCAAGGTTGTCTTTAATAGATTCATTTGTAGGTAAATAGCTTGAATTTGGTTAATAGGGAGGTGTTGAATTAAGAAATTGAATCGCTTAGAATGTATATAGTGTACCTAGTAGAGGCGGGGGGGGTTGGTTTCGAGTTTCGAGTTTCGAGTTTCTAGTTTATAGTTTATAGTTTCTAGTTTATAGTTTCTAGTTTATAGTTTATAGTTTATAGTTTCTAGTTTATAGTTTATAGTTTCTAGTTTCGAGTTGATAGTTTCGAGTTGATAGTTTCGAGTTGATAGTTTCGAGTTGATAGTTGATGGTTAATAGTTCATTTTCTAGAGCTGTCAAATCAGCATTCGACTAGAAACCAGAAACTAGAAACTAGAAACTAGAAATTATAACCTTTGAGCTACAGGACTATTTTGCGGGCTTGGTTGCCGGTGCGGACGATGTAGATGCCCGAGGGGAGCTGGGTGTCGATCGAGGCGCCAGTGCCTGAGGCAACGCGTCGTCCGGAGAGGTCGTACACGTCGGCCGATACGCTTTCGCTGAAGTAGATGCGACCGTCTCGGGTCGTGATGCCGAGGTTCAGCTCGTCGGCATCGATATTTCTTACTGATGAGAGCTCGTCGCCAGGGTCGTTGAACGAGGTGTGCTCGTCGCTGTCGCCCTTTTGATAGATCTTCACGTAGTTGATGTACATGGAAGCCTGGTTGTCGTTATCGTCGTTGAGGGCGGTAATCTTAGAGGCGTCCCAGATGCCGGTGAAGTCGCCACCGACAGCGAGGTTGAACAAGATGAAGTTGTCCTTGTGGAAATAGTTGCCTGGCGACCATTCGTTGTCGGGCTCGTCCTGGGGGATGGTCATCTTGTAATAGGGATAGTTGTGGGGGTATTTGTCGAGGTCGACGTACATTGCGATGGCGTCGGCGTCCCAGATGCAGGTAAAGAGGTGGTACTCGCCGTCCTGAAGGGAGTAGCTGACGGTTGTAGAGTTGGCGTAGCTTGCGGCGGGCCAACCTTGGCCCCAGTGGCAAGCGCCGTTGAAGTATCGATCTTGCAGGCCTCCGGAGATGCCCGAGGAGTTGCCCATTTCGACGATGTCGGTTTCGCCACATTTGGGCCAGCCCACTTGGTCGTAATCGTTGCCCATCATCCAGAATGCGGGCCACAGGCCGTTGGCGGTTGATGGCATCTTGATAGCGGCCTCGATTTTACCGTGGGTGAATGCGATTTTGTTTTTGGAGTTGACGCGGCCCGAGGTGAAGTGCTTGCCGCTGTAATCCTGGCGTATAGCCGTGAGGATTAGGCAACCGTTGCCATCGCCGTCGTCACCGAGGTCGACGTTGTCGGGGGATGATGTGTAATATTGAAGCTCGTTGTTGCCGCCTCCGCTGCCGTTGACCTCGATGTTCCAGCGGGCCGAGTTGAGTTCATCGGCGTCGAAGAGGTCCTGCCACACGAGGTAGTAGCCATTGGTTTCGCCTGAGCCTACCTGGGGGTCAACGCCGGCGGCCAGAGCTGTTGATGTTGCGAGAGCGAGGAGTGATACGGTAAAGATCTTCATGGGGTGGTGAGTGGTTAATGGTTAGTGGAAAACAATGCGGGGCTTCGGCGGGGGCCGAAGCCCCGACACTGTCATTTGAACCTAAATAAAACTAAATCTTTTGTAACGGATTCAGCTATGGTAATGGTTAATTGTTAACGGTAAGTGGTTAACTCTTAGCGGATGATCTTCTTCACTTGTGAGCCAGCCTTCACGATGTAAACGCCGTTGTTCTGGTCGAGGGTAAGCATATCGGCGGCAGCGCTCTGCACGAGCTGTCCAGCGAGGTTGTATACCTCGATGCTCTTAGCACCAGCGGCGATCACTTGGTTGCCAACGACCGAGATCTCGTTGTCCTTGTCGGCCACGAGGTCGGCAACGCCAGCGTTGGTGGGGGTGTAGCAGTAGAAGCCGTCGATAGCGATGGTCTTGCCAGCCACGGCACCGGTGAGGAGTGAAAGGACGTTGCCGGTCCAGTCAGTTTGGGTGGGGACGGAGAAACCGGGATAGAGTTTCTTCAAGTTGGTGAAGGTGATGTCGCAACCAACCCACTCGCCGGAGGCGTCAAAGTCGGCCAGCACGGGGAAGTAAGTACCGTTGTCGTTGAATGCCTCACCCAATGAGAGCTTAGCGGGAGTCTCGAAGCCGTCAAACACGATGAGAGCGGCGCTCGAGATGTTGGTAGTGCGGAAAGCCACGTGCATGTGGGTGTCGGCGGTCATGTGGGAGAAGTCGTAGCCGCCACCAGCGTCGAGGGCCATGCCGCCGCCGCTCCAGCCTTCGGTGGGAGCAGTGGTCTGTGCCACGTAACCGGGCTCGTCGGAGAAGTCAACGTCGGGATAGCCGTCGTTGTTCCACTCGGCCCATCCGCTCCACCACCACCAGTGGGAGGTAACGTCGTTCAAGCGGTAGTCGTGCACGGTGTAGCCTTTGGACTGTGCCTGCGAGAGGGTGTAGTTGTTGCAGATGAAGCAGTCGAAGGTGTAGCCCGACTCAGCATCAAGACCCAGAAGGACGGCGTCGATACCGGGATCCTCAACGGTGTACTGTGCGCTGGCGCTCATGGCTGCTGCAAGGAAAAGGGCAGCGAAAGTAAAATTCTTCATAATTTTGGTTTTTAAATAGGTAAGAAATTTGGTTATTTAGGTTACTTGATTTTTTGATTTGTTTGGGGAGGGCGTTAAAGGATGAAAGGATTATCGGATAATCGCTTTATCGCCTTGTCGCGTAATCGCTGTAACGCTGATTCGCTGTAACTCCTCGATGGGAGATGCCTGCGGTACAGGCCTTGGGTATTTTAATCCTGTGGATTTCTTCGGCCTTGGCTATTACTTTATCCTTTATCCTTTGTCCTTTATCCTTGCGGCTTTAGCCGCTCCCCCCCTTTAGGGGGCCGGAGGGAAAATCATGCCCTCCGGCGCCTAAAAGTTTTCGGGTATTATTAAGGATTTGAGGATAGATAGGAATTAAATAGGATAGAAATGAATAGTGTGAGACTTAGAATATGAAATAGTACAGGAATCTTAATTCGGGGTTAATAGCCGGGGTTCTGGTCCATCGGGTTGAGGTTGATCTCCTCGGCGGGAATTGGGAAGAGCTCGTTTTTGCCTTCGATGAAGTTGGCCATCTCGGCGCGAGCTTCGGCACTTTCGTTCTTGCCGTAGGAACCGTTGTCCTTGTCAAGCACTTGCTTGGCGATACCCCAGCGCACGAGGTCGAAGAAGCGGTGGCCTTCCATAGCCATCTCCACGCGGCGCTCGTGACGGATAGCCTGACGGAGGCTCTCGGTGTTGTCGCTGTAGCCGCGATAGCCAGGGAACGCGGGGAGGATGGAGGTGTCGCCTTGGCGAGCGCGGTTGCGCACGGTCTCCAGGGCCCACTTGGCGGCGTTGAGGTCTTTGCCGGATTCGAGGGCGGCCTCACCGTAGAGGAGGATGACGTCGGATGCGCGTACCAGGGGATAGTTCATCGGCGAGCGGGAGTCGTGGGAGATCGCGGGGAATGTTCCACCCTCGCTGTAGCAGCACTTATTATTATAATAAGGTGAGCCAAGGTAGTTGATTTCGGCCTCGTTGCGCTCGTCCTCGGGGGGAACGCCGATGGTGGCTTCGCGACGGGGATCGCCTTCCTCAAATTCGTCGTAGAGGTCCTGGGTGGGGTGGTTCCAACCCCAGCCGCGGGATGAACCGCTCAGGGAGTTCAAGCGGGGACGCATCAGGATGGTCGAGAATGTGCCGCGGGTGAAACCGAAGCCTTCGCCGTAGTCGCTGGTGGGATCCTCCATGTACTGGATCTCGAAGACGCTCTCGGGACCGTTTTCGCCGGCGAGGGTGAAGTTGTCGTAGTAGACGGGGCAGAGGGAGTATTCGCCCTTGGTGTACTCCTCGTCGATGAACTTCTTGCCCCAGGTGTAGGCGTTGTCATAGTCCTTCATATAGAGGTATACCTTGCAGAGCATGGCGAGGGCTGCGCCTCGGGTGGCGCGACCGAGGTCGGTGGAGGGGTAAGCGCTCTTTTCCCAGAGGAGGCTTTCGGCCTGCTTGAGGTCGTCGATGATCTTGGCGTAGCACTCCTCGAGGGTGGCGCGGGGCTGCTGCCATTTCTCGCTGGAGTCGACCACGAAGTCAACCAGGGGCACGCCGCCGAACACCTTTACGAGCTGGAAGTAGTAGAAAGCGCGCAGGAAGTAGCATTCGCCGAGGGCGCAGTCGCGACGGCTTTCGGTCATGTCGTCGTCAACGGGGCTTTCCGGGAGTTCCTGGAGGGCGAGGTTGCAACGGGCGATGCCCATGTATTTGGCGCGATAGTAGTCGAGACAGATGCCGTTGTTGGCGTTGGTCTTGAAGTTGTCCATATCGTAGGCGTCGGCGCCGTCGGCCACGTTCTGGCCACCCTTGAGGGCGTCGTCGGAAGGTATATCGCCAAAGAACCACTCGGAGAAATATGTGTTGTTGAACTCATACTGCAAGGGGCTGTAGCAACCGTTCACCACTTGCAGGGCGGCGGCTCCCGAGGTGAAATAGTCCTCGAGCTTGGTCGAACCGGGCGACTCCTCGCCGAGCCAGTCATTGCAGGAGGTGGTGGTGAGCCCCATAGCGGCTACCGCCAACGCAAAAAGCGATTTTGTGAATATGTTGTTCATGACTGTTGTTCTGGATTTTGATTAGTAAACGATGTTGACACCGAAGATGTAGGTGCGGCTCTGGGGGTAGTTGCCGTAGTCGACGCCGGAGCTAACCTCGGGGTCGAAGCCCTTGTACTTGGTGCAGGTGAAAAGGTTGGAGCCCTGGAAGTAGAAGCGGCAGTTCTGGAAGCCGGCCTTCGAGATCCATTTCTTGGGAAGGGTGTAACCGATCTGCAGGTTCTTGAGGCGGAAGTAGGAGCCGCTTTCCAAGAAGCGCGATGAAGCGTAGTAGTTGACGGTGTTCTTGGGGTTGGGGGCGGTGACATCCACCTCTCCGTTGGCGTAAGCCTCCTGCACGTCGGTGCACCAAGCGTAAGCCATCATGGGGCTGAGCACCGATGTTGAGCCGTTGCTCTCGAGGCGGTGACGCATCTGGTTGTAGATCTTGTTGCCACCCACGCCCTGGAAGAAGAGCTGGAGGTCGACGTTCTTCCAGTAGGCGCCGAGGTTGATACCGTAGTTGAGCCAAGGGATGGAGGAGCCGAGGTCGACGCGGTCGTTGTCGTCGATGCGGCCGTCGCCGTTTACGTCGCGGTATTTGGCGTCGCCAGCGTGGAAGGGGGTGTCCTCGGCGGTGTAACCGGTGAGGTACTCGAGCACCTCTTCGTCGGTTTTGTAGATGCCGTCGTATTGATAACCCCAGAAGTAATAGAGTGAATGTCCCTGATCGACTACTTGAACATTGGAATAATTGGTATAAATCGGCGATCCGCCGTTGAGGGAGGTGAGCTTATTGTCGATGAAGGAGACGTTACCCGAGATAGAGTACTCGAAGTCGCGGGTGAGGGAGTTGCGGTGCTCGAGGGAGATCTCGATACCTTTGTTGCGCACTTTGCCTACGTTGGCGGTGGCGGCGTAGCGGTTGCCGGTCTGGGCCGGTGCGGTTACCGACATGAGCATGTCGTTGGTGTTGCGGATGAAGCCCTCGACCGATCCCGTCAAGCGGTTGTTGAACATTCCGAAGTCGATACCCACGCTCCACTGCTCGGTGTTTTCCCAGTGGCCACCGTTGTTGATCCAGGTGAGGACGGCGGCACCGTTGGCGAGCTGCTGGTCGACACCAAGCACGTAGTCGACGAATGTAGGACCGGTGTTGAACATGTTGAGGGTGAAGGCGTCGTTGCCGATGTTGTCGTTACCCACTTTACCCCAGCCTACGCGCAGCTTCAAGTCGTTGAGCCATTGTGCGTCGCGCATGAAGTTTTCTTGGGAGATACGCCATGCCAAGGAGAATGAAGGGAAGTATCCCCACTTGTTTTCGGGGAATTTGGAGGAACCGTCGGCACGGAAGTTGAATGTGGCGAGGTAACGGTTGTTGTAAGCGTAGTGCAAGCGGCCGAGCCAGCTCTGGCGGCGGGAGCGGCTTACGCCGTCGCTCGGGGTGCCGTAGTCGTCGGTTACCTGCGACAGGTACCAGTTTTTCTCCACGGGGTTGAGGATTGTGGAGCCGGAGTTGCCGATGGAGTAGTAGTTGTACTCCTCAACTGTGAAGCCGGCCATTGCGGTGAAATCGTGCTTGCCGATTGTGCGGGCGTAGGTGAGGATCTCGTCGACGTTCCAGTTGTAAGTGCGTGCCATCGATGAGCTCAGGAAGTTTTTCTCGCGTTTATCGTAGGAGGAGATCTCGTAGGCCTCGGAGAAGCTCTTGTCGGTGGTGATCTTGTAGTCGAACGAGTAGCTCGAGCGCCAAGTCAAGTAGGGAATGGGGGTGATGTCGGCGAATACGTTGCCCACCCAGCGCTCGTTGCGTACTTTGGGGTTGGAGTACTCAATCATCGAGAGGGGGTTGGTGACGTTCTTGAAGTTGGAGGCAGCGGAGATCTGGCCCGAGAGGTCGTCGCCATTTTTGTTGACCGAGCCTTGGGGGTAACGGGCCGGGTCCCAGGGAGCCATCGCGAATGCGGCTGAAAGGATGTTGGCGCCGGCGCTTTCGCTGTTGTCACCGCTTTCGTAAGCGTTCTTGGCAACCGATGACATGAACGAGATGTTCTCGCCGATCTTCAACCACGGGGTGGCTTTATAAGATGTGTTCAAGCGCCCGGTGAAGCGGGAGTAGTCGGAACCGATGATTGTACCTTCTTGCTTGAACCAGCTGCCCGACATTGAATATGTGAACTGGTCGTTGCCACCGTCGATCGACAGGTGATAGTTTTGGATCAGGGCGTTGCGGAATACCTCGTCCTGCCAGTCGGTGTCCTGGGAGGCGTAGTCGAAGCCGGTGGGGTTGGTGTCGGCGTCGTAAACAGTGGGGTAGTAGGAAGAAGAGCCCACGCCCATGTAGCGCGACAGCCAAGCGTTGAATCCGTTGGTCTCGTAATATTCGCGAGCCTTGGCGGTGCCGTTGAATTTAAGGTAGGTCTCGGCGAAGTCCTTGGCGTTCATCACGTCGAGCTTTTTCCAGCGGGTTTGCACGCCCACGTAAGCGTCGAATGTGATCTGCGCGCGCTGGCGAGCCTGACCTCCCTTTGTGGTGACGATGATAACGCCGTTGGCACCGCGGCTACCGTAAATGGCGGTGGCCGACGCGTCCTTCAACACCTCGACGCTTTGGATATCGGAGGGGGAGAGGAATGCGATGTCGTCGGTGATCACGCCGTCTACCACATATATGGGCGCGGAATTGTTGATGGTGCCCACGCCACGGATACGCACCTCGGCGCTTGCGCCGGGACGACCGCTAAGCGAGTTGACTGTCACGCCAGCCGCCTGTCCCTGTAACGCGTTGGCCAAGCTGGGTGAAGGGGTTTTCTGGAGCTTGTCGGCGGCCACCGTCGTTACCGAGCCGGTGAGGTCGCTCTTTTTCATGGTGCCGTAACCGATGGCGACCACCTCGTTGAGCATCACTGAGGAGCTCGAGAGGACCACGTCGACCGTGCCGGCTGCGGTGATCTTTCTCTCCTGAGCCTCACATCCCACATATGAATATATGAGAGTCTAGCCAGGCTTTACCGATATCTGGTAGTTACCGTCGATATCGGTGGCGGTGACGTTGGTGCGCGCCTCCTTACATGTGATGGTAGCTCCGATCAGGGGCTCTCCATCCTCTTGGGAGGTCACCGTGCCGGTCACCTTCAGCTCTTGCGCGCTTAGCGTAAACGCGAATAGCATAAGGATCAAGGTAAGAATCTGTTTGCTCATAAATCGTTTTAACACTGGTTTACTTAAAATGGATAAAGACTGATATTCTGGTTAAGGTTGGCGTGAACTCTATCCGATTCACACCGCAAAGGTACAGCACAAAACAGCCCCTCACCAAACATTTTTGCTCAATAAAAACCCTACGTCCCCAATTTGTCACCCCTACAACAACTCTACAAGAATTTTTTATTGTCCTGATTTTCCATTAGTTACAAATTTTATGTTTAAAAACACACTTTCAACCCCACCACATCAAATAATTTTTGTAACTTTGCAATACAATAAATGAGGATAGACCCCAAAAGGGATGCGTAAATCAAAATTTTAGGCAACAAAACGACTAGTGTATGACTACCTTGAATCAGCTCTTTCGTAAACAGATTTTAACCTTAGCTACTATCTTCTGCTCCCTTTTGGCATATCAGGGAGCGGATGCCGCTCATCCACTGGTGAGGAATTTCTCACGGCACGATTATGGCGGGGGCACACAGAACTGGACCGTGGCCCAGGATCACCTCGGTCGCATGTACTTCGGTAACCAGCACGGGCTTCTCCGTTATGACTCCAAGAGCTGGCAATTGCTTCATCTTGACAACTATTCGACAGTGCGCTCGGTGATGGTCGACTCGATCGCCAAGCGTATTTACGTGGGAGGGTCGGAGGATTTCGGTTATTTCCACCACAAAGAGGGGGACAGCAAGCCCACCTACCGCTCCCTGCGCTCTACGCTCAACGACTCCACTTGCCATTTCAACGAGGTGTGGAACATCGCGCGCGAGGGCGACGCCGTGGTGTTCCAATCCGATTTCCACATATTTAAATACGAGGATGGCCACACCACCATAATTCCCCTTAAAGAAAAAATCACATCTTCGGCGCTCGTGGGACACGATTTCTACGTGGGCACCCAAGAAGGCTCGCTATACAAGCTACAAGGGTTGGCCCTCACGCCCATGCCCGGTTGCCAAGCGCTCGACGGGAAGCGCATCGTAGCCATCTTACCGTTAGGCAACGATCTGTTGATAGCCACGCCATTCGACGGATTGTACCGCTACAGCGACAACCAAGCCATCCCCTACCCTACCGACATTGACCCGTTCCTCAAAGAGAATCAGATATTTAGCGCTACCACCAACGGTCGCGAGCTCGTTCTGGGAACGGTCAACTACGGTATCGCCATTCGTAACCTTGAAACAGGCTCGACCATCTATGTCAACATCGAGACCGGATTGCAAAACAACACGGTGTTGAATTGCGCGTTTGACGGCGAAGGCAACCTGTGGCTCGCTCTCGACAACGGTATTGATTTTATCGTACGCGACTCCCCGATGGAAAATCTATTCGGCGATTTCGTGTTATACGGCGCCGGTTACGCGTCGCTAAAATACGGCAACCAGCTATTCTTCGGCACCAACCAAGGGCTTTACCACGTGCCTTATCCCCTACCCTCCACTCCGGAGACCCTTTCCTACAAACCATCACTAAAGGGGCAAGTGTGGGCCATCGACTCGATTGGGGGCTCGTTGTTCGTGGCCAACGATAACGGCTTGTACACTTTCGCCGGGCCTGGTTTTCACGCTGTTGAGGGCTTACCCGGGTCCCTTTGGATTAGAGGCGTCCCCGACCATCCCGATCTGGCCATCGTTTCGACTTACGATAACTTCTATATGCTTCGACGCGAGAACGGCAAGTGGGTGTCACGCGGTCGTATCAACGGCTACAACGACGCCGGGGGCCGATTTGTGATCGACGATGAGATGAATCTATGGATAAGCCATTGGCTTAAAGGCGTTTACCGCCTGCACTTAAACATTGAGGGCAACCGATTTGACAACGTTTCGCTCTACGATGAGGCAACGGGACTGATCGCTCCCAAGACCACCACTGTCAACCTTATCAACTCGGATGTAGTAGTGTCGTCGGAAGCCGGCTTTTATCGGTATGACGCTCGCAATGAACAACTTATCGAGCACGAGCACCTTAACCGTCTTTTCCCGGCCGGAAATTCTTCCCACCTCTACCAACAGCCCAACGGCGACCTGTGGAGCATCTCGGCCAACGAAATACGTAAAGTGTGGCGCGACAACCGAGGCAACTATCAGATTGATTCGGTAAGGTATAAGCCTGTGTGCGAGAACATAATTCCGGGGTATGACAATTTCAACTTCATCGACGAGAAGCATGCCCTGATCTCCAATCAAAATGGCTTCTATGTAGTGGATTTGCAGTATCAGCCTTCGGAAAAGATGCACAAACAGCTGTTTATCAGCCGAATTACTGGTCCGCAAGACACCACGCTCTATTCCCCAACCATGCATATACCCGACGGCGCGCTCAAAATACCGTTCAACCTTAATTCGGTGAAATTTGAATTCGTCTACCCCGAGTATCGCACCGAAAACGCTGTGTCATATTCCTATCTTTTAGAGAATTACGACCACAACTGGAGCGCATTCAGCCCCACCAACGTCAAGGAATACACCAAGCTTCACGAAGGGCGATACACATTGAGAATCAGAGCGTTGAACCAATATACCGGTCTTACCGACGAATGCTCGTTTTCATTCACTATCACCCCGCCCTTCTACCGCACATGGTGGGCCAAATTAATCTACACGCTTCTCATAATCGGCGCTGGCATAGCTATTTATCGCTGGATACGCACATCCTCACGTCGCGCCGCCTCGGAAATGGAACGCCGCAAAGAGGCCGAGATCGTCAACTTGCGTCGCCTCAACCAGGAAGAAAGCCTGCGCAAGGATTACGATATCGCCCATCTCAAGAGCCAGCAACTCGAGCACGATATCAAGCAGAAGAGCGAGGAACTCTCCAACACCACCATGAACCTCTCTCGCAAAAACCAAGTGCTCCTTGACATCTCGGAACGTCTCTCCAAGATCCAGGACACGGCCAACCAGTCGCCCCACATGCTCGGGCGTCATATCTCTAAGCTACAGCAGATTATCCAAGAAAATATCTCCCACGACGACGATTGGCGCAATTTCACCCGCCACTTTGATGTGGTATACGAAAACTTCCTCAAGCGCCTCACCGAGCTTCACCCCAACCTTACAACCTCCGACCAGCGCATCTGCGCTTACCTGAAAATGGGGTTGTCGTCCAAGGAGATCGCGCCGCTGATCAACATTTCTTACCGCTCAGTGGAGATGACACGTTACCGACTGCGCAAGAAAATGGGCCTTGCCCGCGAAATTTCGCTCACCGACTATCTCGACCACCTCACCGACAAGACGGAATGAGAAATTTTTCGTACCTTCGCAGAAAATTTCTTGACCCTCATGGAAATCCATCCCAAAGATCCCTACATATTGCTCAGCTGGGTCAACACCCAGTTGCGCGACTATTACTCATCCCTTCCCGAGCTATGCGAGGATAAGGGGATGAATCAGAGCCAATTAGAGCGCAAGCTGGCCGCCATTGACATGCACTATAACCCCATCACCAACCAATTCCGTTGAGCCGATGGTAGAGGATTATCTCAATGAGCTAAACGATCAGCAGCGCGACGCCGTGGTCTACACCGACGGGCCCTCCTTGGTTATCGCAGGGGCAGGCTCGGGCAAAACACGTGTGCTTACCTACAAAATCGTCCACCTGCTCTCTCACGGCTACGAACCGTGGCGCATTCTGGCGCTCACATTCACCAACAAGGCAGCACGCGAAATGCGCGAGCGTATCCAGGCTCTCGTTGGCGTTAACACCGCGTCAAAGTTGTGGATGGGCACTTTCCACTCGATTTTCGCCCGCATTCTACGCCAACACGCCGACCGCCTGGGCTTCCGTCGCGACTATACAATCTACGACACGGCCGATTCCAAAGCGTTGGTAAAGACCATAATAAAGGACATGCAACTCGACGACAAGCTCTACAAGCCGTCGACAGTGTTAGGGGCTATCTCAGCCGCAAAGAACGCATTGATCTCTCCCGAGATGTATGCCCAAGACCGCACCCTAATGGAGGCCGACAAACGCGCCAAACGCCCATTTACCCAGCAGATTTATGCCGCTTACCGTCAACGCTGCTTCGTGGCAAGCGCGATGGACTTCGACGACCTGCTGTATTTCACCAACGTGCTGCTCCGCGACAATCCCGACATCCTTCACCATTACCAGGAGTACTTCCGCTACGTGCTTGTGGATGAGTATCAGGACACCAACTTCGCCCAGCATCTGATCGTGTCGCAATTGGCCGCCGCCAACCAGTCGCTATGCGTTGTTGGCGACGACGCCCAGAGCATCTACTCGTTTCGCGGCGCCAATATCCGTAACATCTTGAACCTCAGGAACTCCTACCCTACTCTCAAGATATTCAAGCTCGAGCAAAACTACCGCTCAACCCAAACGATTATCAACGCGGCCAACTCCCTGATCGAGAAGAACACCGAGCAAATACCCAAAAAGGTGTTCTCAAAGAAGGACGTAGGCGCCCGCATCGAGGTGGTGCAGAGCTACTCCGATTACGAGGAAAGTTTCCTGGTAGCCAACAAGATAGCGCAACAAAAGATGCGTTCCCATGACAGCTATGAGGAGTTTGCGATCCTTTACCGCACCAACGCCCAAAGCCGTATCCTCGAGGAGTCGCTGCGCAAACGCAACATCCCCTATCGCATCTACGGGTCGCTGTCGTTCTACCAGCGCAAAGAGGTGAAAGACGCCATTGCCTACTTCCGCCTGTCGATCAATCCCCACGACGACGAGGCCCTGCGCCGTATCATTAACAACCCTGGCAGGGGGATCGGCGAGACCACAGTTAACAAGCTGGTGCGCTGTGCGATAGACGGCCGAGTGTCAATTTGGAACGTACTGAGCGACCCACAGGCCTACGGTTTGCAAGTGAACAGCGGCACACAAAAGAAATTGGACGGCTTTTTCGCTCTCATTCAGTCGTTTGTGGAGCAGAATGAGGCCGGGAAGGACGCCGAGGAAGTGGCTACTGATATTATCCGCAAAACGGGCCTGCTCACCGTCTTGCTTACCGACCGCACTCCCGAAAGTATCTCCAAGCAAGAAAACCTCAACGAGCTTGTCAATGGCGTAGGACAATTCGTGTCGTCCCGCCGCGAGGAGGGCAACGAGGAGGTGTCGATGCGCGATTTCCTCGCCCAGGCTTCCTTGGCCACCGACCAGGACGAGGACAGCGGCGAGCAGGAACGCGTGACGCTGATGACCGTACACGCCGCTAAAGGATTGGAATTCAGCAACGTATTCATCGTTGGTGTGGAAGAGGAGCTGTTCCCATCGGCCATGGCTTGCAATACCCTGGCCGAGATCGAAGAGGAGCGCCGTCTCCTCTACGTGGCCCTCACGCGCGCCAAAAACTACTGCATGATGAGCTACGCGTCATCGCGTTACCGCAACGGTGCAACCAACACCTGCTCCCCCTCGCGATTCCTGCGGGACATCAACCCCGACTATCTCCAACTCGCAACCGGCACCACCCTGTCAGGCCCACGCGTCGACCCCGTGCAACAATATCGTTCCTCCTTCCACACAGCCAGCGGATATTCAGGAGGTTACAATAACGGAAACCGATATGGAGGCCGCAGCCAATACGGCAACAACCGGGGAAATGGAGCACGCACCGCTTCCTCCGATTACATGAGCAATTTCCCATCGCTTCCACCGGGATTCCGTCCTGTCACCCCATCCGATCGACCTGCCACAGCAGCCACAACCGCAGCTCCTTCCCAAGGCTGTACAACCCATCAAGCCAACGAGTTGCAGGCGGGAATGCACATCGAGCACCCGCGCTTCGGCCAAGGGGAAATCCTGTCGGTCAACGACCAGGGAACCGACGTTAAAATCACTGTCAAGTTCTCCAACGTCGAGACCAAGACCCTGCTCTTGAAATTCGCTAAATTTAAAATCCTAAGCTAATGACAATAGTTCGTTAAAAATTTGACATATGGTTAAGCGGCTGCGGCCGCCACGCCA
>JAJBVP010000156.1 GCA_020859755.1 Bacteroidales bacterium | reverse complement strand
CATTAATCCTTAAATAGCTTTAATTTCCAGTCAAGCTATTTCAGGACGACACAGACCTTGATAGCCCGCCTGCGAAATTTTGGTTAGTCACTCTAAATATATACACCCTCTGACTGACTGACTTAATTTATTATTCAAACACACCGTCAAACAACGAGACGGCTTCGTCTTTCTTCGTATTGATAATCCGGGCGTAACGCTGGGTGTGCCGGATGGTGGTATGCCCGAGCAGCTGACTGGTAGTGTAAATGTCTATACCTGCTGTAAGACAGAGCGTTGCGAAGCTGTGCCTCGCCGCGTGAAAAGTGATGTCTTTCGTGATTCCGGCATTCTCCATCCATGTTCCGAGGCTCTGCCCGTAGTTTCTTGTCAGCCGGGGAAACACCTTGTCCTCCGCCGTGGCGTCCTCCGGCTTTTCCGGCAGCCATTTCCGGGCGTTCATGTTCAGCGGCAGGAACAGCTCGACACCGGTTTTATACTGGATTATCTCAACCTGCCAGTGGGTAGCGGTTCTCACAATGTCTTTCCAACGGAGATTCATGATGTCATAGATGCGCAGCCCGCTGAAACAGGAGAACAGGAACGCACCCTTGATGTCCTCACGGTAGCAGGGAGTGGCGATAAGCCGTTTTATTTCCTCTACGGTCAGATACTCGCGCTTGTGCTCCTTGATGGACAGCGAGGCTCTGGTTATTCCCTTGAACGGGCTTTTGGGTATCACGCTTTCACGCACCGCATAGTTAAGAGCGGCTCTGACATAGCATAAATACAGGAATACGGTGCTTTTTGTCATTTTTTTCCGATCTGTATTATGTGCGGAACGGCTGACAAGGTATTCCATAAACCTCGTAAGGTATTCTTTGTCCACATCGGAAAGTGTAGTCTCTGAATCATAATCCGTGACCTCCTTGACCGTCCTGTCTATCCACGCTTTTGATGATTCCGCACAGCTTTTCTTCGCATTCTCGGCATAGATGCCCATCCATGCGCAGAACGGCATCCGGGCCTTGTGTGATTTGTCCTTTATGCCCGCGATACGGTTGGTAAGGTCAAGTATCATTTCCTCCTTGATGGCGTTCGCCTGTGCCAGCGTATTGGCATTCATTATTCTTGACGGCGTGTCGGTCTCCGGCACAAGGTACAACTTCAGGAACTTGTAAGTCCGCTTGCCGTTATGGTATATATCCAGATATAGCGAACGGTTGCCGTTTTTCAGCACTTGCTCCCGGAGCCTTATCGGTTCCTTCATCACCACCTGCTTCTTCTGTCTGCCCATATCTCTTAATCAAATAGTCTGTCAATCAAATAAACTGCATCCACCTTCTTTTTGTCCACGATTTTTGCGTAAACCTGGGTCGTTTCCACATCCGAGTGTCCGAGCAACTGGCTGGTGGTATAGAGGTCTGCGCCCATTGTCAGCGTCATCGTCGCAAAGGCGTGACGGCTCACGTGATAGGACACCCGTTTGGTAATGCCGGCCTTGGAAGTCCACGTTTTCAGCACATGGTCGCAATCGCTCAGCGTGGGGACATCAAAGACGGCATCGTCAGGATTGCCTTTCTCTCCCGGCATGAACTTCTGCGCCTGTAGGCTCAAAGGCAGGTAGATTACCTTCCCCGTCTTTTGCTGACGCAATTCCAAATGAGTCTTGCCGTTTTCCTCGATTACGTCTTTCCAACGCAGTCCTTTGACATCACTGTAACGTAGCCCGCAAAAACAAGAAAAAAGAAACGCCGTCTTCACCCTTGGACTCCTACATGGAGTGTCAATAAGCGTCTGCACCTCTTCAATGGTCAGATACTCGCGTCTTTTGCGTTCCCCCTGTATGGAAGCCCAGTCGAATGACAATAAAGGATTGTCGCCAAGAATTTCCAGATCCACGGCATAGTTGAGGGCCGCCCGTATATATCCGCAGTAACCGGATATGGTTTCCTTTGCCAGCGGCTTTTTTGTCAATCTCGTCATCCGGGTGCTGAGATATTCTACAAATCCCTGAAGAAAATCCTTATCGACCTCATACAATCTTATCCGCGGATTATAAGCCTTCAGACACACTGATACTGCGTGTACATGATCGACAAGTGCTCTGCGTCCTTTTTTCTCCCCGGCTTCAGCGTATTCATCGAGCCATTCTATCAGCGGTGTCCGGGCTTTGTCCGAAAGGATTGTCGCCGGCTTCTTGTTGGTGATGTCAAGAATACGCTGTGCCTTGATGGCATTGGCAGCCTTGAGCGTGTTGGCATTCCTCTCCTTTGCCTCCTGCGATATTTCAGGGACAAGGAAGAGTTTAAGAAACTCATACCTGCGTTTGCGGTCGGTATAGATATCCAAATATATGGACTGGTTGCCGTCCTTGAGCTGCTTGAAGCGGATGCGGACAGGCACCGATTCTGATTTTTTTGTTCTTGCCATTCTCTGCCAATGCTTTATTTCGTGTGCAAAGGTACAAAAAATAGCTCAAAACGACTAACAAAAAAGTAACATAAATAACAGAAATAACAAAAAATAACCGATACCCCACCAAAAGCAAATCAAAATCACCTCTCTGTAATACCTTATAAATAAAGGCTTTTATTTGCACTTACTTATAAATTTCCTCTCTCATTTACGCCATTTCACTTTACCCGCCACACATTCGCGACATTGATGTTGACCCTCGGAGCCGATCTCTATACCACATCCAAGCTCCTCGGCCACTCAAGTGTCAAAACCACAACCATTTACGCAAAGATTATCGACCAAAAGAAGATCGATGCCGTGAACCTAACAGATGGTGTATTCGACTGAAATTTACCACTCAGCGTGCATTATCTCATCAAAAAGCGAGATTATGCACCGTGAGTGGTATAAATTCAATGCAGCAAATTTATCAAAATTGTCGTTTTGCGGCAGTAGGATAAGATTGTTGCCAAATTATGACTGAGTTTAAATTTTGTCAAAGCCTGTCGATATTCGGCAGTAAATTTGTTTTATTGCCAAAGAATGACTACTTTTGCCGTTGTAATTGGGCCAAAAATAATGGTTAAGATAAACGACATATTATTATATGCGTCCGATAAGCCCTCGGTGAGCGTTGCCAGTGTAGCGGAGCATTTCGCCTCGTTGGGAGAGAAGTGCACGCTAAACGCGATATCTTGCAAGTTCCGTCGACTTGTCAACAGTGGCGTTTTGCAAAAAGTTGGCTGGGGAAAATTTGCGGTCGCCGGCGATGCCCAGGGTCAGTTCGCTCCTTACTCTGACGAGGAGATGAGCGAGATCGAGAAACCTTTACGGCGGGAGTATCCCTTTATGGACAACATCTGCGTGTGGAACCTTTTGGACATCAAGAAGCTGTCGCACTATGTCAGCCGCCTTGATTATATATATGTAGAGGTTGACCGCGATGCGGTTGAAGGTGTTTTTGAGAAATTGACCGCCTCAGAGGCCAACAAGCCCAACGGTCGTCGAGTATTTATCACGCCCACTGCCGATGAATGCTACCATTATACCTCCAATGGTCCGGCTGTTATTGTCAAGCCGTTGGTCACGGAGGCTCCCGTGATTAAATACGCCGACGGCACCACAAGGGCGAGCCTGGAGAAAATCCTGGTTGACGCCGCGGTTGACCCCGACCTTGATCCGTGGCATGATTACGAATCATATCGCCTCTATGACGCGGCTTTTGACCGATACAAAGTCAACACAGCCAAGATGTTGCGCTACGCCCAACGCCGCGGCAAAAAAGAGGAAATCTCGGAAATCATTAACAACCGAAAATCGATATACGACTGATGATACATCCCGACAGCCGCTCTCTGGAGTGGATTGAACAAGTGCACAACCGATACCCTAAACTTGATCGCCAACTCATCGAGAAATCAATCCGTGCTTTTTCGCTGCTCGAGTCGTTGGCCCGCTCCGGTTGCCCATTTATTTTCAAAGGAGGTACGTGTTGTATGTTGCATCTCAACAGCCGCAAGCGTCTGTCGGTCGACATTGATGTTATCTGTCCTCCGTGCACCGACATCACCCAATATATCGACCGATATGCTGAGGATTATGGCTTTACGGGTATTGAACTGGTTGAGCGCAAGGCTCGCCACAACGTGCCGAAATCGCACGCCAAATTCTTCTATCAGGTGAGCTATGTCACAAATACTGAAAAAGATAATATTCTACTCGACGTGCTGTTCGAGGAAACGCATTACTCAAAAGTGGTAGACTTGCCAATTACCAGTCCGTTCCTCCACGAGGAGGGAGATTCGATCAAGGTCAAGGCGCCGTCAGCCGCGGACATTCTGGGTGACAAACTCACCGCTTTCGCCCCGCATACCACAGGCGTTCCTTTTTTCAAAGGTCCAAAACCGACGTTTCAGGAGGTGATCAAGCAGATGTATGACATCGCTTCGCTGTCGGACATCGTGGATGATTTCCAACTCGTTAGCGACACTTTCCACAACTTTGTAAACGTTGAGTTGGAGTATCGGAACCTCGGCCATCTATCTGCTGAAGATGTGTTGAAGGACGCTATTGACACAGCCGCATGCCTGTCTTTTCGCGGTGCGAAGAACCCCGAGGAGTTTCAGCATCTTTCCGACGGCATCAAAAGAATCAGAGGTTTCGTGATCGACGAGTCATACACTTTGGAGATGGGAGTACGGGATTCGGCCAAGGCTGCTTATCTTGCGGCGATGATACTCAAAGGTCGTACTGATTATCGGCGATATGCCGATGTCCCTCTCACCGAAATCGCTGAGATGAGCGTCGGCTCCGCCATCCCGTCGAAATTCAACAAGCTCAAGAAAACTCATACCGAGGCATTCTATTACTGGGCGATGACCGATAAAATTCTTAGTTCTTAATCATTATAAATCATTGAATCTAAACAACTTTTATACTTATGGCACAATTATCTGATGAGAGGATTTTGGGGATTTGGTTGCCGGTGACGGCGGTTGCCGCGATGGCGCTGACCGTGGTAGCGATGGCTCCGGGGAAGGTCGTTACTCGTTTGTCGCCCACACGATCACGTCGGCGCTGAGGATCAAAATGAGAAAGTGGCCTGCTTTTGAGGCGTGGTGGGATCTGAATGAACCGTCTAAAAAACTCCACGACTACCAGAGGTCGACCGAGGGCAAGCCCAACGAGGACCAAAAGCTCATCGCCAAAATCATGCGCAAGGCCACCCGCATCAGGCCAGATTTGGAGTCCGTCGCCATCCGAAAGATGCTCGTGAAATACTAAATATAACCCCAAAATCCGACAGTCCCGTCACCCCCAAGGTGGCGGGATTTTTTGTGCGCAGACGAAAACGGCAAAGAACCCCGAAACTTTTGAAAACACCCATCCCGAAACCGCCATGATCCCTCCCCGAATCGCCTATGATTACTCCATTACTTGTTCGTGAATTTTCCGCAATAACTTGATTCATTGTGCGTTCCGTCGCTATGAATATTCGTGGATCGGTAAATTTTGCTGTTCCTTTGTGGTGTAAATTTTCTCGCGACAGTGCGAAAACGACTTTAAAATTTTATACGAAATGGAAACAGTAAAACAAAAACTGATGACCTCCAAAGAGGCCGCGAAGTACCTGGGCATCTCCCTGAGCTACTTCCGAAAGATGATGATGCGACGCGTCATCCCGATGTACAAGCCCGGTGGCAAGTTGTGCTTCTTCGATCCCAAAGACCTTGACGACTATCTCGCGTCGTCACGCGTCCCCTCCCAGGCCGAGAACGACGAGACGGCGGCAAAATATCTCGTCGGCAAATCACTAAACCTCATTTAATATGGAAGAAAATTCTACAAAGAACCCCGCCGTCGCTGCCGAGCAGCCAGTGGCTGGAAATCCTTGCAAGAGCAAGGAAGAACTCGTCGCGAAACCCAAAGACGCGGCGACAGTGTTGGACTACCTGCGCCTGTGCCGACCATTCGAGGCCGACTCGATCCGCATCATCGCCGACCTGGTACTGAAGCGCGGCGGCGACATCGCGACACTCACAAAGTCCGAACGGCTCCACATCAACCGATTCATCAACGCCGGATTCTACCGGGAGCCGGGCGCAACGAGGGAGAAATTGCTGGCGCATCGACAGCGACAGTCACGCGAACTGATGGCCGCGATGAAACCCTTCGTCACCAAGGATGAGATCCTTGTGGTTTGCACCGCGCTGATGGAACTTGCTTGCGACCCGGATATGCTCTCGTTCACTTTCGACAACCTCAAGGAGAAACCTGCGGAGCCAGATTCAACCACCCCCAATGGCAACGAATCCAGCACCTCCAAGGATGCAAAGGCAGCACCCGATGGCACCATCCAGGGCGCAACGAGCGCATCTCCCAAGTAGTCGCCGTGACTCTTTCATCCTTTCCTCCTTTACAATAGTTCGTTAAAAATTTGACATATGGTTAAGCGGCTGCGGCCGCCACG
>JAJBVP010000209.1 GCA_020859755.1 Bacteroidales bacterium | reverse complement strand
TAAGAATTCAAATTTTGTCATGTACTGAATAAACAAGCCTAAAACAATCTCTTTCCCTTTACTAATCCCTACTAACAAAATCTGATACCTTGAACGTTTAATATTTGGTTACCTTGAATCTGACACAAAGATACAACTGCCGGCAAATTTTGTCAAGAACAAATCAGACAATGATTAGCACAAAAAAGACACGAAGGTTAATCGTCTGATTATCAGTCCCAGTCTATAGATTTTGTAGGGGTGACTTTCTTTCAACATTTTCATGGTATCACATCGTTTTTTTGGCGTTTTAGGGGATATGGTGATTAATTATGGCGGCAAGTTACAACGATTTTTCGAATAAAAAACGTAACTTCGCAAAAAATTTTTCAACCCATGGCAGAAAACTCACTTTTGTCGCGTCTTGACGGCATCGAATCACGTTTCCAGGAGGTGGCCACGCTCATCACCGACCCGGCTGTGATCGCCGACCTCAAGCGCTACGTGAAGCTCACCAAGGAGTACAAGGACTTGGAAAAACTCACCTCGGCCACCCGCCGTTACCGCAACCTGCTTGGCAACATTGACGAGGCCAAGGAGATGCTCGCCACCGAAACCGACGACGAGATACGCGCGATGGCTCGCGAGCAGCTCGACCAGGCTCAAGCCGACATCCCCAATCTGGAGGAGGAAATCAAGTTGCTATTGATTCCCGCCGACCCTGAGGATGGCAAGAACGCTATCGTGGAGATACGCGGTGGCACCGGTGGCGATGAGGCCGCTATCTTCGCCGGCGACTTGTTCAAGATGTATAGCAAATATTGCGAGTCGAAGGGCTGGCAGGTGTCCGTAACGTCGTTCAGCGAGGGGGCTGCGGGCGGCTTTAAGGAGATTGTGTTCGCCGTCACTGGCGAAAATGTCTACGGCACGTTGAAATACGAGAGCGGTGTCCACCGCGTGCAGCGCGTGCCCGCTACCGAGACCCAAGGGCGTGTCCACACGTCGGCTGCCACTGTGGCCGTTTTACCCGAGGCTGAGGAGTTTGACGTCGAGATCAACGAGGGCGAGATCAAGTGGGACACCTTCCGATCGGGTGGAGCTGGCGGCCAGAATGTCAACAAGGTGGAGTCGGGCGTTCGATTGCGTTACATGTGGCGCAATCCCAACACTGGCGTTACCGAGGAGATTCTCATCGAGTGCACCGAGACGCGCGACCAGCCCAAGAACAAGGAGCGTGCCCTCTCGCGCCTGCGTACGTTTATATATGACAAGGAGCATCAGAAGTATCTCGACGACATCGCCTCGCGTCGCAAGACAATGGTATCCACTGGCGACCGCTCGGCCAAAATACGCACCTATAATTACCCTCAGGGGCGCATCACCGACCACCGCATCAACTATACAATCTACAATCTGCAGGCTTTCGTCGACGGCGACATCCAGGATTGCATCGACCATCTGATCATCGCCGAGAACGCCGAGAAGTTCAAGGAGGCGAGTCTGTAAGAGTTAAGTGTTAGTTATTAGTGATTAAGTATGATACCCATGCTATTGGAAAGTAGAAGTAATCAATTGGAAGCCAGCAAGAATCTAGCAAGAGGCAAGCAAGGATCCAGCAAGGCTCCCGCAAAAAATGTATTATACTTAATCACTAATCACTAATCACTAATCACTAATCACTAGTCACTAAATCATTATTACATAATACTTTCCCAGTGAAAAGAGAAGATTTAATAAAGAATATAAAGGAGAAGGGGTCGTTCCTGTGCGTCGGACTCGACACCGACATCAAAAAGATACCCCAGCACCTGTTGAAAGAGGAGGATCCTATCTGGGAGTTCAACCGCCAGATTATCGACGCCACCGCTCCCTATTGCGTGGCCTACAAGCCCAACCTCGCTTTCTACGAGGCGCTTGGCGTACAGGGACAAATAGCCTTGGAGCGCACCATCAAATACCTGAAGGAGCGATACCCCGAGCAGTTTGTCATCGCCGACGCCAAACGTGGCGACATCGGCAACACGTCCAAGCTTTACGCGCGCTCGTTCTTCGAATATCTCGACGTTGATGCCGTGACCGTGGCCCCCTATATGGGTGAGGACAGCGTGACGCCATTCCTCGGCTACGAGGGCAAGTGGGTGATACTCTTGGCGTTGACATCCAACAAGGGTAGCCGCGACTTCCAGCTGATTGAGGACAAAGAGGGCACGCCCCTCTTTGAGACCGTGATGCGCACATCCTCCAAGTGGGCTGGAGTGGACGAGATGATGTACGTCGTGGGAGCCACCCAAGGGAAGATGTTTGAGAAGATTCGCGAGATTGCCCCCAAGAGTTTCCTGTTGGTACCCGGCGTTGGCGCGCAGGGTGGGAGCTTGGAGGAGGTGTGCCGCTACGGCATGATTCCCGGCGACTGCGGATTGCTGGTCAACTCCTCGCGCGGCATCATCTACGCCTCCCAGGGGGAGGACTTTGCCGAAGCCGCCGCCCGCGAAGCCGCCAATCTCGCCTCCCAAATGAAGACCCTCCTAGCCTAACCCCTTTATTCCTTTAGTCCTTTACTCCTTTAAAGATTTAATGGTTTAAAGATTTAATCCTTAAATCCTTAAATCCTTAAATCCTTAAAAGGCTGAAAACTGAAAACTGAAAGCTGAAAACTAAATCATCCTCCTGGATTCCCTGCATCGCCCTGGCGTGTTGCGCATTCGTGTTCAACACCTCGGAATTCATCCCCGTGGGCTTGCTTAGCGACATCGCTGAGGACTTCTCGGCGAGCGAGGCACGCGTGGGTATGCTCATCTCGGTCTATGCCTGGGTGGTGGGGCTGATGTCGCTTCCGTTGATGGTGGCGGTGGCCAAGGTGAATTGGCGCGTGCTGATGCTGTGGCTGGTAGGCTTGTTCGCTCTGTTTCAGGGGCTTTCGGCCGTGGCCACTGGCTACTGGACGCTGATGGCAGCCAGGGTAGGGGTGGCATGCTGCCACTCGGTGTTTTGGGGCGTGGTGCCTCCTTATGCGGTGGCTACGGCTCCCGAGGGAAGGAGTGCTACGGCGTTGAGTATAATCGTCACGGGTTCGTCCGTGGCGATGATTGTGGGGCTTCCTATCGGGCGAATCATCGGGCTTTACCTTAGCTGGCGAGTTACTTTCGCTTGTATTTGCGCTGTGTCGGCACTGGTTGTGGGCGTGTGTGCGTTTGTGTTGCCAAGGGTGAAAAGCTACTCCTCGTTTACCCTTCGCCAAGTGCCGGGAATGCTGAAAAACAGGATGGTGGCGTGGATATATGTGTTTGTGACCGTGATAGTTACATCTTATTTCATGGTTTACAGCTACATTGAGCCGTTTTTGGCGCAGATTGGACGTTATACCCCCGAGCGGATTACTTTCGTGCTGATTCTCATCGGTTTTGCGGGCATGGTGGCGGGTGTGCTGTTCTCCAAGCTATACGTCAAGCATCCGAGGTGGTTTCTGCTCGGCTCCTCGCTGGTAATGGTCGGTTTCACCGGGTTGTTGGAGCCAGTGGCGAATTGGATCGCGCTCCTTTCGGGCTTGTGCCTGATTGGAGCCGTGGCCGAAACATGTTTTAACCTCGCTTGCCAGGACGCGTTGATCAAGCGCGGGCCGCAGCCATCGACCATCACAGTCGCCACCTACTCGGGTTTCTTCAACGTGGGAATCGGTACGGGCACCTTCCTGGGCGGATTGGTCACCACCTACGCTGGCATTGCCTACATCGGCTTCTGGGCCGTCATTCCAGCCGCTGTGGCTACCGCCGTTGCATTCCCCGTGATGCGTCGCGTGATTCTACCTATGGAGCAACGTAAGTGATCGCGGGAGCGTGAGTTACCTTATCCCAAGAGAATCCCTCCATCAATTCAGTCCCTCTTATAGGAGCGTCGGTAGGACGTAACCCGCTGATATTGGCGATAATACCTATCACTTGCTCGGGCGAGTAACGCTGGCGCAATGCCTCCATGTCGAGGTCCTTGTCGCGCTTGGCTAACCGTTGACCCGCCACATTATATATTAAGGGAACATGGGCGAAACGAGGCACCTCACCACCAAGCTTTTGGTAGAGATAAATCTGTGGAAATGAGGAGGAAAGCAAGTCATCACCACGCACAATCTCGGTGACACCCGATGCCGCGTCGTCAACCACCACTGCCAATTGGTAGGCGAAACCCCCATCAGCCCTTTTCACCACTATGTCGCCCCATTCCCGGGCCAGATTCCCTCGCTGGATCCCTCGCATCAGGTCATTGAATTCAATATCCTGATCGGGCAATCGCAACCGAAAGGAAGGGGCTTTTGTCAAGGCTCTAACACGCTGTTGCTCAAGCGATAACCCACGACATGTGCCGGCATATACATGTCGGCCGTCGGAAGCGTGGGGGGCCGATGCCGCAAGCAAGTCGGCACGCGTGCAGAAACAAGGGTAGGTGTCCAATCGATCGAACGCCTCTTGATAAATCTCCGAGCGTAGGCTTTGCCGCAGGGGGATGCCGTCGTGATGCAATCCAAGCCACTCTAAATCGGCGAAAATAAGGTCGATAAACTCTTGGCGGCTGCGTGACGTGTCGATATCCTCGATACGCACAAGCCACTCGCCCCCCTGGCTCTTGGCCGAAAGCCACGACAGCAACGCGCAGTACACGTTGCCCAGATGCATCCTTCCCGTCGGCGACGGCGCGAATCTCCCTCTTACCATGCTACAAAGGTACACAAAAATTCCAAAACTCTCTTATCGTAAGCTATCCAAGCACTCGCTGGAGTTACATTGATTCGTGGTTGCTCGGTCGTTTCCTGAGGGGCTTTCTCTGATACACAGTGATACACAGTGCAGCACAAAAATGGCGTTTGAGGTGTTTATATAATGAAAGGAACGTACCATCCGACAAATAAATGCCAAACAACTCCCAACAATCACCCGACAATCCCTTGCAATCGCCCCAGCCCTCGCCGATTGCCGCCAATGGGAAGCCTTACCGCCCGCTGTGGGTTTTCATCACGTTCGTGGTGTTGATCAGCGCGTTGGGGTCGTTCGTCAACGATATGTTCACCCCGGCGTTGCCTGCGATGTGCCGGTTCTTCCACGTGTCGGTTTCGACGGCGCAAATGGGACTGACAACAGGCATGATCGGATTGGCTGTGGGCCAACTTTTCCTGGGGCCGTTGAGCGACCGGGTGGGGCGCAAACCTGTGCTTATCGGCTCGCTGATTGTGTTCATTTTGGGCGCGGTGATAAGCGTGTTTTCTCCCACGATTTCGTTTTTCATATGGTGCAGGCTTTTCCAAGGCATTGGCGCGTCGGGCGGTTATCTGCTGGGGCGTTCTATGCCCGCCGACCGCTTTGGTGGGCGACAGTTGGCCAAAATCATGGCTATTATCGGTGCTGTGAACGGCATGGCCCCCGCGGCGGCTCCTGTGCTGGGTGGTATCACGGCCGACGCTTACGGGTGGAAAGGTGTATTTGTGGTATTGGCGGCGTTTGCGGCTATCCTGTTGATTCTCACTCCGTTTATGCGCGAAACGTTGCCCAAGGATCGCCGTAGCGAGGGAAGCTATTGGAAGTCGTTTGCCGGGTATACGCGATTGCTGAAAAATTGGCCATTCATGGTGCATGTGGCTTACAAGGGGATCTCGCTGGGGTTGTTGTTCGCCTACATTTCGGCGGCTCCTTTTATCCTGGAGACCCATTACGGGTTGTCGCAAACCGCATATGGGCTGGTAATCGGGTTCAACTCGCTGTTTATCATGGCCGCGTCGATGCTGGCGATGAAGTTCAAGCCCTTGAAACGTGGAGCATGGGTGGGGACCATAATCTTGGTAATTGGTGTCGTTGGGCAAGCCATAGCCCTTTGGCATGTGAAGAGTTTTCTGTTGTTTGAGGTGTTCATGGCGACGATTCTGTTCGGGCTGGGCTTCATCTTCACGGTCACCAATACCTTGTCGATGAACGAGGGACGTGCCCAGGCAGGCGAGGCGTCGTCCATTCTGGGCATCGCGGGTTACGTGTTCGGTGCCATCGTCTCGCCGTTGGTGGGGCTTGGCAACATCTTGCATTCAACGGCTATCGCCTTCCTAATTTTGACGGTTATGATCGTGGCGTGCGCGTTCCTGTCACGGCGTATCTCCCCCGACTTGATGGATTCATAGCATTTATTGTGCCTCCTCCTGGATGATCAGTAGGGCATCGCCTGTGCGGAGTTTCACAGTGCCGTTGGGGACGATACGCCGGTCACCACGCTTAATCATCATCACCAGCGACCCTTGCGGCAGGGCGAGGTCACGCAGGGTGTTGCCACGCTCCAATTGGCGTGAATTGAGCACCACGGTGTGGAGCGAGGTGGGCACGTCGTCGCTCAGTTCCACCCCGAAGTCGGTCTCCTGTTGCTGAGGATTCACCAACCGCAACCCGAGCGCGGCCTTCAACCCTGTTGGACCATGGATAAGCAACGACAGTAGAGTGACAAAAAAAAA
>JAJBVP010000097.1 GCA_020859755.1 Bacteroidales bacterium | reverse complement strand
GTGAAATTTCCCTCACGAAGAAATCGTAAGAAAAGAAAGAAATCTTTTTGCGACGGGGGCGAGGGCGCCCACGCTCCTTGTTTGATAGCGTTCGCCTGCCCCTTCTTGTTACCTTTTATGGCTTAATGTTTGGAGAAAAGGTCGAAGATTGGGTAATTTTGACAAAAATTTGCTAAATT
The DNA here is from genome assembly GCA_020859755.1 of Bacteroidales bacterium. GTDB lineage: Bacteria > Bacteroidota > Bacteroidia > Bacteroidales > Muribaculaceae > JAJPXC01. The sequence goes on along the minus strand of JAJBVP010000097.1, from coordinate 6,335 downwards.
CGCGCTGTGAAAATATGTCTTCACCTAACCTGAAAATAAAACAATCAAATCACAATCAATAAATTTATGAAGAAAATCTTTACACTCGCGTTGTCGGCCCTGCTGGCCCTCCCAAGCCTCTACGCCGACAACGACGGTCAACTCCCAAACTACGACTTCGAAGGAGACTGGGAGACCTGTTATCCACATAACGCTTCGGGCTACCAAAAGGCGGTAGGCGAAAACCCCAAATCTTGGTGCATTTCCAATGTCGCTGGAGTTTCTAAATCTATTGCTTTAAAAGGACAAGGTGCTACCAAATTCGGCGAGAAGACCACTGGATATAATTCCTCAAGTGCGGTTTTGGTTTATAATGGCACAGCTGGTATTGGCACTTTTGTTCGTAAAGTCCCTGGATACTTCACTTTGGGCACTACATGGAATACTGCAGAGGGTTTCGATGAGACTACTCATGATGGAGGTACTTTTGGTGGGCTTTCTTTTACTAATCGTCCAGACGCAATCTCATTTTACTATCAGCGCACATTGGTGGACGATTCTTCGGAGGCTGCCACAATGGTTGTATACTTGTGGAAAGGCTCATGGACGCAGATCAATGTCCCCGGGGACATTACTACATCCACTGCTACCACCTCGGGCACAATGACTATTGTTAACCGCGACCGAGCGGTTCTTGACAAAATGGATGAATCTGCGCTCGGTGGCACCACCACTAAAAGCGATGATGCCGAATTGATTGCATCCAAAGAATACCTAATTGAGGGAGCTGCCTCCGATTGGACCAATTGCGTGCAAGAGATTGACTACGCTACTACATCCACCCCCGAGATGATAAATGTGATTTTCGCAGCCAATAACTATTTTGACCGTGCATTAGCTACGCCTGATAATAAACTTGCGATTGATGATGTTAAACTGCTATACTACTCTCAATTGAAATCCTTGAGTGTAGGCGGCGAAGCTGTCCCCGATTTTGCCGAGGATGTTTATGAGTACACTTTAAGTAGCTATCTTCCCGACAGCGAGAGCGACATCACCTATACTCTAAAAGGTAAGAGTGGTACAGCAACGGTTGTAACCACACTCGATCCTACTACTAATACTGCAGTCCTGACGGTCTGCAATGCACAAGGAACAGATGCCGAGGGGAAGGCTTCTCATGTTTATACGCTGAAGTTTGCCGCAAAACCTGCTACTTCTGATAACCTTGGTGGCCAAATATCTTATGATGGTACTCTCATTATAAAGATGGGAGGTAAAGACGGCGACTTACTAAACGCAAACGATGTTACGGTTTACACGGTGTATGTTGATCCAGCAAGCGAAGTTGGTAAGTGCACTTTCACTCTGAAAAATTTCATTCTTGATTTAGGTGATGGGCCCATTTCTTTAGGGGATATCGTAATTGAAGATGCAACATATTTCTACAATAAGTCGGCAAGTACAATTACCTACACAGGAACCAAGGAAGGTCTTTCCCTCGCAGAAGGTGAGATCATTGCCGATTGTGAGCTGACTGGAGAGCAATCAGGCGACACCGCTGCTCATTTTGTAATAGATGTGGCATGGAAGGACGCACTTGGCCCAGGGGTAGATATTACTATCTACGTTGAGTTCAATGGCCTGTTGAACACGGGCGTGAAGGGCGTGGCTGTCGATGTGGTCGAGGGCGAGGTTGAGTATTACAACCTGCAGGGCATCCGCATCGCCAATCCCCAGGCCGGCCAGATCGTCATCCGCCGCCAAGGGGCCCAAGCCACCAAAATCCGTTTCTAGCATTTAGCATTTAGCATTTAGCATTTAGCCAAATAGCCCCGCCTGGCGCTTGCCTGGCGGGGCTTTCCACACGCATCAGCGGACGCCTAGGGGGGCCGGCCTTGGACGGCCATCTTCAGGCCACTCGAGAACGTATGCGCAGCCTAGGGGGGCCGGCCTTGGACGGCCATCTTCAAACAAGGAGCGTGGGCGCCCTCGCCCGCGCAACTGTACCGCAAGCGGCAAGGGCGAATCAAAAAGATTTCTTTCTTTTCTTACTGTTTCTTAGTGAAATATCCCTCACGAAGAAATCGTAAGAAAAGAAAGAAATTTTCTATAGACGCGGGCGAGGGCGCCCGCGCTCCTTGTTTGATAGCGTTCGTCTGGTGATGGCCGTCCAAGGCCGGCCCCCCTAGGCTGCGCATACGTCCTTGGGTGGCGTGAGATGGCCGTCCAAGGCCGGCCCCCCAAGGCTGCGCATACGTTCTCGGGTGGCGTGGGATGGCCGTCCAAGGCCGGCCCCCCTAGGCTGCGCGGACGCTGCTCACTAATTACCTGTTACCTATTACGGGAGGCGGGAGATGAGCTCGGTGGCGAGGGAGGATTTCGCGTCGATGTGGTCGAGAACCATACGGACGAAGGGGTCGGAATCGAAGGCGCCACGCACCTGCTCGAAGTCGCTCTCCTGGCGCGAGCAGCCGCCGTCGACGCCGAATCCCACCTTGGAGCACAGCGAGAACTCCTTGCGGGCGTCGTCGTACAGCAGACGGTCGAGCCCAACCACCGAGTCGCGCCAGCGCTCGGCGATAGCCTTGATGTCGGCCGCAGTGACCTCCTCAATCGGTTTGCCCCACCAGCCTTGGAAGTGCTCGACGACCCACGTCCACTCCATGTCGTAATAGTCGGCGTGGAGTTGGCGGAAGCGCTGCTCCACCTCCTCGAGCGACGTGACCGCGCCCTCGATGATGTCGCGGCACAGGGCCGAGATCTCGCTCTTGGGGGCGATCATACCGCCGATGTCCAGCCACTCGCCCTGACCGGCGGCATGGGTTGGAGCCAAGCGAAGGCGAATGTCGTCATCGCAGGCAATCTCCAGACCTTCAAGGCGTTTCACAATCGAGTTGCCCATAAACTTGTCGATGGCCATCGAGTAGTAGTTGCGACCCTTTTTGAGCGCGCGGGCCTCAATGGTGACGGCCTGGTAGGCGTAGCGGTCGGCGGTGACACCGGCCACGGCCTCTATCTCGTCGAGCAACTGGCGCGCATCCATCATCTTTGAGATGGTATAGGGGCTGAGCAGGTTGAAGTTGATCAGGTCGAGACGGTCAGGGTCGCGGCGACGGTCGCGCTTGGGCCACTTCTGCGCGTCGCGAATCGATCCAACGCTCTTGAGGTTAACGCCCGGGACGAGGTAGCTACGGCCCTTATTCTCAATAAGATACGAGAACGGCAGGCGCGACGTGTCGGGGTGCGACACATGGCGACCCATTACCAGCGAGAACGCCCCGATCTTGGCCGGCCACAGGATGTAGCTGTCGGAGGTGGTTTTGGACCCGCGCTCGACGATGCCTTGGTGGATCGGGCCGAGCTTGTACATATGATTCGACTGGTTGGAGCCGCTGCCGGCGTTGAGGAACGAGAACATGCCGGCGATCAGCAGCGACGACTTGTGCATCGTCACCGTGTACGGTCCGGCGAAAATCGCGCACGCCTCGCCGTTCTCGCACGAGCAGTTGGCGAAGAACAGCGAATCGTGGGCCGAGAACAGGTGAGTCAAGTGGGAGCCTTGCCCCACGAACACGTGGAGCAGCACCACGCCGTCCTCCACCTTAGCCCCGGAGGCCATGATGAAATCGTCGGCCATCACGTTGGCGCCCACGTACACGGGATCGTCCTTCGATCCGGCGATCGTGCCGTTGGTGAGTTGCGACGCACCCTCGATATGGGCGTGCGCGCCCACGTTGACGTCGGTGAGCGAACCCGAGTTGAGAATCAGCGCGTGTTCACCGACGTAGCCGCGGTTGCTGCGGGCCTTGTCGACCTCCTTGGCCGCCAACTCGTTCAGGGCGTGGGTCAGCGCCGGGTTGTGGCGGTACATGGCCATCAGGTAGGCCGTCTGGGCCGACAATCGGGGGTAGATGGGCACCTCGCGGCCGCCGGTCTCGTTCAGTACCGACACCTCGACGCCCACGCCGAACGTGGCCCCCGGCCTCGTGACCATGCGGTTGACGTTCTCGATGAACGCACCGTCGGCGATATCGTAATTGGCTATGTAATTGGCGATTGAGCGGATGAACACGTCGTTGCCCACGGTGACGTTGTGGAGCGTGGCGTCGAAAATGCCCGATTGGAGGGTGATGCCGCCCTCGAGGGTGAACGTCCCATCGGTGGTGCCCAGGGCGATGTCGCCCGAGAAGCGCACGAAGCGGTAGTTGGCGGGGCGGAACGGGTCGGCGACTTGGATGCGGTCCCAGTCCTGGGCCGTGCAGCCGCGCTGCTCCAGGACGGTAATTTCTTCAGGTGTTAAGTGTCTCATTTTGGTCAGAAAGCAATATTAAGGAAAAACAAGCACTGAATAATGTCGCGAAGATACAAAAAAAGTTGTAACTTTGCCCTTGTCATGGTACTCAACGAGCTAAGCATACTCAATTTTAAGAACATCGCCGAGGCGCGCCTGCGGTTTTCGCCCCGCATCAATGGCCTACTGGGGCTTAACGGCATGGGCAAGAGCAACCTGCTTGACGCGATCTACTACCTGAGTTTCTGCCGCAGTTTCTCGGGCGTACCCGACGCGATGCTGCTGCGCCGCGGCGAGGAGCAACTGATGCTCCGCGGCAACTACACGCGCCGCGACGCCGACGAGGAGTTGCTCGTGGGGATGACCTCGGGACGCCGCAAGTCGTTCAAGCGTCGCGGCAAGGAGTACCAGAAGTTGAGCGCCCACATCGGGTCGTTCCCGCTGGTGCTGATCTCTCCCCGCGACAGCGACCTGATCACGGGACACAGCGAGGAGCGCCGCCGCTGGATGGACCAAGTGATCTCTCAGAGCGATGCCCGCTACCTCGACCACCTGATCCGCTACAACCGCGGCCTGGAGCAGCGCAATCGCATGCTGCGCGACCACATCGTCGATACGGTGCTCTATGAGTCGGTGGAGGCCGGCATGGCCCTGAGCGCGGCTTATATCACCGAGGCGCGCAGCCGCTGGGTGGAGCGCCTGCAACCCATCTTCACCGCTTATTACCACGCCGTGGCTGGCGACCAGGAGAGCGTAGTCCTGCGCTACAACCCACCTGCCGACGATTTCCTGCGACAGATCGACTCGGCTCGTCGCCGTGACGAGATCGTGGGCCACACAACAGTCGGCCCCCATCGCGACGACCTGGAGATGGAGGTAGCCGGCTTACCCCTGCGCCGCGTGGCCTCCCAGGGACAGTGCAAGACGTTCACCGTGGCCCTGCGACTGGCCCAATACGACTTCCTGCACGACGCCGCGCAGATGAAGCCCCTGCTGCTGCTCGACGACATCTTCGACAAACTCGACGCCACCCGCGTGGAGCGAATCATGGAGCTTGCCTCCCGCGACCATATAGGACAGATTTTCGTAACCGACACCAACCGCGACCATCTCGACCAGATCATGCGCCGCATGGGCGGCGACTACCGTCTGTGGAGCGTCGAGGGCGGTGTCTTCACCCCGATCGACGATGAAGAGGGTTGAGGCGCTGTCGGTGGGGCAGATTATCGAGCAGGCACTCGACCAGAGCCACCTGAGCGACACGTTCCGCGAGCAGCAGGCGTGCTACCTGTGGGGCGAGGTGGTCGGTCCCGGCGTCAACCGCTACACCACGCGCCGCTACGTCACCCGCGGCGAGCTGCACGTCTACCTGTCGTCGGCGCCGCTGAAAAACGAACTGGGATTCATGCGCTCACGCATCGTCGACGATATTAACGCCCGAGTGGGAGCGCAGGTAATCACCACATTGATAATTCATTAGCCTATGCAAGATAAGAAACCTGTACAATTCGCCGAGGAGCAGGGGGCTCGCGTGCCGCCCTGCACGGTGCCGTTTTACCACGTCGTCGACCTGCAGACGCGTTTCAACGACATCGACATGCTCGGCCACTTGAACAACAACGTCTACCTCGAGTTTATGGACCTGGGCAAAACGCGGTACATGACCGACGTAATGGGCCCCGTCGACTGGATGCGGTTCACCGCCGTTGTGGTGCATATCGATTGCGACTACTTTGCCCCGGCGTTCTTGGGCGAACCCCTGGCCGTGGCCACCACCGTCACCGGCGTGTCGAAGCACAGTTTCAGGCTCGAGCAGCGCATTTTCGACCGAGAGACGGGTCAGGTGAAATGCATCGGCCGCACCGTCATGGCCGGATTCGACCCCGTCACCGGAGGCTCCGCCGAGATCTCCCCCGCCTGGATCATCGAATTCTCACGATACGAAGGCCGCAACCTTTAATCCCCTCTTTCCTCCTTTCATCCTTTCCTCCTTTAAAGATTTAATGATTTAAACAATAGTTCGTTAAAAATTTGACATATGGTTAAGCGGCTGCGGCCGCCA
>JAJBVP010000187.1 GCA_020859755.1 Bacteroidales bacterium | reverse complement strand
ATTTTAACTAAATCTGTTTGCTGAAATCATAAGAATATGAATAATGTAGGCTAATTCTTTGAAGGCATCGGCGCATTTCACCCCGGTGCCGTCAACTGCGTGTGCCCACAAGTTGATGCGCGCCAACGCCCACACTCGCTTGTCAATCTCATACCCTTGCACCGAGACCTCCTGAGGAAGCATCGTCGCGTCGTTGCCAAGTCCGAAGAACGGCATCAGCACAGTGTCACCTTCTTTCACTTCGGCCAATGCTATACATAGCCGCGACACGTCCTGTTGAGTGCTATACTGCCATCCGTAAGGGAGCAGTCCATGTTCCTCCGTGTCGAGGCAATGCTCGATGGCCAACCGTGTGTTTTCGGTGCCAGCGCAGCACCCGAGAACAGGCGACGGTACCTCGGGCATCACCTGCGGGCGGTGTTTGTCGAGAGCGGCTGTAACCTCATCTTCCCTTCCCAAGCCCGCATAAAGCGTTCTGGCAAAATGAATGTACAGATCCTCGGAGCGAAACTTGTCGCGGGTCTGCTTTACATACGCCTCGATAGCGTTGATGGGATAATGGGGGTCGTTAGTGTCGCGCATGGCTTAAAAATTCAAGTGGAACAAAGATAGTGATTTATTCGATTGCCACGCCCTTGCGGGCCAATCTTTTTCATTTTCGCCGTAAATTTAAGGAGTTAGTTTCCATTGATGTCGGAATCCTCACTACTTTCGCTTTCTCGCTTTAGCTCCCGGAACTTTATTGCGCCGAGTGAGACGAGATAGCGTTGTTTAGGGATAGTAATGCGTGAGAGGTTTTGAAAAGGAGGAAGGCAAGGGGTAGAATGAGTTGGCATTAGCTCCGGAATAAGGGATACAGGTTCTTGGCTTTCAATACCTTTATAGAGTACGGTGACCGCCTTTAGGCATCTCGCCCCAACAAGTATCTCAGCCTGGAAATTGGGTCGTGTCTGGGCGTTGATGATGAGCAAGCCAGTACCATCTACCGTTTTCGCCGTGGCGCATCCCATGGCCTGAAAGTGGCAGTTGGCAGAGCCGATCAGTTCTTGGCGGGAGGGGTCAGCAGCAACATAGGCCCACTCGTTGGCGTACAGCCATTGTGCCAGGCGTTTCTGAGCCCACGCCTCGATTCCCGCTCTACGACTTTCCGACAACTTCTCGCCTTCGCTGTGGCGCAATATATAGAATGTGTCCAGCAACTCTGCAAGCATGGTAGGTGTATGATGGCCACTTGGGACATCGAGTTGACGTGTTAGGAAGATAAGGCCTTTTCGCTTTACAATTTTCACATCATCTGACTTTATTCCAGTAGCAACAAGGTCAGCCACGAATAAGGAATCTCGGTGCTCGCCGAGAATCGTGCCGTGGTAATACTGCTTTGGGCAAGACCACGCATAGACTATCTTGCCATCTCGGTCAACCGCAAAATGGGTGAACTCGCCCTCGGGATTGTCAATCGTAGGAATCTCCTCCAAACTGGAGTAGCTGGTTCCGGCGATAAGGTGGAAAACAGTGAGTGATGCTACGGCTTTCTTCATATTCTTCTATTTTGTGACAAAGGTACTGCCGTCCACTCCGACTTTATCGGAAAGCAAGCACCTGTATACTAAGCAAGGTTTAATTTTCGACTGCAATTCCGACAAGCTCGGAATATAAATTCCTTACTTTGCGTTGCGTTTGAAAAAGGACGTGTCAGTATTCACCTTAACCCCCTGTTATATGGAAGATGATTTCTTGTTTCCCGAGTGCGACGAGCCGATGTTTGACGGCATCACCGGCCAGAAAGTGGAGGACGAAGTGGAGGAGGAGTCCTCCAACTATACGCTGATGACGGCGTTGGAGAAGATCGTCATCACCTCGCGCCACTACGGCATGAAGGATAACAAATTGGCTGCCTGTGAGAAGGCCATCAAGCACGTGATGGATCGCTGCGGCATGAACCGCATCCAAGCCATCTTCTTCGCAATCTGCATCGACCAAAGCATGGATCCCAAGATTATGGTCAGCGACATACGCCGTTGGATCGACTGCCCGATGATTTCCATCCGTCGTCACGAGGACGAACTCGACCGCCTTGTCGAGATGGGGGCGTTGATTCAGGGTCAGCCCGACAACGGTCGCACCTACGCTGTGCCCGATTATGTGATGACGGGGCTTAAGCGTGACGAGTTCGTTACCGAGATGCACGCCAAGGGACTCTCCATCGAGGCGTTCTTCGACAAGTTGGGCGAGATTTTCAACTCACGTCGTAACAATCTAAACTTCAACACTATGGAGCTGTATATCAATCGGCTGGTCAGCGACAACGCCCACTTGGCTTACTGCAAAAAGATTATGCAGTTGAAGTCGCTCAAGACTGATGAGTGGATACTTCTTCACTTCTTCTGCCACCGCGCCATCAACCACGACGATTTCTGCATCACCGAATCAGATTATAGCGGCATTCCCGACACTCGCTCGGCCAGCGCTGGCCAGTTCCGTCGCCTTAATCGCGGTTGCCATCCCTTGCAAAAGTTGGGGCTGGTGGAACATCGCAATAGCAAAGGGATGGGCATTCCGGGGTCTTACATTCTCACGAAGAAAGCGTTCAGCACGTTGCTAATCGAGGCCGGCGTTGAACTCTCTGAAGATCTCGGGCAGAACGTTACTCCTCGGGAACTTGTTCAAGCCGACAGCATCAAGGAGAAAAAACTTTTCTACCCCGAGAAAGTCGCCACCGACACCTCCAGATTAGCCTCCCTTCTCAATCAAGAGCAGTTCGAGATAATCTGCAAGAGATTAGAAAGTCATGGCATGCGCCAAGGAATAGCGTGCCTTTTCTACGGTGCGCCCGGCACCGGTAAGACAGAGACCGTTAAACAGTTGGCCCGACTGACTGGCCGTGCAATCATGCAGGTTGACATCTCCGAGATGCGCAGCAAATGGGTGGGCGAAAGCGAGAAGATGGTCAAAGGGCTGTTCGAGCGTTACCGCAAGGCCGTCGAGACAAGCAAGGTCGCTCCTATCCTCCTGCTCAACGAGGCCGACGCGCTGCTCACCCGCCGCTCCCCCAACTCGGAACATAGCGTTGACAAGATGGAGAACGCCATGCAGAACATCTTCCTTCAGGAGATCGAGGACTTGCGGGGCATACTCATCGCCACTACCAACCTCACCGAGAGCCTTGACCCCGCCTTCGAGCGTCGCTTCATCTATAAGGTGCGCTTTGAGAAACCCGACGCCGGTTGCCGAGCCCAGATCTGGAAGTCGATGATGCCCGAACTCTCCGACGACGCCTCTCTGGCTCTGGCCAACCAGTATGACTTCAGCGGGGGTGAGATCGAGAACATCACCCGCAAAGCCATCGTCGACTCCATTCTCTACGGCATCGACACCCCTACGCTTGACACCATGCGCACCTACTGCGACTCCGAACGTCTCCACCGCCGCTCCCGCATCGGCTTCTAACCCATTTATTCACCTCTTAAACAACTCAAATGTATGGTATTTTTGAACCCTGATGGCAGCTTGGACATTGAGCGCATCAACTCCCTCCCATTTGAAGAATACATGCTCGAGATGGGCCGACTAACCGAGGCTCAAACCGAAGAATACATCTCTAAGCTGCCACCCCAAGACACAAAAGAACCGGTGAAAGCGATACCCGTCAATTATAAAAATGAGGAGGAGCGCAAGAAATTTGAGGGAATCCTCGCCTCTGATTTTTGGAAAATGTTGAGAGAGAAGTACGGCTACTAAAGTCGAAGGAGAGCAGATATTGCATCAAAATAATTACAACTCTTATTGAAATTTTGGAACCACCTTGCTATTATACTGGAAACTGAACGATTATGAGCGATAAAAACTTCATGCTTCCCTTACGCCATTTTAAGTTCCCCACCTTAGAGGAACTTGAAGTTGACGATGCCAAAAGCCTCTTTTATCCTGGCTCGGTGGTGATGTCCAAGCAGATCAGCACTATGGATTTTGCTCCCATTACCATCCTGTACGGCAACAATGGCAGCGGTAAGTCAACGATATTGAACATTATAGGCCGAAGGATTAAAGCCAATGGAGCCTTAGATGGTACCAGTTCCCGCTATATGGATTACTTTGTGGAGCGTTGCAATGCCCATGGCTTATGGCGCGAGTCTTTAGGCAGCATTAACTTCTACCGTAGCGAGGTTATAGCCAAGAAAGTTATCGACCAGCGTAAGGCATACGACCAAATCCGTCGTGAAATCCGAAACTTTAGCGACACCACCGGTAAGGACATTTACGAGCGTATCTACCACACGGCACCCCACAAAAGCGAGTATGAGGGACTGAATGCCTTTGAAATCAGCCAGCTAAACAAACTCCAATATCCCCAAGGACTCCCCGATATGTGGAGCAACGGCGAGACCGCACTACAATTCTATCGAAATCACATTGAGCCGCTCAATCTCTATTTACTTGATGAGCCGGAAAACAGCCTTTCCCCAGTCTTTCAAAAGGAGCTGGTTCAGATTATCGAGCGTGCGGCCTACACTATGGACTGTCAATTCGTGATTGCAACCCATTCACCCTTCATGCTGGCAATGGATCGAGCCTTGATCTACGATCTCGACACCATCCCGGTCAAGCCCACCAAAGATTGGACCACACTCCGCAATATGCAAATTCAATTCGCACTATTTCACCGCTTCGCCATCCGTTTTGAGAAACATATAAGTTCTGTTACAACTCCAAAGGAATGTCTTTGAAGCGGAAGTCTTAGATGCCGCTGGGATCTATTTAAAATTATTGTGGATTGTCGCACAATTTTTAAATAGACACTCCACTACCTCGTCGATTTTGGAGCAGTGGAGGAGGCCGGTGATGAGGCCGGAGGGGATGGAGGGGAAGCCGAACTTGGCTCCGAGGAGGGAGGCCGCGACGGCTCCGTTGGTGTCGGCGTCGCCACCAGCGTTGACTACGGTGAGCAGGCCATACTCGGAAGTCGGGGCGTGCCAGTAGGCCCAGAGGGCGACGAACAGGGTGTTGAGGGTGTAGCCCATCGTGTAGTCGTCGATCACGAAGTGGTCGAATGGCCGCCAGCGGGAGGTGTGACTGGTCTGGACTATCTGCGAGTAATCGGTCAATCCCTCAGGATAGCGTTTCTCCACTTCGGCGCGGGTCATAAACTCCGCACCTAAGCCGAGCGCGTCACCGATGGCCTGACCGTAGGCGCATCCTTTCAGTCGATCGAGCGTTGACATAGCAGTTCCTTTTCTGAGTAGTATTCATGAACAAGGCTGCGGAAACCCAACGCCTTGATGTCGTCGTAGTTGCATCGGAAGCGGCTGTTGGTGCGCGAGCCTGTAACCATATAACGTACGGAGTCCTCGATATATTGGTCGATGCGGCGCAATGTGTCTGTGGTGTCGATCAGCGGGAAGTACCAGCGCGACCATGTAAGGCTCGTGGTGTCGCAGTCGGGGGTGTCGTACAGCTTTTGGTTCATCAGCCTGACAAACGCCTTTGCGGCTTTATCGCCCGACAAACCCTTGCGGCGAGCCCAGCGCATCAGCGAGCGGCACTTGCGGCGCGTCTTGCAGATGAGTTTCTCCACCGAGGCGGGAGCCACATCCACAAGACCGTCGCGGTAGGACATTCCCAAGAACGTCCACTCCTCGCCAGGATCGGCACTTTTCATCTTCGTGGGATTGACCTCGAGGCCCATCTCGGCGAGATAGTCGAGCAATCGTTGGGCGTGGCGGTCGCGTTCCTCAGCACTGTCGGCAAAGACGATGATGTCGTCGGAGTAGCGGATGTAGCGCACGCCCTGGTTGTGGAACTCCCAGTCCATCTTCGACAGGAACAGGTTGGCCAAGAACGCCGAAACCGGCACTCCCGCCATTATCCCCTTAGGCTCCTCGACCATCTCACCGGTGGGCAGCTTCACTTTGGGGTTGAGCAAGATCCCTGCCAACAGCTCGTAAGTGGGCAGGTCGTCGGCCAACGCCTCCCGCATGATCGGGAGCAACCGCGTGATGTCGATGGAGTTGAAGTAGTCGTGGATGTCGAGCTTGAACACGTAGCGCGACGACAGCTCCTTGTCGGTCTTGAGCCACTTCATGGCCTCTTTCACCCCGTGATGCACGCGAAACGAGTAAAGGTTGGGTGCGAACTGGCTCTCATAGCGGCGTAGGAGCATGAAGGTGAGGAGTTTCAACAGATAGTTGAACTCACGGCCAAAGGTGTAGACCACGCGCTTGCGGTCGCTGCCCATCTTGCTGATCAGCTTCTTCTCGGCCACTGGTGTACCGTCGGTCAACGCCTTGACAGCGGCAAGGTACTCCTTGTCGGTGATGAACTTGAACAGGTCGGCCTCCTCGCGCTTGTTGAGGTTGCCGCACTGCACCTTGTAATAAGCGTACTCTTCCCAAGCCTGGGAGTCGCTGAGTTTTGCTACGAGTGATTCCATAAAAGAAAGCGGTGGCGGAAGGAGAAATTAAAACCGATAGGTTTAACTACATGACAAAAATTGGAATATGTCGAACTGGGGTGGTCTTTGGGGAC
>JAJBVP010000185.1 GCA_020859755.1 Bacteroidales bacterium | reverse complement strand
TTCTCTTGGTGACCCCTCAGGGACTCGAACCCTGGACCCAGTGATTAAGAGTCACTTGCTCTACCAACTGAGCTAAGGAGTCGTTGTTTTTTTGTTATGGCTGCGCTTCCAGGGGGGGATGGGTTGGTAGGGCCATAGCCCCTTTTCGGAATTGCGTTGCAAAGGTAAGGAGTTTTTCGTAACTGACAAAACTTTTGGCGAATTTTTTCAATTTTTTCTTCGGCGGAGGTTTTTCGGGGAGGTTGTGGCGAGAGGGGATGACGGTCAAAACTTTTGGAGATTATCGGGTGTTATAGTGGTATGGACAGCAAGCGCGACGACATATCGCTGAGGTATCTGGTGCCGGTGGCCGACCATTGCAAGATGAGCATGTGGGAGGTGATCCGTTATGAGGGCGGGCCGGTGGATATCAGGTTGTATTCCCGGTTTTTGGGGGCTTCGGGCGACGGGGCGATGCGCTGGCGTCTTGGGGTGGTGTATTCGACGGTAAGGGGTCAGATCGAGCGGCATTTGCTGTGCCATGAGATCGAGCTTGCCCTGGAGGGGGATTTCCCGATTGTTGACGATGGGATAGAGATGCCGGTGGAGGTGGCGACGTCGATCCTGAGCGTGGGCGTCGGGGCGTTGCGCGGGATGATCGTGGATAGGACGGCAAGGACGTTCCTGGCGCGGCATCCTTTGCCGTTGTTCAACTTAACGGAGCTCGTGGACACGTTGATCTACAACCGGCCGCAGCATCACGACGAGCCGGCGCTTGTGGATTACGTCTACCGTTAGTCGTCGACCACGGAGGTGTACTGGGAAATCGTGTTTTGGAGGGCGTTGACCATCTGGGCTCGTAGCTCGGGAGGGTCGAGCACGACGACTTCGGGACCGAGGGAGAGGAGCTCTTGGAGGAAGTCGCGGGTGAGCTTGATTTTGTAGTTGAATATTGAGAAGTCGTCGTGCACCATCTCTTCTTGGGAGTGGTGGAGGGGGAGGTTGCGCAGGTATTTGGCTTGCTGCGGGGTGGTGCGGATGGACACGCGGCGAGGCTCGCTTTGGTCGAAGATCACGCCAAATGTGTCGCGGCAGAACTCGGAGGCGTCGAATTCGTCGGGGATGTGATAGGAGTTGGAGGTGACGACGGCATCGGTCATGCGGTCGAGGGCGTAGGTTTTGATGACCTTTTCCTTGACGTTTCGGCCGGTGACGTACCAGCGTTGGCGGAACAGCTTGAGGAAGTAGGGCTCGAGCATTACCTCGCGGGCTTGGGAGCGCGTGAAGGGGGCGTAAAGGAATTGGACGGTTTTGTTGGCTTTGAGAGCGTCCATGACGGTGCCCAGGTGGTGGCGCGCCGAAGGGATGTCCTCGAGGAACACTCGCTCGGCCACCTCGCGGGAGTCGCTCAGGACGTTGTTGGTGACCACGGAGTTGAGCAGCCAGTTGGTGACGCTCTCGCGCTGTGCGCCGTGGTCCTCGATGTAGTACTCGTAGGTGGTTGCGTCACACTCGATGTTGATGTTGAATAGCTCCTCGATGGCCTGGCGATGGTTGTAGAACGTGCGCCGGGGCATCGGTTCGCCGTTGGAGTAGGGGGAGTTGCACCAGCGGTTGTTGAGTTCCTCGCGGGAGATGCGGCCGTAGCGACGGATGGTGTCGACGATCCAAATATATCGGGAGAAGAGGTCTTTTGACATAGTGGTGAGTGGTGAGTGGTGAGTGATGAGTGGTTAGCAGGCGAGGGTGTTGGTTGAGGGGAGTTTGCCGGGGGAGAGGAGGCGCAAGCCCAGGACGGTGATTGCGGCGTTGATGATGAGCAGCTCGAAGCTGGTCTCGTAGCCCCAGAGGGCATGGAGCGCCCATTGCACGGCCCAGGCGATAAACGGCGAGGCAAGGCACACGGCGGGTACCCAGCGGTCGTGGACGGGCTTGGACCAGAACAGGCCGTAGACGAACAATCCCAGAATCGGGCCGTAGGTATAAGCGGCCAGGGTGTAGACAGCCGAGATGGCGTCCTGGTTGCTCAGGTAGTAGAAGAAGATGATCACCAAGCCCATGGTCACCGACATTGCCACGTGGACGGTTTTGCGCACGCGGGCGAGGCGTTGTTCCTCGTAGCGTTTCTGGCCGTCGAGGATGTCGACCGTGAAGGAGGTGGTGAGGGAGGTCAGGGCCGAGCCGGCGGCTGAGTAGGCGGCCGAGATCAAGCCGAGGACGAAAAGGATTCCGACGACCACCGGCACGGAGTCGTGATGGGCCACGAGCGAGAACACCTCGTCGCTTTTCTCGGGAGCGGTGACACCCTTGGAATCCATGAAGATGAACAGGAGGGTGCCGAGGCAGAGGAACAGGGCCACGACGAAAAATTGCATCACGCCGGAGACTATCATGTTTTTCTGCGACTGGCGGGAGTCGCGGCAGGCGAGGTTGCGCTGCATCATGTCCTGGTCGAGGCCGTTGGTGGCGATGGCCATGAACACGCCAGCGAGGAACTGCTTCCAGAAGTAGGTGGAGGCCTTGGGGTCGTCGAAGAAGAACACCCGCGAGGAGTGGTGGGAGCCGATTGCCGAGGTCAATTCGCCCCAGGAGAAACCGAGGTTTTGGGCCACGAAGTAGATGCACAGCACTACCGACATTATGAGACAGAAACTCTTCAGCGTGTCGGTCCAGATCAGCGTTTTCACGCCGCCCTGAACGGTGTAAAGCCAAATCAGTGCGATCGTGACTATAACATTGAAAATGAAGGGGATATGCAGCGGGTCAAACACCAACGCCTGAAGCACCACGCACACGACGAGAAACCTCACCGACGCTCCCAGCATCTTGGACACGAAGAAGAACCAGGCTGAGGTGCGGTAGGTGTGCTGGCCGAATCGCTCGCCGAGGTAGCCGTAGATCGACACGAGGTTGCGCTTGTAGAACAGCGGCACGAGCACGAACGCTATCACCACGTAGCCCACGATGAAACCGAGCACCATCTGGAGGTAGCTGTAGCCTTTGGCTTCGACCATACCGGGCACGGAGACAAACGTTACGCCCGAGATGGCGGCTCCGATCATGGCGAATGCCACCAACGGCCACGGGGCGCGGCGGTTGCCGGTGAAGAAGGTGGAGTTGTCGCTGCGGCGCGACGCGAAATAAGATATGAGCAGGAGCAGGGCGAAGTAGCCCGCGATGGTCAAAATTACTATCCAGTGGTGAGGCATTATAGTGGTGAGTGGTGAGTGGTGAGTGGTGAGTGGGGGGAGGGGTAAAGGAGGAAAGGAGAAAAGGAGGAAAGGGGGGGATTATTCCGGATACAAAAGATAGGGGGCGCGCTGGGCGCGGAAGCGGGCGACGTCGTCGGCCCAACCGGCCTTTATCTCGGCGGCGCTCATCCCTTGCTCGATCTTGCCGCGGATGGTGCCGTCGCCGATGAGTTTCTCGAAGAAGGGGGTGAAGAATTTGTCGCCCATGTTGAGGTCGTTGTAGGCGTCGATCAGGTACTCGAGGTTGACACCCTGGGCGATCGCTTCCTCGTCGGTGACGTTGCGCAGGTCCACGCCGTGGCACAATTTGCCAAGTTGCGGAGGATTCTTGGCGCCAGCTACGGAGCGCGGGGTGAAGGAGAAGTCACGCCCGGTCATGTCGGGGTGACCGTAGACTTCAAACGGCATGTCGGTGCCGCGACCCAGGCTCACGGGCGTGGCCTCGAAGTAGCAGGTGGAGGGGTAGAGGTAGATGGCCTTCATCGTGCGCAGGTTGGGCGACGGGGCCACAGGGAGGTCGTAGCGCGTCTGGTGGGTGTAGTTTTCGCACTGGATCACCACCAGGCGGGAGCGCTTGCCGTCCTTGAGCCAACCCTCGCCGTCGGCCATCATGGCGAGTTCGCCGAGGGTCAAGCCGTGCACCACGGGGATGGGCAGTCGGCCCACACCGGAGCGGTATTTCATGTCGAGGATGGGGCCGTCAACGGTCATGCCGTTGGGGTTGGGGCGGTCGAGCACTACGACCATCTTGTCGTCCTCGGTGGCTGCGTCCATCAGGTCGATCATCGTGCAGTAGTAGGTGTAGTAGCGCAGGCCAACGTCCTGAATGTCAATCACTACAGCATCCACGTCCTTGAGCATCGCAGGGTCGTTGGCCTTGTTCTTGCCGCCGTAGAGGCTTACGACGGGGATGCCGGTCTTGGAGTCGCGCGAGTCGGTGACGTGCTCGCCAGCGTCGGCGTCGCCTCGGAAGCCGTGCTCGGGCGAGAGGATTTTGGTGACGTTGATCCCCTGGTCGAGCATGATGTCGAGGGTGTGGCGGTCGCCTACCATGCCGGTGTGGTTGGAGTACAGGGCCACGCGCTTGCCCTTGAGCAGGGGAGCGTAGGCGTCGACGCGGGCGGCACCTACTACCACCTCCGGGGCATCTTGAGCGCCGTCGCCAGCCATGGGTTGCGCAGGTTGGAAGCCCACGCCCCGACAGGAGAGGGTGAACAATAGCGCTATGATTGCTATTATGTGTTTCATTATGAGTGTTTTACGTTGGCTGTTAGGATAACTATAGATTGGGTGGAAGGCTCAACTGGTGTTGAGAGAATTTCCATGGTCAAAGGTAGCGCGAAAAATTGAAACACCACCCTTAAAATATGTTTTTGTAAGCCAAAAAAGCGTAAAATAAGGTCGGGTCGTAGACCCGAAGCGGCAATAGCCCCACGCTTCGGGAGCCTAAGGCGACCTGCGTGGGGACGAAGATGGCCGCATTTTCCCTCTTTCGAGGCGCTTCGTAGATGCGCCGCAAATTGTGATAGAGCGGCGCATCTACGAAGCGCCCATTTTTGTGGAGACTCCATAAATTCCTTATCCCCAGGCAAGTCGCCGCAAGCGACGACCGAAGCCTGGGGCTATTGTAGCGTCGGCTCTGCGAGCCGAGTATTATTGGAGGGTGTAGTGGATGGGGGCGGGGAGGGGGTAGGTGCGGTCGTAGGGCTCTTGGTATTGGATGGCGGTGCCGAGCATGTCCTGACCGCTAAGCTCCTGGAGGACTTCGGCGAAGAGGCCAGGCTGGCCAACCGCGCTTTCGATGGTCGTGAGCGCGCCGGGGAAGAACATCTGGCTCTCGGCATAGAAGTGGCGAAGGTCGCTCTTGCGGAAATTGGAGTTATGCATGGTGGGGATCGCATAGGCGCAATAGGCGTCAACGCATTGGGGATTGTTGCCCAACCAGTAGGCGTAGGCCAAACGGTGCAGGAATGGGCCGTAGGCCTGCATCTCCTCTTTGTCGATGCCTTTGCCGAAGTTGCAGGCGCGCAAGGTGCAATAGGGTAGGGCGTTCTGGCCAAAGATAGCTTTCATCTCGGCGATGGTCTCGATGGCTCGCTTGCACTCGTTTTTGTGGACGAAATGGTCGCCAGCGAGAGCCACTTCGAGCATGCGAATGCCCTCTTGGAGTTGGTCGGGGGCGAGGGATGCCATGTCGTTCCAACGGGCAACGATTTCATAGACGACGGCACCAATCTGGTAATGCTCCAGGGCTTTTTGGTGCCAATGGAGGAATTTGGGGTCGTGTGACTCCTTGCACAGGAATGCCATCATCGACTGCGCATTCGAGTTACCCTCTTGTGCTATAGGCTCGATCAGGGATTTCAGCGTGTTAACTCGACCCGGGGAGAGGACCGAAACCGACTGGAAGGCAATCGGTTTTTCGTAAATGCTCATCCCTTTGTCGCCCAGAGTGCGCACGGTGAGAATTTCGGTTTCGTTTTCGGGGAATTTGTAATCGCGCAGGGAGTGGGCCGCATAGGCCATAGCGGCCGGGTAGAGACCTTGACGGGCGGCATTGAGCAGGAGGGAGTCGGCGCGGGCGTGGTCGACGGGCGTGGAGTTGAAGCCGTTGGCGCAGCACAGGCCGTCGTAGAAATCGGTAATGGCTCGGAGCTCTTGGGGGGTATATGGAGTACCGTCGGGATAGGTTTTCCCAAGGTATTTCATAGCGTACTCCGTGCCTCCGGCCTTCAGGCAGTTGTAAATTAAGTCTTGGGGCATTTGGCTCAGATGGGCCACGTTCTCTGCTGAATAATTTTGGATAGACTTATCCATGCTGCTCTCGGCCAGGTCATTGCGGCCGTTTTTGGAGAGCACGTCGACGTCGCGGAGGTGACTGTTGGCTTGCGCCTCGTCTACACCCCAATTGGCCACGTCGATGGAGTCCTGACGGGGAATGGACGGTTCGCCTGTCATGCTGTTGTGGCGCTTCGACAGGTCGAGCAGGGCCATGTGGAGCTCGCGGTCGCCAAGGTCCTTGGACATCAGCGCGAGATTGACCGTGAGATCATTAAATCCTTTGCCTCCACCTATTTCGAGGTAGTAGGTGTCGAAAAGGGTGTGGACGGCGGGGAGATGGAGCTGGCGCGCGAGGGCCGTTTGTAGGCTGTCGGCTGCGCCCCACGAGGCGTTCCTCTTGGCGTTGGTGTCCAGGTAGCCTGATTTAAAAAGTTTGGCCACCTCATGGCTTGCCATCTGTTGCAAGTAGGGATCTTGGTTGTTGGCCAATGCTTGCAAATTGGCGAAGGCGGGAATTGAACCGGCTGAGTCGGTATAAATTGTGTAAATGGTTTTACACAGGTTACCCCAGTCGTCAATGATTTGGTTATCGCTTTGTTGGCGAAGGAGAATTTTGGTGGCGTCCTCCGGGTCCCACGACATTGAGGCGAGCATGGCCTGGAGGCCGGTGCCGTCGTTGCGGGAGAGTTTCTTGGCCCAGGTGGCGGCGCGGGCGTGGTCGATGGTGCCGCCTTTGCCGGTCATGTGCATGAGGGCCAGGCGCTTGATGCGCTCGGCGTGCTTGACGGTGTCGTCGACGCAAATGCCCTCGTAGGCTTTGATGGCCTTGCGGTACATCTCGCCAGATTTCTGCACGAGGGAGCGGGTCTCGCCGTCGTGGGCGTAGTCGTAGTTGGCCAGGTCGACGCCCTCGAGCCGGGCGATGGCTTGCTGCTCGTATTCGACGGCCTTGTCGTAGGGATAGTCGGGGTTCCACCACGTGGTGATGGCCTCGGCTTGCCAGGCGCACAGGCCGAGGAGCACAACCACGGCGGCTGCCGCTGCGCACCAGCGGAAGATGCGGCGGCGCTTCTGCTGTTGTTTCAACTGGTTGATATCCTTGGAGTGGCCGGTAACGGTGCCCTCAAGTTTCTCCGTCTTGTCCTTGACGCCTTTGACGTCCTCTTTAACGCCTTTGACGGTGCCCTCGACCTCGGCGACTCTACCCTCGAGGTTCGATAGCTTGTCGTTGATTTTGTCGAGCTGTTCGCCGAGATCTTTTTTCAAGTTGCCGATGCGGCTTTTAATCTTTTCGTCCAATCCATTGAGGTTGAATTGGTTGCGAAACTCCTCGCCTTTCTTGGCCAGGGCGTTGATTTGGTCGCTGATCTTTTGGATATCGGCCTTCGAGGCCCCGGCGGCGATTTTGTCGGAGAGAAGTTGCGAGATTTGGTCGAATTTGACGGTCAACTCGTCGCGCAACTTCTTCACCTCGGCGTTCACCTCCTTGGAGTCGGTGGCAACGGTGTAGTAGTCGATGATGGAGGTCACGGTGTGGTTGTCGGGCGGGGTCACCTGGGCGTAGTACCAATTTGTGGTGGCGTAGAACGGATTGCCCTGGTGCTTCTCGAATTTATATATCTTCTCCAGCGGCTTCAGCCAATAATATCCGTCCTCTCGGGGTGCGAGGGCCGTCCATTCGCCGTTTTCGGTTGTGCCAAGCCGGTTCTCCTCCCCCTCGGGCTGGGGGATGGTCACCGGGATATAGTATTCGTGGATATGGGCAGTGTAGTAGCTCTGGAAGTCGGCTGCCAATTCCCGGCCCATCACGTTTTTCAGGATGAAGATGATGGTGATGAAGTTGCGGGCCAGCAGGCTTGACATGTTGGCGTCGCAATTCTGAATCTGGAATTCGTGGGTCTGCTGGTTTCTGATGTTGATGCAGTGGTAGGCCAGCTCATGGGCGTTGTAGAAAATTTTGTTGTCGCGGTCGTTGAGGTCCTTGAGAAGGTCGATCATGTTGAAGCGGCCCACAATTTTCACTACAGTGTTGTTGCCGTACTGCACTTTTTTCTCGGTTTTCTTGATGCCGAATGCCTCGCTGATGCGCTCGAGAATAT
Source organism: Bacteroidales bacterium (assembly GCA_020859755.1). GTDB lineage: Bacteria > Bacteroidota > Bacteroidia > Bacteroidales > Muribaculaceae > JAJPXC01. The sequence continues at coordinate 17,780 of JAJBVP010000185.1, read as the reverse complement.
GCTCGGTGGCGATGGCTTGATCCTGGCGCACGCCGATCCACTCGTCGGAGGCGGTGCCGATCTGGCCGTCGGAAATCATCATGAACGTCTTGACTGCGAAAGCGGCCCTGTCCATCTGCTCGCCTCCGGCCTCGGCGGCGCCTTTGCCGCGTATCATGTCGAAAATCACCATGGCCTCGTACACCTGGCGCTCGAGCGTGAGGTTGTCCTGGGTGACGTTAGGCAGGTCCTTCGACTGGTCATTCTTGTCCTTTCCTCCCCAGCTCGGGTAGAAATATCTACCATATTGGTTGGGGGTCATCACGGCCTTGAACAGGTCGATGTCGACCTGATTGGTGTAGCCCTTTTGGATGTGGGCTTTCACGGCGGTGAAGAAGTTGCGGGCGAAACTCTGGAACGGGTTAAGGCGCAAGGGGGAAGTGTTTTCGGACATGGCGATGGATGTGTAAGTAATGATTGGTTGTTGTGATGAGTTTAACTTGCAAATATACGATATGGGATTTGGGTTTTGCAAATGCTTTCGCCAAAAATGCGAGAAAATGCGATAAAGTGACTAACAGTAATCGAGCACGTAGTGCGATTCTAATTGTTAACCGCTTACGAAGTGCGTTAGCACGGAGTATGCGGAAAAGGGAAGTAGCACCTCCTTGGAGCTATTGAGTGCGTAGCACGGCTCCTTCCCTTTAGAGACGTGCTACGCACTCAATACTTGCTATGGTGAAAGAAGGGGAGAGTATCGCTTAGTCCGCACACTCCATGCTCCGCATTCCATGAGCGGTTAACAATTAAAATCGTGCTTCGCACTTAGTTGCTGACCCTTCTTCTCTTGCCGGGTGCAGTCTCGGCGATAGTGCCTGCACCGAGCCCGGGAGAGCTATCGGGAATTTGTGAATTTCAGGGATTTGCGCGTAATCCAAAAATTTTGCTTACCTTTGTCTTTTGTTATGTACACAACTCTTACAACGTTATGACTTTCGCTGAGAAATGCAATAAGATTTTTGATGAGGCGACCAGCGCCTACCACGTGACCGACCATGTTGACGCCGCCGAGCCGCGACCCTACGCCGAAGGCTCGATCGAGGCCACGCTCCACGCCAAAAACTGGATCGATGCCGTGCAGTGGCACCTCGAGGACATAATCCGCGACCCGGAAATCGACCCCGTGGAGGCCCTCAAAATCAAGCGCCGCATCGACCGCTCCAATCAGGACCGCACCGATATGGTCGAGGAGCTCGACACCTATTTCCGCCAGCTTTACAAGGATGTGAAGCCTCTGCCCGACGCCACTATCAACACCGAAAGCCCAGCCTGGGCGCTCGACCGCCTGTCGATCCTCGCCCTGAAAATCTACCATATGCAGGCTGAGGTGGCCCGCAAGGACGCCTCCCCGGAGCATATCGCGCGTTGCCAGGCCAAACTGAACGTGCTGCTCGAGCAGCGCCAGGACTTGACGCAAGCCATCGACACCCTGCTCGACGACATCGCCGCTGGCCGCAAGTACATGAAGGTATACCGCCAAATGAAGATGTATAACGACCCGGACACCAATCCGGTGCTCTATGGCGCGCAAAAGTAACACACCCAACAATCCCCGCCAACTGCGCAACGTGCTCGTGAGCCGTTTCTCGGCCCTGGGCGACGTGGCCATGACCGTGCCCGTATTGTACAGTGTGGCAAGGTGTTACCCGGGGGTGGAGTTCTACCTGATCACGAGGCCGTCGATGACGTCGATCTTCGTCAACCCTCCGGCCAACCTCCACCTTATCGGCGTGGACCTCAAAAACGAGTACCACGGTATTCGTGGGATGAACAAGTTGCTGGGCGAACTGGTAAAGCAGTATCACATAGATGGTTACGTAGACCTGCACGCTGTGTTGCGTACATTTGCTCTCGCCGCATGTTGCCACTTGCGCGGCATCCCTGTGAGTGTGATTCACAAGGGGCGCCGAGGCAAGCGGGCGTTGACCCGTAAGCGCAACAAGGTGATGCTGCCGTTGATTTCGTCGCGTGCCCGCTATCGCGAGGCGTTTTTCGGCATCGGTTTGCCCCTCCAGGAGCGGTTCGATGGCCTCTACGGAATGGGCAAGGGCGACCCGCAGCTATTCACCTCCATAACCCCAGCCAAGAAGGAAAAAGAGCGCTGGGTGGCCATCGCGCCGTTCGCCAAGCATCCCGGCAAGATTTATCCGCCCGAGATGATGGAAATGGTTGTACAAGAGTTGACCAAGCAGAAGAATCTCAAGGTTTTCCTCTTCGGAGGTGGACCTGAGGAGAAAGCTGTGTTCGACCAGTGGGTGGAAAAGTATCCCCGAGTGGTGTCGCTCGCCAACGAGAAGCACGGATTTGCCGTCGAACTGGCGTTGCTGTCGTGGATGGACGCGGCTGTGACCATGGACTCGGCCAACATGCACCTGGCCTCGCTGGTCAACATCCCCGTGATCTCCATCTGGGGCGCCACGCATCCCTATTGCGGGTTCAAGGGCTGGCGGCAGCTGGAGAAAAACACCGTTCAGCTTCCGATGACCTGTCGGCCGTGCTCGGTATTCGGCAATGCCCCGTGCCATCGCGGTGATTACTACTGCCTTAGAGGCATCGCGCCAACAGTAATTTTGCAGAAATTGCAACCTTATATCAAGTAATGCAAGCAATGATAGAGAAGTTAAAGCAGTGGCTGGCCAAGCCGCAGACGTGGGGCTATATCGCCGCCGCGGCCATTGTGGTGTTTTTGGCGTTCGCGTTTTTTGCACCGGCCAATTCCGAGGGTCTCGACCTTCGGCAACACGATATGATTCAAGGTCAGGCGATTGGCCAAGAGGCTAAAGCCTACACCGAGGCCACCGGCGAGGATACCCGCTGGACTAATTCGTTGTTCTCGGGTATGCCCACGTTCCAGATTGCACCGTCATATCCATCTAATCGTTTATTTGAGTGGATCACAACAGTTTACGGTTGCGGATTGCCTTCGCCGTCCAATCTGTTGGCGATGATGATGATCGGCTTCCTGATCCTGATGGCCGCGATGAAAGTGCGCTGGTACTACGCCCTGATCGGCGCTGTAGCTTGGGGATTTTCCACCTATTTCATCATCATTATCGGCGCGGGTCACATCTGGAAATTCGTCACCCTGGCCTATATTCCACCCACAATCGCCGGCGTAATCCTTTGCTATAGAGGAAAATACTTGGCTGGAACGGCCGTTGCGGCTGTGTTCGCCATGATGCAGATAGCCAGCAATCACCCGCAGATGACCTACTATTTCTTGTTTGTCATCCTCGGCCTGGTCATCGCCGCGCTCGTAATGGCTTATCGACGAAAGGAGTTGGCCAAGTGGGGTATTGCCACCGCATGCTTGGCCGGTGCAGCCGCCTTGGCTATAACAGCCAATCTGCCAAGCCTTTACAATACCTACGAATACTCCAAGGAAACCATGCGCGGCGGCCATTCCGAGTTGTCGGCAGGTTCGGCCAAGAGCACCGATGGTGGATTGGACAAAAACTATATCACGCAGTACAGCTATGGCCAATCGGAATTGTTTACTTTGCTGATACCCAACGTGAAAGGAGGTGCGTCGGCCAAACCGGTACAAGGGCAGTTGCAAGCCCTTTCTATGAGCGATCTTCCCGCCGCCCAGGAGATGGTCAACGAGGGTAAAGTCGACCAAATCGGCGCCCAATACCTCCAGTACGCGTCGCAGTATTTCGGTGAGCCTGAGGGAACTAACGGTCCGGTCTACGTGGGTGCCATCATTTTCGCCCTGTTCCTTCTGGGTTGTGTCATCGTCAAGGGGCCGATCAAATGGGTACTGCTCGCGCTGACATTGCTGTCGTGTGGTTTGGCTTTGGGTCGCAACTTCATGAGTCTCACCGATTTGTTCATCGATTTGGTGCCGATGTACTCCAAATTCCGCACGGTCGAGAGCATCCTGGTCATCGCCGAGTTTACGATACCCCTTCTCTCCATTCTTGGCTTGCAAAAGCTTATGACTGAGCCGGATAAGCGTCGCTACTTCAAGCCCGTGATGTGGTGTTTCGGTGTTCCCGCCGCGCTGTGCCTCGTTGCTTGGTGGGCACCGGGTTTCTACGGCTCGGTAATCAACCAAACCGACCTCGACACCTCCCGTATGATCGGCCAAGCCCTTCAGCAGCAAGGATATCCGCAGGAGGCCATCACCGCGTTCTCCATCAACAATCCCGCTGTTGCCGGTGCCATTCAGTCGCTCCGATATGGCATGATTGAGGCCGACGCGCTGCGCTCACTGCTCTTCCTGCTCGCCGCCGGTGCCGTCCTCACCTTGTGGATGCTCGGCAAGGGGCGCACAGCCGTCGCCGTGGGCTGCGTGGGCGCGCTCGTGCTGGTCGACCTCTTCACCGTCAACAAGCGTTACCTCGACTATGACTCTTTCTGCACGCCGCAAATGACTGTCTCCGACCCATTTGCGCTTACCCCCAGCGACCGGCTCATACTCCAGGATACCACCGCCCACTACCGCGTGATGGACATCCCCAACTTCTGGCGACCGGAGCCATCCTACCACCATAAGATGATTGGTGGCTACCATGCGGCCAAACTCTCACGCTATCAGGACCTTATTGACGCTCATATCGGCAACTTCCTAAATGGTCAAGCTTCGGAAAGCGATATGAACGTACTCAACATGTTGAACGCCAAGTATATCGTCACTCCATCGGGGCAAGTGGTCGACAACCCCCAAGCTTTGGGTAACGCTTGGCTCGTTGACACAATCGCCTATGTGAAAGGTGCTAAGGCTGAGATGAATACACTCGCCGCGATTGATCCCGCGATTGAGGCTGTCGCAGATGAGAAATTTGAATCATCCCTCGGGAAAGCTATACCCATGAGCGAGGGCGACACCATCCGCTTGACCTCCTACGCCCCTAATCGCCTAACTTATCACGTTGATACTAAGCGTGGTGGATTGGTGGTATTCTCCGAGGTATACTTCCCTTGGGGCTGGACAGTGAAAATGGATGGCGACAAGGAACTGCCGCTTGGGCGCGTCAACTACGTGCTGCGCGCCGTCCACGTGCCCGCTGGCGCCCACACGCTCACGATGACATTCGACCCGCGCTCGCTCCACAATACCTCCACCGCGGCTTACATTGCCATTATCCTCATCTACCTCCTGGTGCTTGCCGCCATCGCCTTCCCCCTCCTCAAATCACGGTGCAAGCGCGAGCCTACCCCTTAATCTTTTCCTCCTTTCTTCCTTTAAAATCCATGAAGATAACTCGCTCCATCACCGCCTTGCGCCGCTACAACCGCTCGAAAGGCTTCGGCATTCACTCGCCCTTCGCCTTCCGATTCGTGCAGCGCGTGTTGTCGGAGCGAGCTGGATATTACGCCTACGAGGATATCGATTTCCGCCGCGACCAAGCTCGCATTATGGCCAGGGAATCGGGCAAGCGACACCCCCGCATTATCTCGGCTAAGAATGCTCGTATGTTGCTTAGAATCACCGCTTTCTTCAATCCACGAGAGATTATGCAGGTGGGCACGAGCTACGGAGTGTCGACGACAGCTATGCTCGATGTCGACTCGAGGTCGCATCTGGTAATATATCCAGGAAATAACCCGCATCATGAGATTTATGCTGAGACGGTGTCGAAACACTCTACGCAAATCACTGATATCCCGTCACTTGCCACCGCTTTCGACCATTATGACGAGCGGCTCGGCTCGGCAAGACCTTTTATGGTTGTAAACAGTCTGGATAATGATAAGGATTACAGTTTAACTCTCTCAAAATCGGTAGATTATCTCAATCAGGAAGGTGTCGTGGTGTTACGCAATATGCAACGCTCAACTCGGATGAAACGCTTGTTTCGCGAGATTGAGAGTGCCCTGGCTCATGGCCAAACGTTTACTAATCAAAAAATTGCAGTGATTGTGGGCCTTTCGCATCTCCAACGTCAAACGTTCTCTTTGTGGTTCTGATGCGTGAAATCCGTGATAATGAGAAGGTTATTAATCAGTTCTTGGCGTATTTGATAGCCGAGAAGGGACTGAGTGACAACACGCGGGTAAGCTATGCTTTCGACCTTACCCGACTTGTGCAATATCTTGCAGAAGAGGGGGTTAAGCTTCAAGACACAACAGTCGACCATTTGCGCGAGTTTATCGGCTCGCTGCACGACCTGGGCGTTTCCGCGGCCACTCAAAATCGGTTTCTTTCCAGTATCCGCACATTTTTTAAGTTCCTCAAATTGGAGGGATTTATCGAAACCAACCCCGCTTCATTGCTGGAAAGCGTCAAAGAGGGCGATCATTTGCCGCAAGTGCTTACTGTTGAGGAGATTGACTCGTTGATTGGCGCGATTCAACCGGATGATCCCTTTGGCATACGAAATCGTGCTATGATCGAAACCATGTACGGCTGTGGTCTGCGCGTCAGCGAGTTGGTAAACCTGGAAATCAGTCGTGTATACGCTCGGGATCAGTACGTTGTGGTAACGGGCAAGGGCGACAAGCAGCGATTGGTGCCCGTCTCCGAGGCGGCTCTCGACGCCATCAGCGAGTACCTCCCAGAGCGCAATGCTGGACCAATCAAGCCAGGCGAGGAAAACATATTGTTTCTCAATCGGTTAGGCTCGAGGTTGACGCGCCAGATGGTGTTCACGATTATTCGACGATTGGCCGATGCGGCTGGCATCCGCAAGGTGATTTCTCCCCACACGTTACGCCATTCTTTCGCTACACACCTGCTCGAAGGTGGGGCCAACTTGCGCGCTATTCAGCAGATGCTGGGCCATGAATACATCTCAACGACAGAGGTTTACCTCCACCTGGATCGCAGCGTCCTCCGCGACGAGATCCTCGCCCATCACCCCCGCAACAAATAGACGGCGCCCTCTTTCCTGCTTCTCTCCCTTATTCCTTTAAAGGATGAAAGGAGTAAAGGGTTAAAGAGATCTTCAGGGATGGAACTCGATTCCCACGAGGTCGATGCCTTGGAGGGTGTCCACGCGCATGATATGCCTTACCCTCACGGGCGTTCTGGAGGCATGGACAATGCCTCGGGCGATGGTGTCAACCACTTGAAAATCAGTAGCGTTGCCGATGCCACGCCACTTGCCGTATTTGTCGGCGAGGACGATGTTGAGTGTATCGACCTGCTCGCGGTCATGGTCGGTGTAGGCTACTTCAAGCCACACGTTGGAGTAGGCGTAGCGATCGTCGTGGCGTAGTCCGAGGGTGAGGTTGCCCCGCATAATCGAATCGGCGTGCACCGGCTCGAATGTCAACGCCTCGGCGTAGCGCCATCCCTCTTGGGGGATAGCTTGCCACGACGAGTAATCGTTGTCGCTGGGAGCGCAGGCGGCTATCATGGCCATGACTCCGATTAACAATGTTTTAGCCTTGCTTATTCTCATTGTTTTGAGGCTTGGGTGAACTGGGATTCTGTCCACCTGGAGCACCAGTATTGCTCTTCTGGCCTTGGCTCTGCCCCTGATTTTGTCCAGGGTTCTGGCCCTGATTTTGGCCCTGAGGACGTTTCTTCTTTTTCTTGGGCTGGTTCTGGCCTTGCTGGGGTTGACCTTGCTTTTGCCCAGGTTGCTGGCTGGGCTTTTGCCCAGGTTGCTGGCTGGGCTTTTGGCTCGGCTGGGTTTGGCTTTGCTTTTGCCCCTGCTGGCCCGGCTTTTGGCCTTGCGCCTGTGCTTGCTTAGTGCCTTGTTGGGGTTGTGCTTGCTTAGGGGTGGAGGATCCTTCGGTACCACCCTTCGGGGCGGGTTTCTTCTTCTTTTTCTTCTTGTCGAAACGAGAGATGGAGTCTTGGCCTACCAGGTCGGTAAACTCCTTCTTGCCCACGGGTTTACGGTCGCCGTCACGTTCCAGTTTAAGCGGTTTTTCCCCGGCTTTGTTCATCTCGATTACCTCGAAGGCTCGCTCGGCGTCGATGGTTACCAGGTTGGCAGCCACCGATTTGTCGGTCGAGTAGGTGAGGGTGCGCTTGAAAATGTCGGTCTTGAAATGATAGTAGGTGTTGTCGGTGGTCTCGAGGCGTATCGTCTTGTCGGGCAGTTTCTTAACCGACTCCACGTAGGCGTCGACCTCGAAATTAAGGCAGCATTTTAGTTTAGCGCACTGGCCAGCAAGTTTTTGCGGGTTGAGAGAGATGTCCTGATATCGAGCGGCGCTGGTGGCAACCGACACAAACGAGGTCATCCAGCTGGCACAACACAGGGGTCGGCCACAGGGCCCAATACCACCGATACGGCCAGCCTCTTGGCGAGCACCGATCTGTTTCATCTCGATTCTCACCTTAAACGTCTCTGCCAGCACCTTGATCAGTTGGCGGAAGTCAACTCGCTCATCGGCAATGTAATAGAAGATAGCCTTGTTACCGTCACCTTGGTACTCGACATCGCCTATTTTCATGTTCAACTGGAGCGAAGAGGCGATTTTGCGCGAACGTATCATGGTGTCGTTCTCGCGCGCCTTAGCCTCGGCAAACTTCTCCATGTCAGCGGGTTTGGCCTTGCGGAAGATGCGCTTGATCTCGGCGTCGGGCTTGACACGCGCGCGGGCCATCTGTAGCTTCACCAGCTCGCCTGTGAGCGTCACTTGTCCGATGTCGTGACCCGGTGAGGCCTCGACGGCCACCCAGTCGCCGATCTCCAGCGGGATGTGGGTGGAGTTGCGATAGAAACCCTTGCGGGTGTTCTTGAACTGCACCTCCACAAGGTCGTTTTGGGCCTTGCCTCCGGGGATGTCGGCAAGCCAATTGTGGCAACAGAGCTTGCCTCGCGGGCAGCCCTTGTCGGCTTTTTTGGAATCCATAGCCGAACGCTGTTATTTGGCGAAACTTACCGAGCGGGTCTCGCGGATTACGGTGATTTTTACCTGTCCCGGGTAGGTCATTTCATCCTGGATGCGCTTGGCGATTTCGCCCGAGAGTTTTTCGGTCTCGACGTCGTCGATCTTGTCGGCACCGACGATCACGCGCAGCTCGCGACCGGCTTGGATGGCGTAGGTCTTGATAACGCCGGGGTAGGAAAGAGCGAGCTGCTCAAGGTCGTTGAGACGCTTGATGTAGGCCTCGACGATCTCGCGACGGGCACCGGGACGCGCTCCTGAGATGGCGTCGCACACCTGCACGATCGGGGCCAGCAGCGTCGTTTGCTCTACCTCGTCGTGGTGGGCGCCGATGGCGTTGCATATCTCGGGTTTCTCCTTGTATTTCTCAGCCAGTTTCATGCCCAGAAGTGCATGCGGGATTTCCGGCTCGTCGTCGGGCACCTTGCCGATGTCGTGGAGCAGCCCAGCGCGGCGCGCTTTCTTGGGGTTGAGGCCCAGCTCCGACGCCATGATTGCGCACAAGTTGGCTGTCTCGCGGGAGTGCTGGAGCAGGTTTTGGCCGTAGCTCGAGCGGTATTTCATCTTGCCCACGATGCGGATCAGGTCGGGGTGCAATCCGTGGATGCCGAGATCGATGGCCGTGCGCTTGCCGGTTTCGACGATCTCCTCCTCAATCTGGCGGCGCACCTTCGATACTACCTCCTCGATGCGGGCAGGATGGATACGGCCGTCGGCAACAAGCTGATGCAGAGCCAGTCGGGCTATCTCGCGTCGCACGGGATCGAAACCCGAGAGGACGATTGCCTCGGGGGTGTCATCAACGATGATCTCGATGCCAGTGGCGGCTTCCAGGGCGCGGATGTTGCGACCCTCGCGGCCGATGATACGTCCCTTGATCTCATCCGAGTCGATATGGAATACGGTTACCGAGTTCTCAATCGCCGTCTCGGTGGCCACTCGCTGAATCGACTGAACCACAATGCGTTTAGCCTCCTTGTTGGCCGTCATCTTGGCCTCGTCCATGATGTCGTTGATGTAGGCTGCCGCTGCGGTTTTGGCCTCGTCCTTGAGCGACTCGATGAGATGTTCCTTGGCCTCGGCCGACGACAAGCCCGAGATATGCTCAAGTTGCTCTTGGGCTTTGAGGTGGAGCTTGTCAAGCTCGGCATGACGCGAGTCGATCACCTTCTGCTGGGCGTCGAGATTGGCGCGCACGTTGTCGAGCTCGTTGCGTGTGCGCTGGTTCTCGCTCTGTTGCTGGTTGAGCTGGAGCTCGCGCTGTTTTTGCTTGGCCTCGGCGCTCTGGACGCGGCTGAGGCGTTGTTGGGCTTGCTTTTCCGCCTCGTTGGTGATTTCAAGGCCTTCTTGTTTGGCTTCGAGAAGCTTGTTTTGCTTCAAAAGGTCGGCTTCGCGCTGTGCCTCTTCTATGATGAGTTTGGCTCGGGTGCGGGCTAATTTGCGCTGAATCAGCACTGTGGCTAATGCGCCAAGACCCAGGGCCACCACTCCGATTAGTACGTAGAGGAATATATCCATGGTCGTTTTCCGGTTAAAAAAGATTTAAAAAATTACCCACACGGCTCGGTTGCGCCACTGCCGGAATGTAGGTGGCGGCCTCCGCTGTGCGGGACTAAGGTTGCTATCTCTATAGCGAGCCTATCGGTTATGATAATGACTTATGTATTAGACGCTTATCGCAATCCTTCCCGTCGGGTGGAAGTTCCCGGCGGTTGGTCGTCCAGGCGAGGGACCTGGGCTGAAAGCAAGGCGTCGAGCTCGGTATCAAACTGCTTAAGCAGCTCGGTGGCCTTCTCGGCAGTGGATTGTCCCCGGAAATATAGCTTAGCGAACTGGAAGGCCACCATGGCCATCAGTTCCCGAGGGCTTCTCCCTTTGTACCGTTGGTTGTACTCGGCATACATGTGGTTGACGTGCCGTTCAGCCATTCGGTACACTTCCTCGTCGGCGCGGTAAATCTCCAGGGGGATCGGCGCCAAGTCGGTTATGCGTATTGAGATGTTTTGTCTATCAGTCATCGCATCAGTGATTTAGGTCGTTGATGCATTGGTCGATGTCCCGCAAAAGCTTGGTCAAAAGTTGCCTGGTCTCCTTTTTGTCGGCTGAGGAGGATTTGAGCGTTGTTGCCATCTTGAGGTACATGTTTTCCTGCTCGAGGGCTTCGATGCGGCCTCGCTGTTGGCGGTTTTCAGCCTCCAATCCATCTATTTTCTCGTTGGCTGTCGCATACGCCTTGGCCATATCGGTGTAACGATCTACCAAGAGCTGCGCTTTTGCTGCGAGTTTGTCGATGGTCTTTTGGAGATTGTCGGCCATTTCTTCCAAGTTTTCACAAAAGTAAAACCTTTTTTTGGAACAAACCGCAAAAGCCTAATACTTTTAGCTTTAATTTAGTTAATTTAACGCTCGTGCAAAATGTTTGACCGTAAAAGGACACGACTGTGATTGTGATTGGAACACAAAAGGACAGGAAAGGACACAAATAGAGAGGGTAATTATCTCCTTTTCTTTTTCGTGTCCTTTTGTACCCTTTTTCGGTTATAACGTCGTAGTGATAAGTGGTTTAGCGGCTGTAGAAGGCGAGGATGCGCTGCCGCAGTATCAGCTCGTAGCGGGCTTGGATGCGTTGCAGTTGCGCCTTGAAATAGTCGGTTTTGGCCTGCTCGTACTCGGTTGAGTTGGCGCGGCCGAGGTCGTATTTCTCGCTCATGGCCTCGAATGTGCGCCGGAGAGCGTCCTCGGTGGTGAGCGATGTCTCATATTTGCTGCGTGCGCCAATCGCTTGATAATAGGCTTGTTGGATGGCCTTATGAAGATCGGAACGGGTTGTTTCGAGCTGGAGCTCGGCGTTGATGCGGTCGATTTTGGCTCGTTTCACCGAATTGGAGGTCGACAGGCCGTCGAAAATGGGCACCGACAGCGAGAAGCCCACGTATTTGTTGAAGTTGTCCTTCATCTGGGAGGAGAAGGAAGGGTTGGTGAGACCGTTGACGGTGAAGTAGCTCGACGACAAGCCGGCGTTGAACGACAACTTGGGGATATACCCTGTCTCAGCCACCTTGATCTGGTCGTTGGCGGCGTCGATGTCGGCTTGACCGGCCAGAACCTTTGAGTTGTGGTCGGCTGCATAGGCGTAAACCTCGATAGCTGTGGGGATTAGCGTCTCCTCCTCGCCAAGCGGTGCCACCGACATCTCCTGAATGTCAGGCAGTTGCATCAGTTGGGCCAGGTCGACCATCGCCAGCGTGTAATCGTTGCGGGCGTCGGTCACCGATAACTGATCCTGTGCCAATTGCGACGTGGCCTCGAGCACTTGGATCTCGGCGATACGACCCGCGTCGGCAAGAGCTTGTTGCCGCTCCAATGTGGCTTGCGACAACGCAACTTGTTGAACGGCAGTCTGTAACACTTCGTCGCAGTAGAGCACCTGCAGGTATTGGGCGATGATGTTGAGGGTGATGTCGTCCTTTGCCGACTCCAATTTGTAGAGAGCGGCGCGCAGGTTGGTGCGGGCCTGCTTGGTTTTGCGCACGTTGGCTAAGCCTTGAAACAAAGGCACTTGTGCGCCCAAATCCCACTGAAATGACGAGGTGTTGCGATTGGCGTAAGTGTTCTCGGAGGTGAGACCTCGACCGAAGTTCCACCCTTGCGACGCGCTGGCGGCAACCGAGGGCAGGAATCCGCTACGAGCCTCGGTGACAGAGAGTTCGGCTCCCTGATAGTCAAGTTCACGGGCACGCACCGTCAAGTTGTGATCCACCGCGTATTGTATGCACTGGTCGAGCGTCCAAGTCTCAGCCGACGCCGTGGCGGCCAATGTCGTGGCTAACAAGCCGAATATCAAGCGATTCATCATTCTGTGATTTTGGCACCGCGCAGGAGCGAGGCGGTGGTGAGGGTGGAGTCTTTAAGCTGGATGTTGATACCGTCGGAGATGCCCGTTTTGACGGCCGTGCGGTCGAAGCGCATCGGCTTGGCAAGTGAGTCGGCAAGCACGTAGACGAAGGTGGAATCCCCCGCGAATTCAATCACGCTCTCGGGGATAGCCAGGGCGCTCTCCACGCGCTCGAGGATGACCGTCGCGTTGGCCGAATAGCCTGAGCGCAAGTACATTCCGTCGGCCGGCGTGACGGCGGCTTTCACCTCGAATGTGTTAGTGCCATTGTCCTCGGTGGCCTGCGGGGCGATCTTCTCGATCGTGGCGTTGAGCGTCTGCGAGCCCACGGCGCCCACCGAAATCTCCATGGGCATCCCCTCGTGGAGCAACCCTACCTCGGTTTCGTCGATTTTACCCTTGAAAATCAGGTTATTCATGTCAGCAATCGTGGCGATGGTGGTGCCATCGTTCATTGTGTTGGCTTGGATCACCGAGGACCCCACCTTGATGGGCACGTCGAGTACCAGGCCGGTTATAGTGGCGCGCACGAGGGTGTTGCTACCCTGGGCATTGGTCGCCGACACGCCGTCGCGCACGATCGAGAGAGCATCGATGGCCGAGGCCAGCTCCTCTTGTGCCTTGCGGTAGGCCGATTCGTCCTGCTCAAGCTGGTCGCGCGACTCGTATTTCTTGTCGTACAGCGACTTGGTGCGCTCGTAGGCCAATCGCTTCTGCTCGAGGTCGACCTTGGCCACAGCCACGCGATTCTGCGCCGACGACAGTTGCGACTCGTCGGGAATAACCTTGATTCGGGCGATCACGTCGCCCTCGCGCACCATGTCGCCGGCCTCAACGTTAACCTCAGCGATAATACCCGACACTTGGGGCTTGATCTCAATCTTGTCGCGAGGCTCGATTGCGCCGGTGAGCACCGTCGTGCGTTGGATGTCGGTTACTGCCGGCGACACGAGTTGATACTCCTCGGGCTTCGACTGAGAGGAGATGAACAGGTAGACAAATGTGCCCACAAACACCAGGGCTATGCACGTCCACATCAGGATCCTAAAAAACTTTTTCATTATATATTGAGTTTTCAGTTTTCAGTTTTCAGTATTGAGTTTTCAGTATTGAGTTTTCAGTTTTCAGTGGATAGCCAGTAAAAAGGCCATTATACTTAATCACTAATCACTATCACTTAATACTTTTTCCACTACTCCCTCATTGCTTCCACGGGCTTGATTTTCATCGCCTTGATGGCTGGGATGGTGCCCGCGGCAGTGCCGAGGACGATGAATGTAACCAATATGCCAACGGCTTGAGAGAAAAACAGTTGGTAATGGGGAGAGCTATCAGCAGAAGCGAGGGCCATCTGTGCGATTCCGAGCACGAGCGCGGCGAAGCAGATGCCCGCGATGCCCGCGACGAGCGTCAGCAGCACGCTTTCCGAGAGGATTTGGGCGATGATATCGCCAGGCTTGGCCCCGATGGCGCGGCGGATGCCTATCTCGGGCGTGCGCTCCTTGACGATCACCCACATGATGTTGCCCACGCCGATCACGCCTGCCATAAGCGAGCCAATGCCCACAAACAACGCCAGCATTGTGATGCCCAGGAACAGGTTGTCGAGCATCTCAAACTGCTCGGAGATGTCAAACATCGTCAACGCCTGCTTGTCGTCCGGGTGTAGCTGGTGGTTGGTGGTCATCACGCGGCGTATGCGCCCCTCGAGTTGCGACGGGCGTGTCCCCGCCTTGGTTACAAACATGATGGCGTCGACTTTGCGCCCAAGGTGAAAGCCCTGGCGAAGGGTGGAGTTGGGGATCACCACCGACTCGTCGAGTTTGCCGTTGATGTTCACCTCCGAGGTCTGGTAAACCACCCCAACGACCTTGTAATAGATGCCGTTGACCGCTATATGCTTGCCCAAGGGAGATTCCCCGGGAAAGAGGTTGTCGGCTACGGTGCGGCCAATGACGGCCACTTTTCTCACTTGCGCGTCGTCGGTGGCGTTGATGAAGCGCCCTTCGACGATTCGGGGAAGCATCACCTTGGTGTAATCGGCGTCGACACCCGTCAATCGGCCGCTGTAATAGCGCTTGCCGTAGGAGGCCACGCAGCCGTAGCCGTTCATGGTGGTAAGTCCATCAATTTCTGGGCACAGGCGGCGTATTTGCTCCACGTCGTCGGTGGTCATGTCCCAATTGCGCCCCTTGTTGAAGCCCGCGTAGGCCTTGGTGGTGGCCTGGGTGAACGCAAAGCCCGAGTTGGAGGCGAAACCGTCGAAATTGGCCATCATCGTATCCTTCAGGCCACCCGCTCCACCCAGGAGCATGGCGAGCATGGCCGTGCCCCAGAAGATGCCGAATGCGGTCATCGCCGTGCGCGTCTTGTTGCGGGCGAGCGTCGCTACGATCTCCCGCCAATTATCAGGATCAACTAATGCCTTAAAAGCCTTCATTCCAAGAAAATATCAATAGGCTGCCACCAGCATAACTATTATACTTATCACTAATCACTAATACTTAATACCTACTCCGTTCTCAACGCTTCTACGGGTTTCACTTTCAGGGCTTTGAGGGCCGGAAACAGTCCTGCCAATGCGCCTGCGATGATCAACACTACGGTCACCTGGATTGCTATCCAGATGTCGATCGACGGGTCCTTAATCCAATCCTGATCGGCAAACGCTATCGCAAGTCCTTGATTCACAAGGATTCCGAAGACGATACCGATGTACCCGAACATGGTAGTGATCACCACCGACTCCAGGATTATTTGCCGCAAGATGGCTCGAGGCTTCGCCCCGATGGCGCGGCGGATGCCGATCTCATGCGTGCGCTCCTTCACCGACACAAACATAATGTTGCTCACCCCCACGATACCCGAAAGCATTGTGAACAAGCCGATTATCCACACCACCCAGCCCAGTATCGACAATCCCGTCTGAGCCTGCAGGTACTGGCGCAGGTGATTCCAGATCCACACGCCCGACTTGTCCTGTGGGTCAAACTGTTTGATCTGGGCCAGCGACGCCCGCACGTCGTCCTCCACGCGCTTTCCCTCCTCCTCGGTGGAAATGCCCGCAAGCTCCACATTGAGCTGCGACACCGAGCGCGAGTCGCTGTTGAGCATCCGCGCGGTGGAGTAGGGGATATAGAAGTTGGTGCGCCATTCGGCATCGTACACGCCCACGATCGTGAAGCCAAGCGAGCCGGCGCTCACCTGCTGCCCAACGGCCTTTGCAGGGTCCTTGAACAGCACCTCGGCGTTGGTCTTGTTGATTACCAGCACTTTACGCTTCTGGACGACATCGCTCTGGTTGATAAACCGGCCGTGGATTAATTTTAGATTGTCGGAGACAATCGCATCAGGGTACACCCCTGAGAAAGAGCCTGTTACATAATCGCTCGGGGTGGAAATGTTGACCGTTGACGACAAGTTGATTGACGCCGACACGTTGACCACTCCAGGGGTGCGAGCCTCGGCTACTTTGTCCTGATCCTCGTCGTAAAGGCGGATGCGACGTCCCTCCTTGTAGCCTTGATAGGCCTTTTCGGTGCGGCCGCCCCACACGGTGAGGTAATTGCTTCCCGCAGCCATGTTGGACGAGTTGAACGCGTTTACGATCCCCCCGGCCATGCCCAGGAGAACGATGAGCATGAAGATGCCCCACGCCACGGCCACTCCCGTGAGAGCCGTGCGCAACTTGTTGTGGCTCAACGACTGTGATATTTCGCGGAACAGGTCAATCATTGGAGAAAGAATTAACCACCGCGGCAAACTGCGGGGCACCGTGGCTTGTTGACGACTGCCCACTGCCCTCGATTATACCGTCGCTGATGCGGATGATGCGGGAGGTGGAGGCACCCACGCCCGGGTCGTGGGTGACGATGACGATGGTCATCCCTTGGTCGTTGAGCTCCCGCATAAGCGCCATCACCTCGCGCGACGTCTGAGAGTCGAGCGCGCCCGTGGGCTCATCGGCCAGGATCAGTGCGGGCTGGGTGATCAGCGCGCGGGCTATCGCTACACGTTGCTTCTGGCCACCCGAAAGCTCGCCGGGAAGATGGTGGGCGCGGTCGGCCAGGCCCATCCGCTCGAGCTGCTCCATGGCCAGGCGGTTGCGCTTGCGACGCGACACGCCCTGATAAAATAGCGGCAGAGCCACGTTTTCGAGGGCGTTCTTATAGTTAATAAGGTTGAACGACTGGAACACGAAGCCTATTTTGCGATTTCTTAACTGTGCGGCCTGATTCTCCGTCAAGTCGCGCACGAGCGTGCCGTCCAGGCGGTACTCGCCCGTGTCGTAATTGTCGAGGATACCGAGGATGTTGAGAAGGGTGGATTTGCCTGAGCCAGAGGCACCCATAATCGCCACCAGCTCGCCCCGCGATATGTCGAGGTTGATACCCTTGAGCACGTGCAGCGGCACCGCTCCCGGGTAGGTTTTGTTAACGTCTTTAAGCTCGATTATCTTTTCCATGCTTTATATATGACGTAGATAGGTGTTAAAAAGTTGCATTTGGATTTGGAAAATTCAACTTTACCCCTTAACTTTGCGTTGTAATATCACAGCAGGCAAGAGAGCCTCACCCACATCGACCAACGATAAACCACATCAAAGTAGATTGGGAAACTCATCAAAAATATATGAAATGCCGAGACAAGCTTAGCCGCCCGATGGCGGGCCCCATCCTTAGCAATAGGGAGGCTTTTTAGCCCAGGCGGATTACAAAGGACGGCGAGCACTCAAATCCTGTCATTCGGAGTTTCATCGCATCCTTTGGTGTGGCCCTTATACCAGGCGGGAACCGCAACTGCGGCTCCCGCCTTTTTTCTTGTGGCAAATTAGCGCGTAGCGCGACTTTAATTGTTAACCGCTTACGGAGTGCGTAGCACGGAGTAAGCGGTTAACAATTAAAAGCGTGCTTCGCACTATGTTACTGGCTATTTGCATGCAGGTGAACTCACTACTAAAAAATCTTTTCAATCAGAGTTATTCAAAAATTATCTCCAAAATTTCTTCGGGGGATTTGGATTGCAGGTTGTCGGGGTCGGGGAGGAGGGA
>JAJBVP010000040.1 GCA_020859755.1 Bacteroidales bacterium | reverse complement strand
TTAGCCTCAAAAGAATCCACTTGTCGTTTAACATTTTTTGTTGAACGGAGCCTTAAGGTTAGACAATTAACGACCTCCACCGAGGGCTTGGTACAAACTGATAACCGACTGCGCGCGGTCCAAGCGGGTCGACAGCAGCGACATCTGGGCCGACAGCAACGATTGCTGGGCGGTCAATACCTCGAGGTAGGTGGTACCGGTGTCGCCGATCGACAGCAACTCCTGAGTATAATCCACCGATTTCTCCAGCGACTCCACCTGCTTGACGAGCCACACCTCTTTCTCGGCGCTCTTCTCGTAGATGGTCATGCAATCGCTCACCTCGGCGGCGGCACTCATCAGCGTGTACTCAAAGGTGTTCAGTGCCTGCTTCTGCTGGGCTTTGGCGGCCTCAAGCTTGGCGATGTTCTGGCCACGGGAGAAGATGGGCACGGTCAACGAGCCTGCCAACTGGATGAACCAGTCGCCGGGATTCTGGATAATCGAGCCGAGCAAATTGGTGAATCCTCCCTGAGCGGTGATTGCCAGCGAGGGATAGAAGTTGCAGCGAGCCGAATTGGTGGCGTAGTAGGCTACGGCCAGATCCTGCTCGGCTGCGCGCACGTCGGGACGGGCGGCCAGCTCGCGCATCGGGATCGCCTCGCGCAGGATTTCGGGAGCGTCAAGCTCGGCCTCGGGAGCCACGGCGAATTGCGTGGGCATCACGTCAACCAAAAGCGACATCGAGTTCATCAACTGGTCTTTCGAAACCTCAAGGTCGGTGATCGACGCCAGTATCGAGTAGTAGTTGGCCTCGCTCTGTACAACGGCGGTCTCCTTCAGGCGCCCGGCCTCCTTCAAGTCCTTCATCGTCTGCACGCTCTGGGCCCACAGTACAGCGGTTTCGCGGGCAAGCTTGAGCTGGGCCTCGATGTTGACAAGGGCGTAGTAGCAATTGGCCACGGTGCCGATTAACTGCGAGCGCACTGCCTGCTCGTAAGCCTCGCTCTTAAGCAGCGCGGCCTTGGCTGAGCGCTTGGAGTTGAGCAATTTGGCGAAGATGTCCACCTCCCAAGTAGCCGTGGCGGGGATGGAGTAGGTCCACGACCAGCCCGTGGAGCCGCATTGGGTGTGATAGTTGGCGCCAGCGCCGTTGGGGCCCAATGACAATGAGGGGAAGTAGGCCAATTTGGCACCTTTGAGCTGAGCCTGGGCCACGTCGATGTTCAATTTAGCGTTCTGATAGTTGACGTTGTTCTCCAGGGCGCGGTTGATCAGGTCCACCAGCACCGGATCGGTGAACACCTGCTGCCACTGCAAGTTGCCGAAGGCCGCCGAGTCGACCGCGGCGTCGCGGGCCTCAACATACTCCTTGGTCAAGGAGTCGTCCTCGGGCATCTCAAATTTCTGATAGATGTGGCAGGAGCTGAGCCCCGACACCATGATCGAGGCTACAGCCACTGCTGCTATATGCTTGATTTTCATATTGATGAATTGTCTTTAGTGATTACTTGTTGGGCACATACTGCTCCAGCTCGGCCTCTACCGACGAGTTGTCGGTGTCGTCCCACTTGATCGGGGATATCTTCTCCTGAATCTTCTGGAAAATCACGTAGAGCGCGGGCACTATCAACAGCTGTAGGATCATACCGATCAACATACCGCCGATCGAACCGGCACCCAGGGCGCGGTTACCGTTGGCGCCTACTCCCGTTGCGAACATCATAGGCAACAGACCGATAATCAACGTCAACGAGGTCATCAAGATAGGACGCAGACGGGCGGTCGCACCCGCGATGGCGGCGTTGACAATCGACATGCCGGTGTAGCGGCGCTCGCGGGCGAACTCCACGATAAGGATGGCGTTCTTGGCCAACAGGCCGATTAGCATGATCATCGCGATCTGGAGGTAGATGTTGAGGTCGATGTCGAATATCTTGGCGAAGATGAACGTGCCCATCAAGCCGAACGGCACGGAGAAGATCACGGCCAGCGGCAGGATGTAGCTCTCGTACTGGGCCGAGAGGATCAGGTAAACGAAGAGCAAGCAGAGGCCGAAGATGATGGCGGTGGCGTTCTCCGACGTGTTGGCCTGCTCACGTGTCATGCCCGCGTAATCGTAGGTGTAACCTGCCGGGAGTGTCTCGGCGGCCACGCGCTGGATGGCCTTGAGGGCTGAGCCCGACGAGTACCCGGGGTTGGGGCTACCGGTTACGGAGATCGACTGGAACATGTTGAAGCGGTTCAGCAAGTCGGGTCCGTATACGCGGGTGACGGTAACATAGTTGCTCAGCGACGCCATCCCCGAGCCGTTTCTTACCTTGATTGACGACAGGGTCTCAGGCGTCACGCGGGCCTCGGGAGCCGACTGCATCATCACGCGGTAAATCTTACCGAAACGGTTGAAGTTGGATACGTACATACCTCCGTAGTATCCCTGCAGCGTCGACAGAATCGTCGACGGCGAGATGCCGGCTTGCTTACATTTTGCGGCGTCAACGTCTACCAAGTACTGAGGGAACGTGGGGTTGAACGTCGAGTAGGCCATCTGGATCTCGGGCTGGGCATTCAGCTCCTTGAGGAAGCCCTGCACGATGTTGAAGAACGTGTTGATGTCGCCACCGGTCTTGTCCTGCATCTTGATCTCGAATCCGTTGGTGGCCGAGTAACCGGTGATCATAGGCGGCGCGAAGGCCACAACGCGGCCGTCCTTGACGACCTTCGACGTCAAGTAGTAGACCTGCTTGATTAAATTGTCGACGCTTTCCGCGCTGCTGCGTTCGCTCCAGTCATCGAGCTTGACGATGAACGTGCCGTAAGTGGCTCCCTGGCCGGCGATGAACGAGTAGCCGTTGATCATCTCGCGGATCTTCACGCCGGGGATCTGCGACAGCACCTTGTCCACCTGGTCAAGAGTCTGTGTCGTGCGCTCCTGCGAAGTGCCCGGCGGCATATCGATCATCACGAAGAACACGCCTGTGTCCTCGTTGGGCACAAGGGCCTGCGGTGTCGTGCCCATCAACCACACCAGGATGCCGATCGAAACGGCAACCGAGCCGAACGCGGTGATCTTGTGGCGGATGAAGAACGAGGTCCAGCCTCCGTAGTGACCGGTAATCTTTTCAAATACGTTGTTGAACGACTTGTGGAAGTCCTTGCCGAACATACCCACGCACGCCAGCACGGCGCAAACGATGGCGATGACCAGCTTGGCAGCCGACTCGGTGGAGAACCACCCCAAAATCATGAACGTGATCGTGGCCGCGATGAGCAGCACAGTGACTACCGGCGGGATGTGGAAGGCGCGCTTGGCCTTGTGAGCCATCGCCTTGCCGGCCTCGCTGTAGGCCACCTTCATGCGGTCGCCCAGGGTCTGATCCTCATCGTGTCCCTTAAGGAACATCGCGCAAAGGGCCGGCGACAGCGTCAAGGCGTTGATGGCCGACAGGAAGATGGCGATGGCCATCGTGATACCGAATTGCTGGTAGAAAACGCCCGAGGTACCCGGCATGAACGACACGGGGATATACACCACCATGGCCACCAGGGTAATCGATACAAGGGCGCCGGCGATCTCATTCATGGCGTCGATCGAGGCCTTGCGGGCACTCTTATATCCCACGTCCAATTTCGCATGGATCGCCTCCACCACCACAATGGCGTCGTCCACCACATTCGCGATTGCGAGCACGAGGGCCGACAGGGTGATCAAGTTGATTGAGAAACCGATGAGCTTGATACCGAAGAACGTACCAATCAACGCCACAGGGATGGCGATAGCCGGCACGATGGTCGAGCGGATGTCCTGCAGGAACACGTATACAACGAAGAACACAAGCACGAACGCCTCGATAAGCGTGTGAACCACAGTGTTGATCGACGCGTAAAGGAAGTCGTTGTTGTTCATCGGGATGTCAAACTCCAAGCCAGCAGGCAAATCCTTGGCCAGCTTGTCGACCTCGCCGATACACTCATTGATAATCTGGGTAGCGTTGGAGCCGGCCGTCTGGAACACGATAGCCATCGTTGAGGGACGGCCGTTCATCAAGCCGTGGAAGCCGTAAGTCTCTCGGCCAAGCTCCACGTCGGCCACGTCCTTAAGGTAAAGCACGTCGCCGTTCTCGTTGGCGCGGATCACGATGTTGTCAAACTCCTCAGGAGTCTCCAGACGTCCCTTGTACTTCATCGTGTACTGGAAGCTCTGGTCGCCCTGCTCGCCGAATGCACCGGGCGCGGCCTCGATGTTCTGCTCGGCGAGTGCAGCCGTCACGTCTTCTGGCATCAGGTTGTACTGCGCCATCACGTCCGGCTTAAGCCATATACGCATTGAGTAGTTGGCGCCCATCACCATCACGTCGCCCACGCCCGATACACGTTGCAGCACAGGCACGACGTTGATCTTCATATAGTTCTCGATGAACTCCTCGGTGTACACGCCATCCTCCATTGCGGTAAGGGCGACACCCAGAAGCATCGACGTCTGGCGCTTCTGCGTCAACACGCCCACCTTGGTTACCTCGGCCGGCAGCAGGTTCTGAGCCTTGGCCACACGGTTTTGCACGTCCACGGCGGCCATGTCGGGGTCGAAACCCTGCTCAAAGTATACGTTGATGGTAGCCGAGCCGGTGTTGGTGGCCGTCGACTCCATGTAGGTCATGCCCTCGGCACCGTTGATCGACTCCTCCAAGGGGGCGATCACCGAGTTGAGCACGGCCTGGGCGTTGGCGCCGGTGTAGGTCGTGGTCACCGAGATGGTAGGCGGGGCAATGTCCGGGTATTGGGTGACGGGAAGCGAGAACAATCCGATCAAGCCCAACAAGACAATAAATATTGATATAACCGTCGATAGCACCGGACGGTTAATAAACGCGTCAAGTTTCATTTCTTGTGATTAGAATGATTAGTCGGTTGGGATGAATGGTTTATTTTTGGGCGGCTTGCTGCTGGGCTGCGGCCTCCTGGGCTGCGGCTTGCGCGGCGGCGTCAACCGGGGTGATCTGCAGGCCCTCGCTCAGCTTGGTGCCCACGCCCTCGGTGGCGATGCGCTCGCCCACGTTCAAGCCCGAGGTTACCACGTAGGTCTTGCCGTCGTTGAGCGACTGGATAGTGATCGGGCGGGCGTTAACCACATTGGAATCGTTTACTACGTACACGAATTTCTTGTCCTGCAACTCAAAGGTAGCCTTCTGCGGGATGATGATCGCGTTGGTGTTGGTTACCGGTATCAGTATCGTGCCGGTGGAGCCGGAGCGGAGCATGCCTGAGGGGTTGTCAAAGAGGGCGCGCACCGAGGCCGAGCCGGTAGTGTTGTCTATCACGCCCGACACGGTGGCTACCTGGCCCGAGAACGGGTATATCTCCCCGTTGGCCAGCTGAAGCTTCACCTCAGGCATCGCCTTGATGGCCGCGTCAAGCGAGCGAGTTCCGTTCTCCGTCAACTGGAGGATATCCTTCTCGTTCAGCGAGAAGTAGGCGTAAATCTTGTCGTTCTGGCTCACCGTCGTCAGGGCCTGGGCCGACGAGGGAGAGGCAAGCGAGCCCTCACGGTTGGGAATCGAGCCTACAACACCGTCGCTCGGCGAGGTTACCACGGTGTATGCCAGATTCTTCTGAGCCGAAGCCAGGTTAGCCTTGGCCGAAGCGAGCTGCGACAGGGCCGTGCGATAATCGTTGTCGGCCAGTTGCCACTCGTATTGCGAAATGATATTCTTGTCGAGAAGTTTTTTCTTGTTGTCGAGGGTGATTTTGGCGGTCTCAACGGCCGTTTGGGCAACGTTGACCGAAGCCTTGGCGGCGTCAACCGCGGCCTGATAAGTCACCTGATCCAGAGTAAAGAGCACTTGACCCTTCTTAACGTGCTGACCCTCATCCACATGCACCTTCGTGATGAATCCCGTTACCTGGGGACGGATCTCGATGTCGGTTTTTCCCTTGATGGTGGCGGGGAAGGATGAGTTGAGGTTGGAGGTACCCTCCGCTATGGTGAGGGTGGCGATTTCCGGGGCCTGCGAGCCCGTTTGCTGCTGGTCACCGCCGCAGGAACTGAGGCCTACTACAAGGCCGAGGGCGGCGAGAGCTCCCAAGGAGCGCTGTGCGAGTCGTGTCATTTGTTTCTTCACTTTATTATTACGATGTAAAATTACTTTTTCTCTATTGGATACCAAAAGCACTTATTAAATCACTTGATTTTTAGCTGTTTACGCAATTTCTTGATGGCAGCGGGGCGCATTTATCCCCTTTGCGCAAGAATTTCGGTGCAAAGTTACTAATGAAAATTGGAACACCTCAGCTATTCCTTTTGGAAAATTAGGCCAAATTTCCCCCTTTATTTTCCCATAAGTCGAATTTTCGCCCTTTTCTACCAATACACCACGCGCCAGCCCAACCAGGACGCCCGCTGCCCTCAGTGGCCACACGCGCAAGCCACCTTTTATCCTTTTATCCTTTCCTCCTTTAAAATTTACTCCTCCCCCCTGCGCGTGTGCGCGAATTTTTATATCTTTGCCCCCAAATAACAGTACATCCGCTTTTTGTGATTCTTAAAGAGAACATTGAGAAGACTTACAATAGACCTACAAGAGTAGTACAAGAGCCAA
>JAJBVP010000072.1 GCA_020859755.1 Bacteroidales bacterium | reverse complement strand
GCGTGGCGGCCGCAGCCGCTTAACCATATGTCAAATTTTTAACGAACTATTGTTTGTTAGTTAAAAAATAACAATTATTTTTGTGGCCAGTTAGTGATAACAATCACTTTCGGATAGCATAATAATCACATCCCTGTATACACTTTACAACATGGAGAAAGAGTTTTGTCGTGAGACAAGGCTCTTTCGCTTTATACACGTTTAGGTTCGGGGCCAACACCAATAACCACCAATCCCGCTATTGTTTTTTCCAGCTCGCAAACACGCCAATGAGCACCAATCTATCCAGAAAGGCACCTTGGCGAGATTCGTGTGCATTAGCGAGTTTACGAGCCTTAAATTTTCTATCCTCGGATTTTAGTGTCTATTAGTGGTTTCAAAAACAAAATCTTGGATGACCTGCCAGTAACTATCATCAGCCACCCGGCTCAGGCGCGACTCCAGGGGACATGGGCCGTCGCCGCGGCGGTTGATGATACCGTCAACCACCTCCAATGCCTCCCCCTGCACTCCGTGACTTTCCAAATAGGCCAAAGCCGAGCGGGAGATCACGCGAGTGAAGTAGCGAGCAACGCCTCCACGCGCCATCACAACGGCCGCTCCAAGCCCGGTTACTTTATCCACAATAATCGCGTTCTGCAACCACCCGTTAAGACAAGCCTGATAAAGAGGCGCCACCCCTCGCTCGGAGAGGTGGTGCTCGATGCCTTCGGAGGTGATCACCACCAAGGTGTCGCCCTCGCCAAGGAGATGGAATGGGTTGTCGGTCATGCCTGGCGACGCAGTTTCTCGGCGTAGGCGTCGATTTTGTGCAATTCGTCGGGGATATGAATCTCCTGTGGGCAATGGGGCGCGCACACGCCGCAACCGATGCAATGGGAGGCCTGGCGCAAGCGTGGCACCTTGCGGTCGTAGCCCACAAGGAAGCGCTTGCGAGCTTGTGCGAAATGCGGGTCGCGAGCGTCGTCTACGATGCTGTCCTCGCTGAGCATATGGTTGTAGTGGGCGAACGTCGACGGGATGTCGATGCCATAGGGGCAAGGCATGCAGTACTGGCACTCGGTGCATGGAATCGCGGGGTGCTGCATCATCAAGCGGGCGATGTGCATCAGCGTGGCGTCCTCCTCAGCCGTGAGGGGATGCAGAGGTGAGAACGTCTTGAGGTTCTCCTTCAGGTGATCCATATAAGTCATGCCAGAAAGGACGGTGAGGATATTCTCAGGAGTACCGGCGTAGCGGAAGGCCCACTTGGCGGGAGTGTCGCCGGGACGTTCTTTCTCCATAATGGCCAGGAGGTTGTTGGACACATTGGCAAGACGTCCTCCAAGCAATGGCTCCATCACCACGGCGCAAATGCCGCGACGGGTCAACTCGCCGTAGAGGTATTTGGCGTCGGTTTCGCGCTCATTCTGGGCCTTGGCTTGCTCCCAGTCGACGTAGTTGAGCTGGATTTGGACGAAATCCCATTTCAGGCGACCCTCGTCGTGCATTTTCAACGCGTGGTCAAAAACCTCGATATCACCATGATACGAGAAACCCAGATTACGAATTCTACCGTTTTGGCGTTGCTCGACCAACCAGTCGAGGATGCCGTTCTCCTCGTAACGATGATTGAACGCCTCAAAACTGCCCACACCCACGCAGTGGAGCAACAGGTAATCGAGATAATCGGTGCGCAGATATTTCAACGAGTTTTCAAACATCTCCTGCGATTTCTCGCGAGGCCATGTCGACTCGTCGAAGTTGGATAGCTTAGTGGCGATGAAATACGAATCACGGGGATAGCGGCTAAGAGCCTCACCCATAGCCTTTTCCGAGCGGCCTTTGCAGTAGGCGGGCGACGTGTCGAAATAGTTGACGCCGCCGGCGATAGCCACGTCAACTTGGCGATTCACCTCCTCCTGGTCGATGCCTCCGTCCTCGTTTTCAGGAGCGCCGGCAGGGGCAGGAAGTACGGGCAGGCGCATGCAACCGTAGCCTAGGAGCGACACACGATCGCCCGTGGAGGGGTTGACGCGGTAGGTCATCTCGCCCGTCTCTTCCTCTTGGGTTTTGTCGGAACGAGTGACGCATGATGTGCCAGCCAACATGGTCGCACCGGCGCCGATGCCCATGTATTTCAAAAATTTGCGACGTGATATATCGTTGGTTTTCATCTTGTTATACGATTATTGGTTTGACTGGAGTGTGTACCTCTCGGCCCTCGACAGTGATGGCGCTCACGGGGCTCACGGGGCACAGATGCTCGCAAGCACCGCACCCTATGCACAGAGCCGGGTTGACCACAGGTCGCTTTTGGCGTGAACCCTCGGTCACTTCGACCATCACGATAGCCTCAGCGGGGCAATGGCGGGCGCAGTTGCCGCAATTCTCGCCGTCGGCCGCCGCCAAGCATATGTCGTAATCCACTGATGCCACGCCCACGGAAACGGCTGTGCGCTCCTCGGGTGTGATCAATCTAATCGAACCGGTAGGACACACTGTCGAGCACCGGCTACACTCAGGACGGCAATATCCAGTGGTGAACACCATCTCGGGAATCATGAATCCACCCATGGCAATCTTGGGTTGCAGCACGCCGTTGGGACACTGGTTGATACACAATTGGCATCGAGTGCAATGGTCGTGGAACGATTTGTAGCTACCCGATCCAGGAGGGGCGATCGGCTTTTTGCGATCGGGCGCATGCTTGGGGCGAAGCGCTGCCAATCCACCATCCGTGGTTTTGCCCTGCGCCCAAGCCACTGCCGCTCCGGCTCCGACGGCCAGACCCGTTAACATGAATTGGCGACGGCCGTTATCCTCGGTCGCATTTACCTCGACCTTGGGTGATTCTTTCTTGGGTGCTTCAGCTTTATTTTCAATGAATCGCTCATCGTCCTTTTGCTCGTCCTTTGGAGCGACAACCGAGTAGGAGATGGCGTTGGTTGAGCAATTGCCGATGCAGTCCATGCACGCAACGCAGCGGGTATAGTCGACACGATGATTCTTGGTGTCGATACACGACGCCTTGCACTCGCGACCACACTTGCCACAGTTGATGCACTTGGAGGTGTCGATCCTGATCTTGTACAACGCGCCCTTGGAAAGATAGCCAAGCATCGTGCCAACGGGACAGATGTTGTTGCACCACCAGCGTCCCTTGAAAAAGGCGAATCCTCCCACGACAACCAGCGTAACCACTGCCACAAGCGTGACGATGGGATTCCAAGCCGTGGAGCCGTCGACGGTGTAGAACGCCACTGAATCCTCGGCCTCGGCCACCGCTGCCATGCCATTGTTTGCCAAGTCGTATACGGGGGCGAGCAGCGACGATGCGATGCGACCATAGGCACTGTAGGGAGCGATCAAGGCGGCGATCGCGCGTGCCGCTCCTCCGGCGCATAGCAACGCGAGGAACACCACCGCTACACCGATGCGCAAGCTTGGCTTATTCGGCGTGAACCGGAAACGGTTTTTACGTTTCTTTTTCGGCCCGACATGGCCACGCAACCACGTGAAACCGTCCTGCATCACCCCCAGCGGGCAGATGATGGAGCAGTAAACTCGGCCGAAAATCACTGTGAGTAACGCCACTACAGCCAACGCCACTATGTTGAGCGCCAGCAACGCCGGGACTACTTGAATCTTGGCCATCCAGCCGAACCATGCGGCTGCCAATCCCGTGAAATCCAAAAAGAGCCATGTGATAGCGAGGAAAAAGGGCCACGCTAATACAACCCTGACTGTCTTTAGCATATTCTTTGCAATAATGATTGTGAATAATTTCGCTTGTTGTTTATTGCCACAAAGATAGCGCGTTTTGTTTAATTTTGCAACTTTTCGCTTACTAACGCATACTAACGCATTAATGTATTCTATCTCTCGACTTCTCCCATAAGGAAATTTTACTTAACTTTGCAAAAATTATCCCCCACAATGGACGCAACCACCCTAACCAAACTATACAAAGACGTCACCGGCCAAGAGCCGCAACAAGTTACCGAGCTCCCCTCATCGGGTAGCAACCGCCGATATTTCCGCCTCGCGGGCCCTCGCTCGCTTATCGGAGTGCTGGGCACATCGCTCCCCGAGAACGAGGCGTTTATCTACCTCGACCAGCATTTCCGCGAGCGCGGCTTGCCAGTTCCCGAGGTTTTGGCCGTGAGCGACGACAAAATGGCTTACCTGCAGGAGGACTTGGGCGACAGCCTGTTGTTCCAAGCAATTGCCAAGGGACGAGCCACCCGCTCCTTCTCGGCCGAGGAAAAGGACCTGTTAGTTAAGACGATACGCCTGCTCCCCGACGTGCAATTCAACGGCGCAGTGGGGTTGGATTTCTCCAAGTGCTACCCCCTGGCTGAATTCGATGTCAGGTCGATAATGTGGGATCTTAACTACTTCAAATACTGTTTCTTAAAGGCAACGGGGATAGAATTCTCCGAGGACCGGCTTGAGGACGATTTCCAAGCCATGGCCGAGGTGCTGATGCGTAGCCAGTCGAGCACGTTCATGTACCGCGATTTCCAGTCGCGCAATGTGATGCTCCGACCCGACGGCACCCCTTGGCTGATCGATTTCCAAGGCGGCCGCAAAGGCCCCTTCTACTACGATGTGGCATCATTCCTGTGGCAAGCAAAGGCCAACCTCCCCGACTCCCTGCGCCAGGAACTGATCGACGAATACATCGACGCCTTGCGCAAGTACAAGCCGGTCGACAAGGAGTACTTCCATGAGCAATTGCGCCATTTCGTGCTGTTCCGCACATTGCAAGTGCTTGGAGCTTACGGCTTTAGAGGATATTTTGAAAAGAAACCCCACTTCATGCAGTCGGTACCGTTTGCCATCGCCAATCTGCGCACGTTGCTTGAGGAGCCCTACCCCGAATACCCTTATTTGAGCATGTTACTCAAGGAGTTAACCGAGATGAAACAGTTCTCCGACGAGCTTGAGAAGCGCTCACTCACTGTCAAGGTGATGAGCTTCGCCTACAAGAAAGGAATCCCTAACGACACGTCGGGCAACGGCGGCGGCTATGTCTTTGATTGTCGCACTGTTAACAACCCCGGAAAATACGAGCGCTACAAACCGTTCACTGGCCTCGACCCCCAAGTAATCTCCTTCTTGGAGAACGACGGCGAGATCCTCACATTCCTCGAGCACGCCACCGCGATGGTCGACGCGTCGGTTGAACGTTACAAGGAGCGCGGGTTCACCAATCTCATGGTGTCGTTCGGTTGCACAGGCGGTCAGCATCGCTCGGTGTACTGCGCGCAACACCTGGCCGAGCACATCCACGAGAAATTCAACGTGAAGGTGGAACTCGTTCACCGGGAGCAGAATATCGAACAAACCTTCCTTCCTCGTCGATGAAAGCGATGATTTTCGCCGCGGGGCTGGGCACGCGACTCGCTCCCATTACCGACACCATCCCCAAAGCATTGGTTGACGTCGGAGGGAAGCCTATGCTGCAGCGCGTGATCGAGAACGTGAAGGCCGCGGGAGTAACGAAAATTGTGGTAAACGTCCACTACCTCGCCCAGCAAATCGTAGATTATTTGCACGATAACAAAAATTTTGGTGTGGATATCACCATCTCCGATGAGAGCGACCTGTTGCTCGACACCGGGGGCGGACTACTAAAAGCCGCACCGCTGCTCGAGGGCAATGAGCCCATACTCGTACACAACGTCGACATCCTTACCGACCTCGACTTCCGGGCCATGGAGACAGCCCATCAGCGCTCAGGCGCACTTGCCACACTTCTGGTGAAGGACCGCACGACCTCCCGCTACCTCCTCTGGGACGACCAGATGCAACTCCGCGCATGGATCAACACCAAAACCGGCGAGACCATCCCGCCAGGACAAGAAATTAACAACCTTCTCCCCTTAGCTTTCGGGGGAATACACATTATTTCTCCCGCGTTGCTTGAACATCTGAGCGCTTACGCCATCGCCTCCGAAAAGGCTGTTGAGTGCCCCGAGGGTCACCGCGGGAAAGCCATCCAACCCTTCGGTATCATCCCCTTCTACCTCCACGAGGCCCAGAAAGGGGAAGCCGTTCACGGCTACCTCTACCCCACCCCTTACCGCTGGGTGGATGTCGGCTCCCACGACACTCTCGCCAAAGCCCGCTCTATGTTTTAGGTCATCAAACAAGGAGTATGGGTGTCCCCACCCGCGCCTTCCAGGCCTCCCTCCCTCGCATTCTACCCGACACCATTAGAAATGCACAACCATCTCAATGGAGAGCTTGTCCCTCTCTCCCTGCGGTCCTAAAAAATGCTTGTGGTAGAAATAATTCTCGTAATTTAAACGCACGTCGGCGTGGGTTTTGCCGTGGATGTAGCTTAGCGTCGTTCCAAGCGTCAGGCGGTTGCGCGCCTCGTCGGTAAGGTAAAGATTGCCGTCGTCGTCGCGCGTGCCGTCGCTATGGTCGGTCATGCCATCCCAACGCCCCTGGAACGACAACTGGTTGAACACCCCCACCCTCACCGGCATCGCGTAGGACACGAACGCCGAATAGGCGTGGCACGCGCGGAAACGGTCGTTGGTGTAATGCTTGTAAAGATACTCGGCCTCGGCTGTCCAACGACCCGATTTGTAGGCCACACAGGCGTCGGTCATGTTGATGCGTATCGAGTCGGGCACGATCGACTCAAAGCTGCCCACGAGTGTGAACTCCCCCACCTTGTAGGAGGCTCGCGCCGCCCAAGCCATGGCGTGGCCCCACTGGGTGTGGTCGGTGATCTCTGAGACGTTGAACATCGCCCCCTCCAGCGTCCAAGGCGTGGCGTGAGGCGTCCAGATCAACTTGGCGCCCACACCGCGCACGTTGCCCACCTGCTTAGCGATGAACGAGCGGTTGGTGAAAATGTAAGTGTGGGGCGAGCGGAACGGCTCCACGGCGAATGGCATGCGAAATTCGCCGCCCTGCACCTTGAAATCGGGGGTGATCGCCAGTCGACCCCACGCCGCCAGAACCTTGAATTTGCCCTTCTCGCAGAAGTCGGCCTCGAGTTTGTAGTCGATCGGTTGGGCGATTTTGCCCTCAATCCACAGTCGGGCGTTGCGCACCTGGTAGCGCTGGTCGCCGTTCTGGAATTCCCACTCGTAGCGGGCGCGGATGGTGCCCGAGATCGTGGGCATGTACTCTTTCAAGTCGATAGTAGTGGCTGCGCTCTCCCTTTCCTCGCCAAAGGCCAGCAGGCACGGTAGCAGGAAGGCAGCGGCCAAAAGCAAACGTCTAATCGTCATAGGTGATGAATGAAATATAATCTAATATCCACCGCGAAACTACCCCATCCACCTTACCTGATTATTACACCCTTGTTAAATTTTTAAGAAATCTCAATCAGAAAAAAATCCCGCAGAAAACACAGATCACGCAGAAAATAAGACAGAAGAACAATATAACACAGAAAATTCCGTGCCTTCGGCGGGAACATCCCCGAATAAACATAAAGTAGATAATCTTCTGCGCCTTCTGCAGCTTCTGCGGGAAATTCCCATAGAAATACCGAATTTTTTCGTTATCTTCGCGTAAAATTGTGATGATATGGGAATTTTCAATTTCTTTTCCAAGGAAAAAAAAGAGACACTCGACCGCGGCCTGGAGCGCACCAAGGAGGGCGTATTCGCCAAATTGGCTCGCGCGGTGGCCGGAAAATCGAAAATAGACGATGAAATCCTCGACAACCTCGAGGAGGTGTTCATCACCTCCGACGTAGGCGTCGATACCACTCTCAAGATCATAGAACGAATCGAGGCCCGAGTGGCTCGCGATAAATATGTTAGCTCCAGCGAGTTGAACCGGCTCTTATGCGAGGAGATCACCGACCTTCTCGCCGAGAACGACAACGAAACGGCCGCCTCCGACGACTTCAAGGTGCCCGAAGGTCACAAGCCCCACGTGATCATGGTGGTGGGTGTCAACGGCGTGGGAAAAACCACCACAATCGGCAAGTTGGCGGCGCAATTCAAGAACGCCGGAAACAAGGTGATGCTCGGCGCCGCCGACACCTTCCGCGCCGCCGCCGTGGAGCAACTCGACATCTGGGGCGAACGCGCAGGAGTGCCGGTAGTTAAACAAAAGCTCGGCTCCGACCCTGCCGCCGTGGCTTACGACACGCTCCAGTCGGCCAAAGCCAACGACGTTGACGTGGTGATCATCGACACCGCCGGACGTCTTCACAACAAGAAAGGCCTCATGGATGAGTTGACCAAGATACGCAACGTGATGCAGAAGGTGGTGCCCGACGCTCCCCACGAGGTGCTACTCGTCCTCGACGGTTCCACAGGGCAAAATGCCTTCGAGCAAGCCCGCCAATTTGTTGCGGCCACGCAGGTCAACGAGTTGGCAATCACAAAGTTGGATGGCACAGCCAAGGGTGGTGTCGTAATCGGCATTTCCGACCAATTCAAGATCCCCGTGAAGTACATCGGCCTGGGCGAGGGCATCAACGACCTCCAAGTGTTCCACAAGCGCGAATTTGTTGAATCACTCTTCGGCGAGAAATAATGCCACGCAAAACAGTTAAGGTCGTTTCGCTTGGCTGCTCCAAGAATCTTGTTGATAGCGAGCGACTTATGAAGATGCTGACCGACGCGGGGCTCATCCTCAAAAACGAGGACGAGCCAGCCAACGTGGTCGTGATCAACACCTGCGGCTTCATCGGCGACGCCAAGGAGGAATCAATCGGGGAAATCCTCAATTACACCGAGCAGAAAGCCGATGGCGACATCGAAAAGGTATTTGTAATGGGCTGTCTCTCGCAGCGTTACGCCAAGGAATTGCCCGAGGAGTTGCCGGAGGTTGACGGCTGGTACGGTAAATTTGACTGGCCCGCTTTAGTGGGACGTTTGACCCACTCCAACCCCGCAGTCACCCCCTACGACCGAGTCCTCACCACGGGTCCCCATCACGCCTACATAAAAATATCGGAGGGCTGCAACCGATTTTGCGCCTTCTGCGCCATCCCCCTTATCACCGGGCGTCATCACTCTCGTCCCATAGACGAGATTCTCCAAGAGGTGCAATCGCTTGTAGCAAAGGGCGTTAAAGAGTTTAACGTAATCGCTCAGGATCTCTCCAGCTATGGACTTGACCTGTATAAACGACAAGCCCTCCCCGAATTGGTTGACCGCATGGCTCAAATCCCTGGCGTGGAATGGATTAGGCTACATTACGCCTACCCGGCTCAATTCCCAATGGAGCTACTCGACGTGATGGCGCGCCACAAAAACGTGTGCCGTTACCTCGACATTGCCCTGCAACATATCTCCGACCCGGTGCTAAACAATATGCGGCGACACATCACTGGCGAGGAAACTCGACAGCTGCTCAAGGAGATACGTCGTAGAGTGCCCGGCATCCATATCCGCACAACTCTCATGGTGGGTTTCCCCGGCGAAGGAGAGGAAGAGTTCCAAGAATTGCTTCAATTCGTTGAGGAACAGCGATTTGAGCGAATGGGCGCATTTGCCTACTGCGAAGAGGAGGACACCTGGGGCGCCAAAAATCTCGATGATGACATTCCTCAAGAGGTGAAAGAGCAACGACTAGCCCAACTTATGGAGCTACAGGAGCGCATGTCACTTGAGATTCAAGAAGATAAAATCGGTGAGCGGCTACGCGTGATAATCGACCGAGAGGAGGAAGAATTCTACGTCGGCCGCACCGAATTCGACTCGCCCGAGGTGGATCCCGAGGTATTGATACGCAAAGGTCACCCACTGCAGCGGGGACAATTCTACACCGTGGAGGTGGAGGAAGCTTTGCCTTTCGAACTGATAGCCCGTGTAGTAGACGATGCCGATAACCGCTGATCAACGACGCGCAGTAGCTCATTGCCTCGCCCACGCTATCCCCTTTGTGGTGTACGCCGAGCCGGGCGACAGTAACGTGACATTCTATGCCGATGACAGCGTAAGCCAACCGTTACTACACGAGCGTTTCCGCGTGCACGGCTGGCGTGACCGTGTTGTGGCGACTATCGTGCCTCGCCTCGACGAAGTATCAGCCCCCCACTCTACTCTTCAACCTTCATCCTTCACCCTTAGCTCACCTCTCCCTTCATCAACGCCAAAGGAAACCTATATCCGCAGCGTCAGGGAGATCATCACCAAGCGCAAGGCCAACGGAGGCAAGACCGTTTTCTCGCGCGTAGAAACGTTGGAAATCGCCCCTGAATCCGCTATTACAGCCATAGAGCGCCTGCTGAGCCAACCGTCGCCACGCATGAATTGCGCATGGTATACCACAGAAACCGGAGCCTGGTTGATGTCATCGCCTGAGGTGTTAATGCGTTGCGACAAAGAGAATTACTTCACAATGGCTTTAGCCGGCACGCGCAAAATCGGCTCCCAAGGGGATTGGGACAACAAAAACAGCGAGGAGCAGTCGCTGGTGACGCGCTATATCGTTGAACGACTGCGATCTATGGGATTAAAACCCGATGTGAGCGAACCATTCACACTTCCCGCGGGCAACATTGAGCACATCTGCCAAACTATCACCGGGAAGTTGGGGCGCCAGTCACCATCGATGATGGCCTCGTTGTTGAGCCCCACACCGGCTGTAGCGGGTTTGCCGGTATATGAGTCACTGGCTGATATTGAGCGACTTGAGTCGCAGCCAAGGGACTGCTACGCGGGATTTTGCGAAATCACCCGGGAGGATGTAGGTGAGTACCAAGCGTGGGTAGTGCTTCGTTGCGCGAGATTCACCGCCAGCAAGGCCGTGTTCTACGCAGGTGGTGGCATCACCGGCCAATCCTCAGCCGAGAAAGAGTGGACCGAAACCGTGGCCAAACTCACGCCAATTCGATCGCTATTCTTATAGCATAAACTCTGCCATGGGTGAGGGCTCGACATCCACGTCGACGCTCACCGTGGGGAGAATCGTGCGCCAATCCATTTCCGGGTACTGCTCGAGCAGCGACATCATATCGATGAAGCCCTTTATGGTGTTACGCGGCGTGCGGAAGTAGCTCTCGCCAATACGCTCGTAGCAGTGGCGCAGGTAGGCCTCCAGGGCCATGTCGGGCACACGCTCACGCAAGCCTTGCGTGCCTGACGCCATCACCTCACGCAGATTTTTCAGCAACACATAGAGTTCCTCAGGAGTTAGATTCGACAATCGCAAAACCGTTGAATCATAATCCTTTAGACCTACTTGAGCCGCAAGTGAGTTTTCGGCCAGACGCGATCGCAAAGCCTCGTAGCTGTAGAGGCCGCGACGGGTGTCGGTGAGAAATTCAGGCGTGCCGCTCAGCACGATCCCAAGGGAGTGGACGTTGCCCTGAAGGGTGGCGTTAAGCATAGAAAGCAAGTCCTCATAGTTGGCGCGACGGGATACGGCATTAGTTATTTTGTACAAGTTAACCAGCTCATCTACGCACACATACAGGCCTTTGAAACCAGCCGCAACGGCCAATTCGGCATACAATCGGAGCGTGGGGAACAGGTCGGCATCGCCTAAATATTCGCGCACGCCAAGGTCGCGCAAAGCATCGGTGCGTGTAGTGTAATCGGCTGTCAACCAGCGTTGTGCGGCCAACCTTTGACCGTCACTTTCAGCCCTACAGTAGATATCCACTACTTTTGCAAACGCATGTCCGCCAGGGAGTTGGGTGAGCGGTTCCAAAAGATGACGCACTGTGGTCCCTTCGGTTGCGGCTTTGGCCGAAAGCCGGTCGAGCACCATCGGCAGAGCCTGACCGTCGGTCTTGGTGCGCGTAGACAACGATGCCACCAACTCCGACAGCAGTCGGCGCGCCTGCCCTCCACTGCCGTGAAATCGCTTTTCGGGCGAGAGATCGGCCTTCATCGTCAATAGGCCACGCTCCATCGCCATTGTACGCACCAGCGACAGGAAAAAAGTTTTGCCCGCTCCGTACTCGCCGATTACCAGTCGCAGCGACGCACCACCGTCGGCCACAGCGTCGATGTCGCGAACAAACGATTTGATCTCCTCACTTCTACCCACTTGGATATGTTGAAGGCCGGTGGCTGGAACCACTCCCGAGCGGAGGGAGCGGATAATTGCGTCGCGGTCGCGCTGCTTGATGATGCGGGGCGGAGTCATCGCCGAAAGTGTACTATGTGCGGTCATATCAGTTGCTTTGTTACTGACTGATTAACAATTCAAACGCTTAGATTGTTGTGTCCACCCGAGTTCGACCCTGGGCCAGGCCATCATAGATAATCCTTGTATTCGGTGGTGACGTGGATGGTGGGGCCGTCAATTTCGACGACGGTGTCGCCCACGCGTTCCATGGCTAGGTCGTTGACGGCCTCTAAGGCGAGATCCACGGTGGGCCAAGCGGCACTCCATGGGGCGATCTCGTCGCGGGTCCACTCAGAGCGTGCCATCAAGGCGTGAAGGAGGGATGCCGCGGGATTCTCGGAATTTTCGGAATTCTCGGAAATCTCGGGAGTTTCGGGAATCTCAGAAATCTCGGAATGCTCGGGTGATTTCTCCTCAAAGACCTCAGCGAGTAGGAGTTGCGCCTTTTCAGTGGGAGCCTCAATGGCTTGGAGGGTAACTGGGTCGAGGATATTACACTCCTTGTCAGGGGCCATCGAACTCCTGTCGGCCCAGGCCGACGCGCAAGCGCTGTTACGGCCGCTGAGGGCAGCGGCCATCCCAGGTTGGGCCGACGCGTGGCGGTGGAGGAGGGAGTGGACCTCGCCAGGGGCGTAGCCCAGGAGTTGAAGGATGCGGTCGAGTTGGGAGATGGATTTGGGAGCGAGGGCATGCCCAC
This sequence comes from Bacteroidales bacterium, assembly GCA_020859755.1. Lineage (GTDB taxonomy): Bacteria > Bacteroidota > Bacteroidia > Bacteroidales > Muribaculaceae > JAJPXC01. The sequence goes on along the minus strand of JAJBVP010000072.1, from coordinate 13,201 downwards.
GAGCGGTGGCGAGTTGAAGCAACTGGGAGGTCATCAACTGGCGATCCTCGGAGGTGAGGATTTCTACAGCCATGCGCTTGGTGCGGGCGTCGAGCATGCGACGCCGATGGTTGAACCAACGCGCAATCGCCTTCAGATGCGCCCGATAGCGAGGCGTTTTCACCCAAATGTCGATCATATTTCCCAGGCTTATCAGCTCAGTAGCCGTCAACCCTGGCAATGCCAAGGTGGCAAATTTAATCAAGGTGAGTGCCTTTTTGTAAGGCCGTTGGCGAATCAACGGCGGCACTTCCCGCGTGCCGTACAACACCACCGAATCGGTCTTGCGGAGCGTGCGCCGCTCAAGATACCAGTCGGGAGCGGCGGCGAGTTGGGCCTGGTCAAGATAATTCTTCACTGCCCACTGATTGTCAAGCAGAAACGGCACCGACATGCCTGAGTGGCGCGAGAGTCGCTCGAGGAAGTCGCCATAGTTCATCAATGAATACCCCTGGGCATCGCATTCGCTGAGCAATTCTTCACTTGCCTTTTGTAAAGCCCTGGTTTTTGCCTCCTTATTCACTACCCATTGGAAATCAGGCTTGTAAAAAGTATCCGGTCGACCTGTGGCAGGGTCAACCTCAGTCGGTGTGGAATACCCTGCAACCGGGGGCTCGTTTTCTATAGGCAATAATATTAGCTCTTCTGTGGCCATTTAACATAACAACAATCAGCCGCCACACTTGGTTCCTAATGACGAGTGCGCAACGCGACTCTTTATGGAATAGAGCCGCGCCGCGCACACAAAAAGTTGCAACTATTACCGCCTACGGCGACTAATAGTCGTAGTGGAGGTTGAAGTCGTCGATGTAGAGCACCGAGCCGTTGCCCCCGGTGAAGAAGTCGCCGTACTTGCTGGCCGATGCTACAATCAGGATGTAACGAGGCACGCGCGAGGTCGACTTATAGTCGAGGTTAACCTCTATCTGGGTGTAATTATCGATGGTGGTGCCGCTTTGGAAACGTCCATAAGCAATCACGTCATCGCCATTTTCGTCAAAGAGCTTGCGGTTACTGGGATTGGTGCGGATCTCGCAGGGGGTATCGCTGTCGATCAGCGCGCACCACACCACGCATGTGTCGGGCTGGCCCTTCAACTCGGGATAGCCGTAGGACGCCGGGGCATAGTCGATATCAACCGTATTATACTTTACCCATGCCGACAGTTTTGTGGGGCGTTGATCAAACTCGCGGCCGAACGACAACACACCATTGGTGCCGTCGGTGCGCACATACACACCTGCGAACAAGTTGCCGGCGGCTAACTTGCCAAGCATACCGATACCCACGAATTTGGTTTGGAGCATCGCGGCCTGTCCGGTGCCAGTGGAGGTGTCGCTTGTGGGCACGGAATTGCTCTGGCCAAGCGTCGTTGCTCCCTTGTTGCCGGTATCCCAGTAGCTTTCGCCACCCTCAGCCCACGGGCACCATACCTTGCCGTCGAGCCACCACTCGTCGAGTGATGCGTTGGGTACTTGCTGCTCCACGCCTGTGGTAACCTCGATCTCCGATCCGTATTCGGTAATGGCGTTGCCCTCGGTGTCGGTATACTTGGTGTAAGCACGCACGACATAGGTGGTAGCCGGCTCAAGATGGATGATACGGGCGGTGAAGTCGCCCCCGTTATGCTCAATCCAATCCGACTGCACATTAATCCAATCAAGCGATGTCGACTCGCGATACTCGAAACCGTTGTCACGTCCGGCCTGAGCGTTACCGTAGGCCCATACCACGCGGGTCCAGGCATCCACCGACTCGGTAAAGACGTTGGCCTTGGTGACGTCGACGTAGATTGTCCAAGTCTCCACATGGCCGTGAGATGTCACCTCAACCGTTACAGGCGAGCTGAAATCCACAGTCTGTCCTGTCAAATCAGGCGACTGGGTCGACCCTACAGGGCCGAGTTTCATCGCTGTCACCTCCAATGCCGTCAAGTCGAGATTGTCGGGAACTGTAGCCAGCACGCGATGGTTGACAGGGTCGATGGTCGATGTACCAATCTCCCCCTTGATCTGGAATTCACGGTCAACCTGATAGTCGGCTTGAATTGTCCACTGGTAATCCTGATACAAGCTCAGGGTGACAGTCAGGGCCTCCGAGAGGTTGAGTGTAGTAATGTCGTCACCCACCACTTTGGCGTCCTCAGGTGTGATAGTGTAGGAAGTCACTTTCACATTATATATATCTATATCAGCGGCATCGGGAAGGAACACCGTCACCATTCGGTTGAGCGTGTCGATTTGGGCCACGCGGCTCTGACCCTCCACCTCAAACGTGGTGAAGTTGGGCTGGATGCGGGGATACGGGATATCGTTTTCGATACAGCCCGTGAGCCCCAATATCATTATTGCCACCAAGGGCAAAATTACTTTCTTCATATCATTAAAGCAGTTAATCTTTAATCCTTTCTTCCTTTATCATTCAACCTTTAACCTTCAATCTTTTTTCTTTAGAAAACAACCCCCATTCCGAAGTTGATATTGAAGATGTTGAACTTGAAATTGGCGCCCGACGAGAAACGCGAGCCATCGTATTCGCCGTTGGTGCGCTGTTTCTCATGTCGCATCGTCACGCCAAACACGCCGAACGACACATTGAACGAAACTTGGTCGACGATGAACACGCACACGCCCGGGGAGAAATTCAGCGCCACCTCGGTAATCTTAGTCTTGGTATCGCTCAACTCGCCGTTGTAATAGCGCTTGAAACGGGCACTTCCCGCCCCGAATTGCAGGTCGACGTCGTTGAAGATGGCGAAGCGCTTCTCACGGCCAAGACCCACGTAGTTGCGGTAGAAAACGGCGGCTGAATACGTCTGAGTATAGTAGCTCACATCGTGCACGTCGAAGTCGATATCGTCGATGTCAACCTTCAGGCTGCCGAGGTCGGCCTCGCCTTTGGTATAATTGAATTTCAAACCTATCGACTGGTTGTTGCGGAAGAAATAGCTTATCGAGGGCTTGATGGAGTAGCGCTTGCCATCGAAGTCGAAATTGTCAACCACTTTAAAGAAGGAGATGTCGTCGCTATCCAATGACCCATAGCTTGCTGTAAGGCCTACCGACCATGAGCCGCGAGGAATGAACAGGAAGTTGTACAAGCCGCGATCGTAGCGCCCATAGTTGCGCTGAGGGATAATGATGCTCACGGTATCGCCATGGACGAGCACCTTCTCGTCGAGCATCTCGGGATCAACACCCGCGGGAACGAATCTGCCCTGAAGGGTGTCGGTGCGGGCTATATATTGGCGCGTCTCCTGGGCAACGGCGCCTATACCCGCCAGGATTGCTATGCTGAGGATGATGTAGCGTAATTCTTTCATGACTACGAGGAATTAAAGGTAAAACGCTACTCCAAAGGAGATTGAAAACAGGTCGATCTTAAAGTTGGCCTTTTGGGTCTTGAGATGCGACACATATATCTGGTCCTTGGTCGATTTGGTGTGCTTATATGTGAAACCAAGCACGCCCACGTTGACCTCAATGGCCGAGTAATTGTTCAGGAACATGATAAAGCCCGGGGCAAGTCCCACGTTGACCGAAAAGTTGCGGGAATAGGTACCCGAGAGGTCGTCGCCCGAACCGTTGCACAGCTTCGACTGTCCCCCGCCAAGCTGCAGTTGCACCTCGTTGTAGAAGCCAAATCGGGTTGAGCGCCCCAGCGAAATGTAGTTGCGGAACGCTCCGGCCACGTAGTAGCTGTTGGACACTGAGTAGATATGATCGATGGTATAGTCGGTTTCCGAGTCGAGTTTCAGGTCACCACCGTCGATTTTGTAGCGAGAGCGCTCAAACGAGAATCTACCGCCCGCGGCTAAATTGTCCTTGAATGAGAAGAGCAGCATCGGGCTCACCTTGAAGTTGTAGGTGTCGCCCGAGAGCCCCTCGAGAATGAAAAACTGGTAGTTGTCCTGGTTGCTTTGGCTATAGCTCACGCTCACGCCGGTAATCCATTGCCCCTTGGGGACAAAGTTGACCTGCTCCAGGTTGCGCTTAAACTCCTCCTGAGCCGATGCCGTTGAGGCTGCGAAAAGAGCGGTTAGCGCAATTAGCACTGAGATGAATTTATGCATTTTAGATGAATGTTTCGGGAGAAATGTTAAGAGTGTATACCGTGCCATTGGCAATTCCCGTGAGCACCTTGAGCATGGTGTCGCCGCTGGGGAGGGTGGCGTTGAGCATCATCGTGGTGGCACCCTCGGGGACGGTAAAGAAGGGCGAGCGCGTCTCAGAGGATGTGAATTGAGCCACTGTTCCGTCCTCGATCCACAGCATGAACGACCAGCCGTCGACGTCCTCGAATGCCAGCTTCACCATCATGTTGGCTAACGTGCAATCCATGGGGGCAAGCACGGTGGTTTCGTTTTTGGTGACATTCATCTCACGCGAGGAAGCGTAACGGGGAGCGTCCCATGCCAATGACGCCGCGGGGATGTTTTGGGCAGTAATCGTGTACCCTCCCGAGGGAATAACAATGGAAGGCTCCAAGGTGGAGTAGCTCATGGTGAGCGTGTCGGCCTTGTGACCTACCGGGGCAAAGATCACTGAGAAATCGTCCACCGAAGGGGCGGCAAGCCCCGTTGCGGCTACGTTGTCGGTATTGACCGTGAGGGTGAAGGTCGACAGGTCGACCGTTCCCTTGCCGGTAAGCAGCTCGTCCTTGGGCCAGTTACTGTCGTCTTCACAGGCGGCAAGAGCCAAAAGGCAGGCACACGGAAGCAAGAGCTTAAATAGTTGATTGCGGTACATTTTATCTTTTCTTCGAAATTTTCGGGATTAGCGGAATTAATGGTTAGTAAGCGAATGATATATTGTCGATCCACAGCTCCGAGCCGATCAGGCGCGAGTTGGGGAGATCCACAGTCAATGGCACGTTGGCGTCCTCGTAGTCGATGTCGCCAATCTTGGAAGTGGAGGCGAACATCACCTTCAACCGATTGGGACGCGGGCCGAACGGCTCATAACGCATCGGCACAGTGAAGGTGGTCCAGCCAGCCGAGGCGGTAAGCTCCTGCTCCACGCGGCTCACTACTACCGGCTCATCAAGCCAATCGTCCAGATAAAGCAGCTCCACTACCACCAATCCACAATCGCCAGGGGCCGACGACGTGGGCATATACTTGTAGTAGCCCACAAGACCCGAGGGACGGGAATAGAAATCGATTCCCTCCTTGTAAGTTTCCTCCAGGGTGGAAGGGTTGAAGTCGTAGCCACCCAAGAACACCTTGCCGGCGGCTCGATGGGCCACGCGGGGCTGGTTGGGGTTGTAAGGGAGATATTCCCCGGGTACTTGCGCGTAATCGGGTATCGCCTCGCCGTCAAGATCCCACCCCACTGAGGTGAGCTGGATACTCTTGGTGCCGCTCTTGGCGTCGCTGCTGATACGCGACGAAGGCTGGATGTACCAAGTGTTGCGATTACGGGCCTTCCCGGAGTGGGTTTTGGCGTTGGTGCCTGCCCATTTCTCCTTGGGTAAATATATGTCGTAATCCACAAGATTCTGGTGGTTATAGATGCCCACATGAGTCTGGGAATAGCGGCCTCCGGCAGGGAGTTTTCTCACCTCTTCCGACAGCTTTTGCTCCTCGAAGTCGCCGGCGGGAATCTGCTCCTGGCTCTCGGTTGTGGCATAGACAATGGGACAGTAGCGGGCAGTGGAATTACCCGGAAGAGCGTTGGCGCGGAAAGGATACGTGCGATTGCTGTCGATACCCGTTATTACGATGTAACCATATTCCGGGGCGCGTCGCAAGATGGTGGCCACTTGGCTCCCGGCCTCAATCTCAGCAAGCTCGCAGATAGCCTTGACCACGTTCTCGGCGCCGTGAACGATCTTAATCAAGGCGTAAGTGGCGAATGGATCCACCTCGATGGTGAAATCCGGGGCGACGCGCTTATACACGATCGTGGTAGTGTTCAAGCCGTTGTATGTAACCTCGAGGGTGAGATCCGAAGCACCGTTAATAGGCTCGAAGGTAAGCTTGAGCCCGTTGTCGTCGATAGCTTCAGCGGTAAACGGGGTCGACTGCATTTCGCCCGTGTCGGTCGATTGGCGCAAGGCGATAGCCTCGGCCGTGAGTGGCTCGTGGGCGTATACCTTTACCCATGCCGTTTGGTCGCCGAGCGACACCGAGGGGAGAGCTTGAAGAGTGATTTCGGCACCTTGATAAGAGGCGAGCAACACCACAGCCGACGAAGCCCTGCCGTAAGCGTCAATGGCCACAAGCGTAAGGCGAGTGTCGCCATCAGCAGGCTCTATAAGTCGCAGAAGTGAAGTGAAATCCACCCGGGCAGTCGCGCCTTCCACCTTTACCTCAGCTCCCAAAGCGGTGATGGCCGAGGGTTCAAGAGCCAAGTCAAGCTCGCGGGCAACGCCACGGGCGCGCAGTGTTGGGGAGTCGATGGTAAGAGGAATAGAGACAATTGGGGCCGAGGCTGTGAAATCCACTCTCACGGGATCAGTCAGCTCTTGCCCGTCAATAAGTTGCAGCACGCTCGACGAGTTGAATCCATGAGTGGTGGCTTCGGGAACGGCAGCGGCGAGAGTCGCAGCGTCGCAGGGCAGTTCCACCGATGGTATCTGCGGGTCGTCGGTCGTCACCCTCAGCACATCGCCTTGCACGTCGACTGTCACTCGATAAACATGACCAGCCAAGAACGGCTTGGCGAGCACGGCGCAAAGGCTAACGTCGTCATCCAAAGCGAGCAGTAGCGACACAACGCCCGGGGTGACGAAAAGAGGAGTCGCGTTGTAGTTGTTCACAATGAGGTAGCGTCCTCCCGTGGCGTGCATCTGGGCCGAAAATCCGGGGAAACGTGTACGAAACGCGTCGGTGAAGTCGAGGTAAACCATCACATTGGCCAGCGCGGCCTCCATGGTCACGTTCTCGGTGGTGCCGGCTCGCAACTGCAGTTGCTGTTCAACGTAGAAATATGGGGAGTCGTAACCCTCTTGGTAAAGGTCGCCGTAATAGGCTTCGATGGTGTAAGCGCCCGGAGCCAGCGTCTCTTGCTGGGGGAAATTAGAGTATACATCCCAGGTCTTGGAGGCGCCACCGTTAGCGGCCGTGATACGCACGCTCATGTCGCTCACAGGCGGGATGGTGACGCCCGTGCCGATCGGCTGCTCCGTGCCGGTGGCATCTGTGGCCACTGCCGACAACCCCAGATCGAGGGTAATCGTCGTCGACGATCCCGACGAGGGCGTCGAGTCGGTCGAGCAAGCTATGAGCACCACAGCCGCCAGGATGAAAAGTATATATTTTATGTAATCCATTGGATCCATTGCAAGCTACGCTTTTGAAAGCGTAAAGTTACTGCTTTTCCCCGACATGGCAAAATACACCACATTTTTTGGAAACAAAGGGTACAATTTAGCCGTTTATTTCGTATATTTGCGATAACCAAATTTCATAACCATGGCAAAGAAAAAATTGGTGATTTCAACCGGCGCCGGCATGAGCGCCGAGAGTGGCATCTCCACCTTCCGCGACGCGGGAGGACTGTGGGAGCAATATCCGGTGATGGAAGTGGCCAGCGCCGACGGTTTCCGTCGCAACCCGGCATTGGTGCACAAGTTCTACAACGAGCGTCGCCACGACCTGCTCAAGGCCCAGCCAAACGCCGGGCACCTCGGCCTTGTCGACCTGGAAAAGGACTACGACGTCTATGTGATCACCCAGAACGTCGACGACCTGCATGAGCGCGCCGGGTCGAAACACGTGCTTCACCTGCATGGCGAGCTGATGAAAGTGCGCTCGATGGAGCATCCCGATCGAGTATACCAGCTTCACCCCGAGGCGCTCGACACAACGCCCGACACAATCATCGACGGCGACCACGTGCGCCCCCATATCGTGTTCTTCCAGGAGGCCGTTCCCAATATGGAGCCGGCTGTCGATTTGGCCCGGGAGGCCGACGTGTTTGTCGTGATCGGCACATCCCTCAACGTCTACCCCGCCGCCTCGCTGCTCCACTACGTGCGTCCTGGCGTGCCCATTTATTACATCGACCCTCATCCGGCAGCGGTCCCCTCCAACGTCACCGTCCTGAAAATGGGAGCCTCGGAAGGCGTCGCCAAGCTGGCCGAAATACTCCGCAACCAGCAGTAACCCCATCACGCAACTATCTATAAAACAACTATTTTCCCCGTAACAAATTGTGAAGGAGGTGAGTGAATTGGTAGTTTTTGAGGGACCAGCGGGGGGAGATGAGGAGTGACGCGGGGGAGGAACTGACCCAGCGGTCGATGGCGATCGAGCGTGGGACAATGTCGACAACACGGGCGCAGAATTGCAAGTAGTCGTTGAGATCAGCAGCCGAGGAAGGAACGCTCTCCATGGCCGCCAACGCGGTGCCGCGGAGAATTTGCAGCTGGTGTAACTTGAGGACAGATATAGGGAGCTGGCAGGCCAGGCGCACGGTGGTGAGGGCATCGTCGAGGGTTTCGCCTGGTAGCCCCGCGATGAGGTGCAGCCCGACTGGGATGCCGAGAGCGGCTGTGCGCTGGACCGCATCTACGGTGTCGGCCCATGTGTGGCAACGGTTCACCCGGGCGAGGGTGTCGTCACGGGAGGATTCGGCACCATATTCAATCATCACCCAAGTGTCCAACTGCACTAGGGCCTCAAGAAGTGGTTGCGGCATGCAATCGGGGCGAGTGCCGATCACCACTCCTTCAACGCCATCTACAGCGATAGCCTCGCGGACGCAAGCGAGGAAGTGGTCGATGGGCTGGTCGGTGGAGGTATGCGCTTGAAAATAGGCCAGATAATGCATGTCGGAGTACTTGCGACCGAAAAATTCCTTGCCTTTGCGCAATTGCTCACTCACCGAATCGGCCGATGCGCAATACGAGGGTACAAACGAAGCGTTGGTGCAATACGAGCAACCGCCACGACCGATTCGGCCGTCGCGGTTGGGACAAGTGGCACCGATATCGACCGACAATTTTTGCATCTTCCAAGGGAAATGCCGGGCGATAAATTCGGCGTAAGTGGTGTAAAATTGGCCCATCAGATGCGGGTAGTGCGAGCCAAGAGCGCGGCGTCGAGCAGCGTGGCGCAGGTCATCGCCTCAACAACAGGCACCGCGCGTGGAAGCACGCAGGGGTCATGGCGGCCTCGAGCGTGAAGCAACGTGCCATGGCCGTCGCGGTCGACTGTCACAACCTCTTTCAGCAACGTGGCCACGGGCTTGAATGCAACGCGGAAGTAGATATCCTCGCCGTTGGAGATACCACCTTGGATGCCACCCGAGTTGTTGGTGAGGGTGGTAATGCCTTTGCCTCCGGGAACGAAGGCGTCGTTCATCTCGCTGCCACGATGCGATACACCGTCGAAGCCCATCCCCAGTTCAAAGCCCTTGACCGCGTTGATCGACAGCATGGCGTCGGCCAAGCGGGCGTTGAGTTTGCCGTAAATCGGCTCTCCCCACCCGGCGGGCGCTCCCTTTACCACGCAAGTGACAACACCGCCAATGGTGTCGCCGTCGGCCTTCACCTGCTTGATCAGATCGGCCATGCGATCGGCTGTGGCGGGATCGGGGCAACGTACGGGGTTGGTTTCAATCAACCGAGGGTCATACTTGGTATAGTCCTTGTCGAGAGCTATATCACCCACCTGCGACGTGTAGGCATATACCGTAACGCCCATGGTTTCGAGCGCTTGGCGAGCGAAAGCACCGGCGACAACGCGGCTGATGTTCTCGCGGGCCGAAGAGCGGCCTCCGCCACGATGGTCACGCAAGCCGTATTTCATGTCGTAAGTATAGTCGGCATGCGAGGGGCGGTAGACGGCGCGCATCTCCTCGTAGTCGCGGGAGTGTTGGTCGGCGTTGCGCACGATAAAACCTATGGAAGTGCCCGTGGTGACCCCCTCGAACAATCCCGAGAGGATCTCCACGCGGTCCTTTTCATCTCTTGCTGTCGTAAGGGCGCTTTGACCCGGCCGACGGCGGTCGAGCTCGGCTTGCACGCGGTCGAGGTTGACGCGCAACCCCGAGGGCATGCCGTCGATCACGCCTCCGATGGCGGGGCCGTGGCTCTCACCGAAGGTGGTGAAGGTATATATGCGTCCGAACGTGTTCATTTCTTGGCGCGAGGCTTGGGAGCCGACTTGACGTCGCTCTTTGTTCTGGGACCTCGCTTCATCGGCTCGGGACGGCGCAATTTAAGCACCATGCACGAGCGTGCCGGCAGATACAGCTTCAGCCACTCCTTGCCCAGAGGCGAATAAAGGCCGTCGAACACTGTGTGGTGGGATACCTTCTCGTCGATGTTGCCGAAACCACCGAAGCGAGGATTGTCGCTCGACAGCACCACGTCATACTCACCGATGGGCGCCAGGAATCCGTAGTCGTTGAACGAGCGGAAGGGACTGAAATTGAACACAAACACCAGATCGCCGCGCATGAACGCCAGCACCTGATCCGAGTCCTTCTCCCACAACTTCTCCACGGGGAGCGCCTGGAAGTTGAACACCGAGCTTACAAGGCCGATCATCGCATTGTCCCAGTCGTTGAGGTAGCGATACTGTAGATCCTCGCGATCAACCAGGTCCCACTGGCGACGGGCGTACTTGTAGCTCCAGCCGTTGCCCTCGCGTGGGAAGTCGATCCACTCGGGGTGCCCAAACTCATTACCCATGAAGTTCAAGTAGCCACCGTTGATGGTGGCCAGGGTGACCAAGCGGATCATCTTGTGCAGGGCGATGCCACGGGTGACAGCGGCGTTGTTGTCTCCCACGGTCATGTGCCAGTACATCTGGTCGTCGATCAGGCGGAAGATGACCGTCTTGTCGCCAACGAGCGCTTGGTCGTGGCTCTCGACGTAGGAGATAGTCTTCTCGTCGGCGCGGCGGTTGGTAAGCTCCCAGAATATCGAGGTGGGGTGCCAATCCTCGTCCTTCTTCTCCTTCAAGGTCTTGATCCAGTAGTCGGGGATACCCATAGCCATGCGGTAATCGAAACCGATACCGCCGTCGGCCACCGGGATGGCCAAGCCAGGCATGCCGCTCATCTCCTCGGCGATAGTGATCGCCTTGGGATTGATCTCGTGAATGAGCTTGTTGGCCAGGGTAAGATAGGTGATGGCGTTGGTGTCCTGCCCTCCGTTGTAGTAGTCGCCATAGGAGCCGAACGCCTGTCCCAATCCGTGGTTATAGTAGAGCATCGAGGTGACGCCGTCGAAACGGAAGCCGTCGAAGCGGAATTCCTCGAGCCAGTATTTGCAGTTGCTCAACAGGAAGTGGAGCACCTCGTTCTTGCCATAGTCGAAGCAGAGAGAATCCCATGCGGGATGCTCCCGACGATGGTCGCCGTAGAAGTATTGGTTGTAGCTACCGTCAAGGCGTCCCAAGCCCTCCACCTCGTTCTTCACAGCGTGGGAGTGAACGATGTCCATAATCACGGCGATACCCAGCTTGTGGGCCTCGTCGATCAATGCTTTCAGCTCGTCGGGGGTGCCGAAGCGACTCGAAGGGGCGAAGAAACTCGACACATGATAGCCAAACGACCCGTAATAGGGATGCTCCTGGATGGCCATAATCTGGATGGCGTTGTAGCCGTCCTTGTGGATACGGGGCAGGATGTTCTCGCGGAACTCGGTATATGTGCCCACGCCCTCGCGATCCTGCGCCATGCCAATGTGGCACTCGTAGATAAGCAGCGGGCGCGTGTCCGGGGTGAATTTCTTCACCTTCCATTTATACGGAGCCTCGGGCGCGTAGACCTGCGCCGAGAAGATGTGGGTATTGTCGTCTTGGATCACGCGCTGGGCGTAGGCGGGAATGCGCTCCCCTTCTCCGCCTTCCCATTTCACGTGCATCTTGTAGAGCTGGCCATGCTTGAGGTCGCCAGGCTTGAGCTTGATCTCCCACACGCCATTGGGTTTCTTTTTCAGGCGGTACTTGGCCATCTCCTTCCACTTGGAGAAGTCGCCAACAAGAACGATCTCGGTGGCGTTGGGGGCCCACTCACGGAACACCCAGCCCGATTCAGTGGGATGTAGCCCAAAGTAGTGATGGGCATTAGCGAAGTCGTTGAGCGTCTGCTGGCCGTTGTTGGTAATTTCGGCCTCCTTGCGCAGCGCGTCGTTGTGTCGGCCCTCGATGGCGTCCTTGTAAGGCTCAAGCCATGGGTCGTTCTTTATGATTGGAAGCATAATAAATGGTTTTTAGTAGTGAGTAGTTTTTAGTAGTTAGAAGATTTGAGAAAGGGGCGTGCAAGAATAGCGATTAGCCCTTTTCGATAAAGTGATTAGTAGATACGTCATCAACCACTTCTATCTACTAAAAACTTCTAACTACTACCAACTTATGATTAGAACAGGCGCGCGCCGACGGTAATCATGAAGTTGGTGTTATAGAGACTGTTACCGGCCTGATACCATTGGCCATTGTCGGCCAGATAAGTGTAATCCTTGAACACCTTCACGCAACCGGCCTGGAAGCCCATGCCCAGGTAGAAGTACTGGTAGTTCCAGCCGATGTTGAACTGCACGCCGCAGTCGAAGTTGCGCGTATGATTCTCGCTGGAGAAGAAATCGCCGTCATAGTCGTTGATGCCGGTGATGCGGTTCTCCTCTTTCCACTTGCCACCCACGCCGATAGCGAAATACGGGCCGAGGCCGAGGTCGATCGAGTTGTTATCGTTGATGATCATGCGGTAGGTGAACAGCAAGGGAATATCCAAGTAAATCGGTCGCACGGTCTCCTTGTATTGGGGAGCGTTCTTGAGGTCGTCACCCCACGCTTTCCACGTGCCACCCTTCATCGACGCGTAGCAACCGGTGTTAATGTAGAACGTGCGTGTAATAGCTATTTTCAAGTCGATGCCGGCGTGGAATCCGGCGATAGGGTCGGTCGTGTCGTCGTTATAATACGAATTTCCCCAATAGTCGTAGTCGACATCCGACATATAGGCCACATTGAGACCGGCGTGAATACCTACCTCCACGGGGCGTTCCTTGGGGTACTCCGACGACCAGAAAATCTGGCTTGACGCGGGCAATGCGATGGCTACCATAGCCACCGATGCCAGGATTGCTTTGAGATTCATAGCTATAATTTTATGGGTTTGGTTAGTTTTTACCTGCTGGAATAATTCGTTGAACCAACAACTAACAACTAACAACTAACAACTAACAACTAACAACTAACAACTAA
>JAJBVP010000042.1 GCA_020859755.1 Bacteroidales bacterium | reverse complement strand
TCTTTTTTCCCTCCTGCCGCTTTCTTCCGCTCTCTGAGTCGGGCTGGTTGGCTGGTAGTGGTGTTTATTAGACTGGGTGTAGTCGAAGGGGGCGGGGCCTTGGCGGAGGATGGTGGGGGATGTGGAATCGAGCAGGGAGACTATGGTGGAGGGCTCGAGGGAGCCTTCGCCGCCGTCGACCACGTAATCCACTGAGCCGGAATAGGAAAGGGCGATCGACTCGGGGTCGCGACCCTCGTCGGGGGCATCTTGGTCGAAGCGTATCGAGGTGGATAGCAAGGGGTTGCCCATCGCCTGGGCCATGCGACGCGCGATGGCGTTGTCGGGGATACGCACGCCCACGGTCTTACGACCCTTGAACACCTTGGGTAACGTGGTCGCCGCAGGCAGGATAAACGTGTATGGCCCAGGCAGATACTGCTTGAGGATAGCAAACGCGCGGTTGTCGATCTTGGCATATTGCGAGGCCTGCGAGATGTCGGCGCACACGATCGACAGTGCCTCCTTCTGAGGGTTGATGCCTTTCAACTTGCAAATGCGCTCAATCGCCTGATTATTAAGGGCATCGCAACCGATGGCATAGAGCGTGTCGGTTGGGTAGATAGTGATTTGTCCATCCTTGAGAGCGGCGACTACCTCATCGATGTGACGCTCGTTGATGCTGTCGGGATATATGCGTAGTACGTTCATAATCAATAATATACAATAGTAGGGAACGATTGCTTACCCAGATAGAAGAGGGAGGCTCGGATCTGCTTGATGCCGTCGGCCGAGATGGGGCTGGTGTAGGCTGGGCTGTCGGCCGTTGGGTTGGTGCCGTCGGTGGTGTAGCGAATCACGGCTGAAGGGTACGGCGAGTTCATAAGTATCTGATTGTCCACGAGTTTCACGCCCGGTTGACGCAGATGGAAGTTGACACCCTTGCGGGCCAGGGTGGTCAACTCGCGCTGGTCGACAACGGCGTTAAACTGGTCGGGCGAGTAGGTCGCGGTGGCGTTCCATGCGCGCTCGGCCAAACCTAACATCTTGGGCAACAGATGCGATTCCACTTGCGAATAGTCGCGGATGGTTTCGCCGAACAGGTGGCCCGACACGCCTAAAATACCCCCGCGATCGGCCTCATCAACCACGCACAGACCGTAGGGATAGCCAGCGAGCGTTGTAAATTCGTCTACATTGCCTCCCCAGGTGAGCCCTTTCTCCAAGGGATGGTTGTTGTAGGCTTGGTCGAGGTAGAAATGGTCGACATTGCTGATAATCACGGGGAAACCGTTGCTGATGGCCTCTGCGGCGCGAGAGCCTCGGGAGGAGGTCCAGAAGTTGACCGAGTAGACCTCGGGAGCGACGGCATCGTCGAATTCAGGGCTGTGGCCCACAGCTATTTCTTGCCAACCGCTCATCTTTACACCCTTGTCGGACAGCATCTTAGCGATGCGCTCGACAAAAGCGGCATGCACTTGTCGCTCTTCGGTCATCCCTTTTTCGGCCATCATCTTCTTGACGGAAGGAGCACCATTCCAGGCGCCCGCGGGCACCTCGTCGCCGCCGATGTGGATGGCTCGTAGCGGGGCGTCGGCCTCATGCCAAATGGCTATCAATTCGTCGGTTACGATGTCCATAAATTTGTAAGGGCCCTCCAAAGCTGGGTTCATCACATTGTCGTGGAACGCCTGGGCCGATGTGTAGCTCGACGTGTCGCCGTCCTCCACCAATCGCAGCGACGCGTCGCCCGTACGACGGTAGCGAGCCTCCATCGCCTTGATCGCGGCTCGGGCGTGGCCGGGCGACTCGATTTCGGGGATCACGTCAACACCCAGCGACGTGCAAAAGCGCAGGAAATCAACCATTTCGCCACGTGTTATGTAGCCGTTGGCGGTGCCGGTAGTGGCGTTGGGGTCACCGTTACCAGCAAAAATTTGCACCAAAAAATCCTTCTCATCCTGGGTGTAGCCGCGCCGGGCACCAACATCGGTAAGTTCGGGCAAACCGTTGATTTCCAAACGCCAAGCCTCGTCGTCAACGAGGTGGAAATGTAGGGTGTTCATGCGATAGTGAGCCATGTGCTGCACTATTTTCTGCATCTCAGGCAACGGGATATAGTTGCGTGACACGTCAATCATTACGCCGCGGTAGGTGAAGTCGGGCCAATCCTCCACGACGGCCGCGGGTACGCCCTGGGGGTTGTTGGCGCGCAACTGTTGCAGCGTGTTGTAGGCGTACAGGCGTCCTCGGTCGTTGCCGAACGACACCTCGACGGGCGACTTGGTGAAGTCGATCTGGTAGCCGTCGTAATCGGGCCAATTCAGGGAGACCTCCACCACAGAGTCGTTCACCGGGGACACACCCCCACTCTCCCGTGGCGAAACTTTCTTCAGCGAGGGGATGATGTTGAACGGATCCAGGGGTTGGTTGTAGGCGAGCGACGCGTTGAAATCGTAGATCTCGTCGCCCTTGGGCATGAGGTCGGCGCCGGCCGTACTCCACTGCTCGGGGCGGTCGATAATCGACGTGCGGGTGAAGCGCACGGTGCGGGGATTGCCCTGAGTATCAACGCCGTGCACGCCGTCGGGCTGGTAGTCGTAGTGGCGCAGTGCGGCGTGGGTGACGATGTCGATCTGCGCGCCGTCCTGCTCCAATCGGGGCGAAGCGATATAGTAGTATCCGGGGACAATCTCCACGAGCGTGTCGATGGGGTTGATGGCCTCCATCTTGCGCGCAAACTGGTTGAAACACAACCGCTTGAGCCCGCGCCCGTTGTTAACGGTAAAACGTTGGGTGTAGGTGGCGTCGCGACCATCGCCTTGGTTGCCGAGGGTTTCCCAGCGCACGCTCGGCATGGATTGGGCGGCGATGGTAGTGGCGGTCAGGGCGAGGGCTGTGGCGGCGAATATGGTTTTTAGTTGTGTCATATGCATGGTTTAAGGTTATTACAGGGACAAAGGTACAATAATTTTGGGGGATGACAAAATAACCATAGCGGCAAACCGCGGTGCACCGTGGCGTGCTTGTGATTGGCGCCTACGGCGCACTCTCCCCGCGGTGAAACCGTGGGGAATGGAGGACCTTTAGTTTTTGGGGGAGAGGGAGAGAGCGGAAGGGGCCGTAAGGCGCTGGGCGAGGGCAAGGATACGGTCGGGGGTGACGGCTTGGATGCGGTCCTCGACCTCGCTGGGAGTGAGAGCGGCGCCGTGGTAGAGGGTGGCACGCGCGGTGGAGAGCGCCATCTGCTCGCGGTTGTCGGAGCCGAGAAGCATCTGCCCGATGAGTTGTTTCTTGGCGGCGGCGAGTTGGCGCTCGGTCAGGGAGTTGTTAGCTAAGCGATCCAACTCGTTGAGCACCAGTCGGTAGCATCGGCGGTTGTCCTCGGGGTCGCAGCCGTAGTAGATGGCGAGCAAAGAGGCGTCGGTGTAGATGATTGTAGACGCATCGACCGAGTAAACCAGCCCGCGACGCTCGCGCAAAGCCACATTCAAGCGTGAGTTCATGCCAGGACCACCCAGAATGTTATTGACCAGGGCAAGGGCATGACGATCAATCTGGTACATACCCGGGAGGCGAGCGCCGATCACGGTGTTGGCCTGATGGGAGTCGATATGTCGGGTGGCCATGAACGGCTCGACGACGGGGGGAGCGACACGCTCGGGACGCTTGGCAACGAGGGGCAGCGCGGCACTGTAACGCTCCACGAGTCGGCGCACCCGTTCAGGATCGAGCGTGCCTATATAAAAGAATACCAGATTGTTAGCGGCGTAATTGTTGCGTAGAAATTGGCGACAGTCGGCCGAGGTCATGCGCTTGACGCTCTCGTCGGTGCCAAGAATGTTATGGGACAGGCGCGACCCGACGAAGGCGCGCTCCTCGAAGTCGTCGAAGACGGCCTCGGATGGTTGGTCCAAATAAGAGTCGATTTCGTCGCAAACCACTTCACGCTCTTTATCCAACTCACCATCAGGAAATTGCGAGTTGATAGCGAGGTCGAATATCAATTCGGCGGCGCGCTCGAAGTAGCCTGCGGGATAGATCGAGTAGACCATGGTTTCCTCCTTGGTGGTGTAGGCATTCAGCTCACCGCCCACGGCTTCCATGCGGTTGATGATGTGCCAAGAGCGGCGCTTGGCGGTGCCCTTGAAGATAGTGTGCTCGACGAAGTGGGCGAGGCCGTCCTTACCCTCCCGCTCGTCGCGGCTGCCGGCGTTGACGGCCAATCCGCAGTACTCCACTTGGGCGCCCCGGGGAGCGCGACGGGCAACCATGCGCAGGCCCGAGGGGAGTGTGTAATATGTTGTTTCTTCGCTGTTTACGGGCGTTCGATCCATTGTCCTTCACGTTTAATCAACTCCACAAGACGGTCGACAGCCTCCTCCTGGGGGATGTTCTTTTCGACGCATTCCTTGCCGCGGTAGAGGCTCACCTTGCCGGCGGCGGCGCCTACGTAGCCGAAGTCGGCGTCGGCCATCTCGCCCGGACCGTTGACGACGCACCCCATCACGCCGATTTTCAGGTGCTTAAGATGATTGGTGGCGGCTTTGACGCGGGCGAGGGTTTCTTGGAGGTCGAAGAGGGTGCGACCGCAACCGGGGCAGGAGATAAATTCGGCCTTGGTTTGGCGCAGGCCCGCGGCTTGGAAGATGTTGAAAGTGAGGCGCACGGCCTCGGCGGGCGTGAGGGAGTCGGCCTCGATAATCGCTCCGTATCGCAGGCCGTTGACCAACAGGTAACCAAGGTCGGCGGCGGCCATGACGGCGACATCGTCGGCAGGCGCGTCGTGGTAGGTGAGTAGGGGAATCACCGGGCCGTCGTGCCTGCGGGCCTCCTCGAGGATGGCGAGGGGATCGTTGTCGGGATGGGAGATGACGGTGGCCGAGATTTCGTCGAGGAAAGCGTCGGGGATGGGGTCGTAGGTGGCGTTTTTATCGCGAGCGATAGCGAGGGGATGGCATCTTTTTTGCGGGCCGTCCAAGGCCGGCCCCCCTAAGCTGTCGCGGACGTTCGTATGGCCGTCCAAGGCCGGCCCCCCTAAGCTGAGGCTTGTGGCGCGGGCGAGACGCCCACGCTCCTTGTTTGTTGTATAGGCGGCGAGAAAGCGGGCGACGGGGATCTCGTTGACGGGGTCCTCACTGAGGGATACGCGGATGGTGTCGCCGATACCGTCGCGCAGGAGCGAGCCGATGCCCACGGCCGATTTCACACGGCCGTCCTCACCGTCGCCAGCCTCGGTAACTCCCAGATGGAGAGGATAGTGCATGTCCTCGGCATCCATTGCCTTGACGAGCATTTTCACCGTCTCGATCATCACCAGCGGGCGCGACGACTTGATGGAGATGACCACATCGTCGAAGCGCTCTTTCTGGCATACGCGCAGGTATTCCATGGCGCTCTCGACCATGCCCGCGGGGGTGTCGCCGTAGCGACTCATGATGCGGTCGCTCAGTGAGCCGTGATTGACGCCTATTCGCAGGGCCACGCCTTGCTCTCGACAGAGGTCGATCAAAGGCTTGAACGTATCCTCAACTCGCTGTACTTCAGCTTGATACTCAGCGTCGGTGTACTCGATTTTGCGGAACACGCGACCGGGGTCGGCGAAGTTTCCGGGGTTGATCCTCACCTTTTCCACCTCCTCGGCGGCGACGAAAGCAGCGCGACGGTTGAAGTGGATGTCGGCCACCAATGGCACGTTGACGCCCTGGGCTTGGAGCTGGCGTCGCATTTCGCCCATCGCGCGGGCCTCAGGCTCGCCCTGGGCGGTAAGGCGCACGATCTCGGCACCGGCTTCGGCCAAGCGGCGTATCTGGTCGATCGACCCGGGGATGTCGCGGGTCGAGGTGTTGGTCATCGACTGGATGCGGATGGGGTTGTCGCCGCCGATGCCGACGCGACCCACGCGGGCCACGGTGGTGGGGCGGCGTTTATATTGCGGCATAATTTTATCCTTTATTCCTTTCATCCTTTCATTTTTTCATCCTTTCATCCTTTAAAGAAATAAAGGAGGAAAGGATTAAAGATGGTGGAGGAGAAGGGATTAATTAATTGGTTTTGAAGCGGTAATTCTCCTTTTTGAGCTCCTCGTTGGCCTTGACGATCTTCTCGCTGAGGGAGCGGCGGTAGGCCATGAATCGCTCGTTGATGGCAGGGTCGCTTTGGGCGAGAATCTGGGTGGCGAGAATGGCGGCGTTCAATCCGCCGTTGATTCCCACAGTAGCCACGGCGATGCCCGGGGGCATCTGCACGATCGACAGCAGGGCGTCCTCGCCCGAGAGGCTGGAGTTGATGGGCACGCCAATCACGGGCACGGGGGTCAACGCAGCGATCACGCCCGGGAGTGCGGCAGCCATGCCGGCGGCGGCGATAATCACTTTCAGGCCGCGTCCCTGGGCTCCCAGAGCGAATTTCTCGACCTCGGCGGGGGTGCGGTGGGCCGACAGGGCGTTCATCTCGAACGGCACTTCCATCTCGTCCAAGAAGGCGGCGGCTTTGCGGAGGATGGGCAGGTCGGAGGTGCTGCCCATGATAATGCTTACTAATGGGGTCATAGCTTGAATTACGTTTCTTAATGCAAAAATATTGATTTATTTCGTGATATGCAAGTAAAAAGCCTCGCCGGGGAGTGAACTGCACCCCAAAAGTTAGACACAAAACTTTTGGGGTGCATTATGTAT
>JAJBVP010000125.1 GCA_020859755.1 Bacteroidales bacterium | reverse complement strand
ACTGCCGAAATCTTATTTACCGAAAACTTATGAAATTTTATTTGCAGATTACACTCTTGCGGCTATCATTTCACTCCCAAGATGCACTTCGCCGACCATCCCCTTGTAGAATCTCCATCAGTTATGAAACCCAAGGTCGATACCACTCCAAAGGCCACATTGCCATCCGTGATGGAGACCACATTGATGGAGAAGTCATTGACCGCATATCACTTGAATCCACTGTTCAGATGGATGTCGGTGGTGATGGGGGAGAGCGAGGCACAACGAATGTTCCTATTATTTAAGGTGGGAACGTCCAAAGCCTATGGGGGCAGCACTGTCTTTTGGCAAGTTGACCATATGGGCCAGGTGAGAGCGGGAAAGGTTATGGGCTATGACCCAAAGACCGGGCATCGTATCAAGGAGCCAAAACCGCAAGTGGCCTGGGTACACTCGCTGATGGGGATTAAGATGGAGCTTCGTCAGTGCTTCTTCGGTGAGCATTTGTTGAAAGCGCAATCCACAAAACAAGTGGTCATCGTCGAAAGCGAGAAGTCAGCCTTGATCTGTGCCTGGAAGATGCCCCAATATATTTGGCTCGCTACTGGAGGTCTGTACAATCTGAAGCCCTCGGAAGCTTTGCGCGGGCGTGATGTGATTCTTATCCCTGATCTTGGAGCTGAAGAAAGTTGGCGTGAGAAGATGGAGCAGTTGAAGCCGATTTGCAAGTCCGTAACTCTGTCGGATAGTCTTACCAAGATAGCCACCGAAGATCAGAAGAAAGCGGGCCTGGACATCGCCGACTTCCTCTTGACGGAACCCACAGCGGGCATGGTGATCGAGGATATGAAGTCGCGATACCCCGAGCTTGCCGACTTCATCCTGGCCCTCCAACTTACTCCAATCTCAACCTCCGAAGGCATCCCAGACGGGTGGAGGATGCCTGTCCAAAAGAGTGATGATTCCACCCCTTTAATCACCAATTAACAATCATCCTTACCCATGACTGAGCTTGCTATTATGTGGTCAGTCCCAACGAGCAAAAACGGTATCTTGAAACGTCCATGCTTGCATGGGTGTACACACGAAGAATGAGGGGGGTAGCCTACTTCCCCGTTTTGTATCCAAAACGGGGACGGCTGACCAGATAGGAGCAAGCTCCATGAGTTATAGGATGTGATTCAATCAATCTTTTTTATTCAATCAAAAACTTCAAATTTTGTAATTATGGCAAATGCTAAACAAGTGCTCGACATCCGTGGTGACAAAGGCGTCCCGGGTGGCATGAGCGACGAAATCCAACGACGTTGGAGCGAGAAAGCCTGGGCGAAAGCCGTCCGCAACGGCAACTATGACCGCTCCCGCGCCCATCTCAATTTTGAGATCGTCAGGGGCAAAATCCAGCCCATAGACACCAAAAGGTCAATCCCAAAACGCATCGCCAAGGAGGTCAAAAACCGCGACCTCTACGATCGCAACGTCGGCCTCCCGGAACCCAAGTACCGCACCATCGCGAGCATCATCTTCGGAGGCTCGCGCGAAAGGATGTTGGAGATGGCCTTCGGAAAACAGACCATCGACATCGATGGCGGCGACAACTCCAAAGTACAGAGAAGGCCCGAAATCGAGCGATGGGCAATGGACATCTACCGATTCGCCTGCAAGGAGTGGGGGAAGGAGAATGTGGTCTCGTTCGTGTGCCACCTCGATGAACTGAATCCACATATCCACGCCACCATCCTCCCTGTTGACGATCGCGACCACCTCCACTTCAAGAACGTCTTCGCGGGTGAGAACAAATTCGATTTCCGTGACAATACCTTGGCTCTCCACGACCGCCTCGCCATTATCAACAAGCCCTGGGGATTGTACCGCGGCGACCCCAAAGAGCTGACAGGTGCGAAGCACCGCACAACCGAGCAGTATCGCCGTGCCGTGCGCCGCGAGACCCAGCGGTTGGAGCAAGAAATCGAGGAGAGCACCAGTATCCTCAACGACCTGCGTGACCAAATCCAATTGTCCCAACAAGCCGTAAAGGGCCTGCAGACTATGATCGAAAACCTCCGCAAGGAGAAAATCAAAGCCGAGGACGAACTCGCCCAACTCAAGAAGCAGGCCAAGACCGACGCGGCCAACCGCGACGAGCTGCAGAAACTGATCGAGGCCAAGGAGAAAGCCCTTGCCGACATCGACGCCAAAATCACCGACAAGGAGGCCAAGCAAGCCACCGCCCAGGGAACCCTCAACTCACTCCTCGCAGAGATCGGCAAGAACAAGGAAACGCTCTCCGTGCTTCGCGATCAAACCGCCCAGACCCGAGCCGAGCGTATCCATACCCAGATTATGAAGGCTGGTTTCGAATCAGTTATCAATTCATTCGGTAAACTGGTCACGCATCTCTCATCGGAGCAGGACAAGGAATTGTTCGACGGCACCATGCTGAGCGACCTGGCCAAGAACGGCTCCAAGATCGTCACCTGCGCGGGACTACTCTTCGCCGGCATGGTTGACAAGGCCACCGACTTTGCCCACTCCAACGGCGGCGGTGGTGGCTCCTCCGACCAATCCCCCTGGGGGCGCGACCCCAAGGACGACGACCGCATCTGGGCATTGAAGTGCCTCCACCAAGCCCACAAAATGATGAAACCCTCCCCAGTCAAGCGCGCCGAGACCGTCACCCGCTTCCATCGCCGCTAACCCTCCCCCCCAACCAAGCCATCCGACTTGAGGTCGTTTCAACCGACCCCACCTCGGATGGCTTTTTGCGTTTTGACCCGAGATAGTGCAATAATGCACAAAATGCATAGGGCAATCTCCCTCATTTCCCTGCACTTTTACCCCCATCAGTTTTGTTGATGGCGGGTTTCGAGGGCGCGGATGGCGGTGGGGAGATGATTGGCGATGGGGATGCAGAAGGCTTTGGGGGTGCGGAGGGTCTTCTCGATGGTTTTCAGTTCGGCGTTGGGAAACCATGCCGGAAAGGCGGCTTTGGCGAACTGGGCACGCAGAAGTCCGGGGAAACCGAGGTATTCACCCACGTTCCAGCAGAAGTTTTTCACATCGGCCTGGCGGATGGGTTCTTTCTTGGGGAACGGTGCCCATGTGGCGGGGACTACCTCGGTGAGAATCAACTCTTTCATCGAGGCCTGTAATCGGGCGATGTCGTCGTCGGTGTAGCCAAGTTCCATGAACACAAGCCACGTGTAGCGCAGGGCTTGTTGAAGTTTCTTCTCTTTTTGAGCCGCTGAGCGGTCTGCGGCGGCTTGACGCTCGTCGGCGTTAGCACCGGCTACTACAACAGGCTCAGCTTTGGGTACAGAAGCCTGGGGTATCTCATCTTGTGGGGCATTGCGCATTTGGAGCCATTCTCGCTCCATGGCATCGAGCTTCTGCTTATTCCGACGATAGATTTTATCCCCTTTAATCCACACGTAGAAAGTGCCTTGGCCGACAAAACGTGAGGCGATGTAGAGCAGCAACAATGCTCCGAGCCACATTAACGATGTTAGGATACCAAGGAGAACGGTGCCGTCGGGGCGAGTGGCACGCTCGGCTCCCGCAAGCAGACACAGGAGTATTAGCCCACACAACAACATGGCCGACAACACACGGAGCACTCGGTCGCAATGGCGGTCAAGTGCCTTTAATTTTTCTTTTGATAGCACTGGGTAAAAGGACAGTTTTAGGGTTACAAATTTAGGGACTGCGAAGATACCACTTTCCGTCGGAAAATTTGGTATCGTTATAGATTTTTAGAACAATCGGCTCAAAAATGAGAGGAAATGTTGTAACTTTGCGGGAAAGAAGTGCCAACTGATGGATGCGAAAGCCTTAAAACGATTGCTCAGAGAGGGCGAGCATCTGCGCCTGGAGTGTAAGCGTGCCCGCGGTGGTGTCCCGAACTCGATTTGGGAGACCTACTCGGCTTTTGCCAACACTTCGGGTGGCACAATCCTGTTGGGTGTGCATGAAAACGTGGGCGAGAGCGACCCCGCCAAGCGGTTTGAGATCGTAGGGGTAGATGATGTAGCCAAGCTTCGCAACGATCTGTGGAACATGCTCAATAATCCACAGAAGGTGAGTGATAACATAATCAACTCGGATAATGGCATTGAGGTTGTTGATGTCGACGGCAAGGCGATTTTAGTGATCAATGTTCCGCAAGCAGAGTTTGAGCAACGTCCGATTTTCATCAACGACAACCCTCTGAAAGGCTCTTATCGTCGTAACCACGAAGGCGACTACCGCATGCAGCGGCCTATGATAAGCATGATGCTTCGCGATGCCGCAAAGGAGGGTAACGACGGGGCCATCCTCGAGCATTACACGATGGACGACCTCGACATTCAGGCCATCAAGGCTTACCGCAACCGATTTGGCTCGATAAACGACCCCGACCATCATTGGCTGTCGCTCGACAACAAGGAGTTCCTCACCCATCTGGGCGGCTACAAGGTTGATCGTGGGACTGGCGTGGAGGGAGTGACAGTTGCCGGTATGTGGATGTTTGGCAAAGGCTTGTACATCCGTGACCTTTTCTCCCACATACGTCTCGACTATATTGATTATTCCAACTGTGTGGGTGAGCAGCGTTACAGCGACCGCCTCACCTACGATGGCCGTTGGGAAAACAACCTCTTCAACTTCATGACGATGGTGTTGCCTAAGCTCGCACTAATGCTGCCGCGCCCGTTCAAGATGGAGGGAGTGGTGCGCATCGACGACACCTTACAACACAAGGCCGTGCGCGAGGCTTTCACCAACATGATTATCCACGGCGACCTGATGATTAACGGGCTGCTGCGAGTGCGCAAGTACGACGATCGTATCGACTTCACCAACCCTGGCCTGCTCAAATTATCGGTGGAGCAAATCTTTAACGGATCGGAAACTGTGGCCCGCAACCCGCACATCCAAGGGATGTTGCGCATGATTGGTTACGGCGAGAACATCGGCTCGGGCATCCCCTTGATCGTGAAAGCCTGGGCTGATAAGGGCTGGCCACGCCCCGAGATCGCCGACCGCGACGACCTTATGCAGACCACCCTAACCCTCCGCCTTCCCAAAGACCTTTTAGGACAAGATGATGTCGCAAAGGATGTCGTAAAGGATATCGTAAAGGAATTAACTGAGCGGCAAGTGATTATTCTTAAAATAATGGCTTTTGAGCCTAGAATTAGTTCACGGCAAATGTCGCAAAGACTTTCAGTTACAGCGAGGTCTATCCAACGAGATATAGCCCATCTGCAACAACTCCATTTAATAACTCGCGAGGGAGGTAAAACGTATGGGAATTGGCTTGTGCAGGAGCATGTCATTAAAGCATTAAAGGATAAGCGGGAAGATAAATGAGACGATAAATGATACCGATGATACCATAACCGTACCCAATATGACACCAATCGTTGGAGTTTCTCGAATTACTTTATTGCGCGAACTCCGTGAGATCCAAGCCAAAGGAGTCATTGAAAGAATTGGTTCCAACCGAAAAGGGAGTTGGAAGGTTAATCTCTAAATCGATTTTATTGTCCTAAAAAAAGCTTAAATTTGTCCTAATAAATGTCCTAATAAATGCCCTAAAAGATATCCTAAAAAACGACCAAGTGACCGATGTTAGATTACCGTTTTATCGCAATTTTGCGCTACAAATCTGCATCATTGAGAATTAATTAGCTGGTTTTCAGTGTATGTTAGATTCGAGGAAGTAAAATAAGCTGATTGATAGCACTATAACACCTAAGGGTGCGGGCCGCAATGGCCCGCGCCCTCTTTATGTTGCCTCTTCCCCATCGAGGCACCACGCCAAGCCCACAAAATGATGAAACCCGCCCCCGTCAAACGCGCCGAGACCGTCAGCAAAGGCCGTCGCCGCTAACCCTCTCCCCCAACCAAGCCATCCGACTTGAGGTCGTTTCACCCAACCCCCCCTCGGATGGCTTTCTTTTATGATTATATGATTATCAAAGGTGATTATCAAAGGCGCATCTATATCCGTCCCGACAATGTGTGCATTGGTGAGTACAGTGGCAATCCCGAAAGTTTCATCATGCTGGGACGATTGATCGACAACGTGTGCTATTTCATGTACTCAGTTCCCGCCGTGTTCTCACTCGACGATTCGGCCAAGGATGTAACTTATTCCAAGAAACACTCGGGCGATTACCAATATTTCAAGATTACCTATGGGCCTTCCTCGTCGGTCACCATCAAAGACATTTACGATGCGTCGAATACGGCGCCGGCCTGTGATCTGAGCAAGATCAGCGACGATGTGTTGTTCCGCGTGTTCCAAAGCGAGTTGCAGAGCCACTTCTCACGTCCATTCATCGTTTTCCCAGCGATGTGCACCCCGGCCATGGAACGTTTTGTTTACTAATCTACAACTCAACAGTTTATGAAAACTACATTTTTTGCCATCATCTTGGCATTAGCATCTCTTGTCCCAAGCTACGCCTATGACTTCTCGGAAGCCAACTCCGACGGCGTTACGCTTTACTACAACATTCTGTCGACCTCCGACATGACCGTGGAGGTTACATATGCCTCTACGAATTATAAGAGCTATTCGGGCGACGTTACAATCCCCTCAACGTGCAAATATTCGAGCAACACATTTACCGTGGCCGCAATCGGTGTGTCGTCCTGAAATAGCTTGACTGGAAATTAAAGCTATTTAAGGATTAATG
>JAJBVP010000059.1 GCA_020859755.1 Bacteroidales bacterium | reverse complement strand
TTATACATAATGCACCCCAAAAGTTTTGTGTCTAACTTTTGGGGTGCAGTTCACATGTCGTCGGGGCCTTTTAATTTTCAAGGTAGTAGGTGATGGAGTTGACCACCCGCACGTTTTTGATGTAGGGGGTATAGGGGTCGCGGTCCTCGACGCTGAATTGCCCCTGTTGGGCTGTCTTGATTTTGCCCAGGCGGGAGCCACAGTCGGCGGCGAACTTGTCAGCGGCCTCGCGGGCAGCCTTGGTGGCTTGGGCAACCATCTCGGGCTTGATGTCGTTGAGCGATGTGAAGTTGTACTCGGTGCGGTACTGGTAGTCACCGGCCACAACGGCGATACCCTCTTTCATCAGATCAGTTTGTTTCAGGATCAACTCGTTGACCTTCTGCACTTGGGACGAAGTCACAACCACTACATTGGTCACGCGGTATCGAGCGTCGATGCGGGTGGAGTTGTCGTAGAGGTTGGCCACGCGGTCCTCCACTGAGGGAGGATTGACCGAGATTTCAGCGTCGGTGATGCCGTTGGCTTTCAAGAACGCCACCACTTTGCCGTTGGTGTCTTGGATACGCCCATAGAGTTGGGGCAGGTCGTTGCCCATCTCCTTGGTGACAATCGGCCATATCACTTGGTCGGCCTGGACTTCTCGCTCGGCCAAACCCCGCACTGTCACAGCACGGTCGCGATGCGAGAAGTTGTCGATACCGGCCTTGATGCACAGTCCGAGCAACAACAGTCCCACTGCTACTAACAGAGCGGGCACGCATTTCATTAGAGCTTTCATATTAATCTTGGCATTAGTTTTTCACAAAGTTACAAATTCTTGGATAAATTTCGTAAATTTGTCACCTGAAAAATTATGCTAGAACGCTTTTTCAATTAAGTAAAGGTAAGAAATTGATGATCTCCGGGAATATGGCTGACCGATACGTTGACTTGGACGCCCTGAAGGGGGTGGCTATCATTGGAATCGTGCTTTTCCATCTTGGTGTCGTGCCTTTCGGTTTTCTGGGGGTGGATATCTTCTTGGTGATCAATGGCTTCTTGATTGCAAAGGGGATCCAAAGGGATATGGGAAAAGGCTCTTTTTCATATTGCCGATTCCTAATGGATAAGGCCTACCGGTTGTGGCCGCTGGTGATTATGGCGTGCTTTGTGGCGTTGACTATCGGGTATTTCACGATGTTGCCCGACAATTACGAGAATTTGGGACAATCGGTGGTGGCGAGCAGCGCGTTCGGGCAAAATGTTCTCTCATCTATCAACACCAATTATTGGGATATTCGCACGGGGCATAAGCCGCTGATGCACATGTGGTATGTGAGTCTGCTGATGCAGTGTTACGTCATATTCCCGTTGTTGGTTTGGGTAATCCTGTGGGTGGGCAAACGTTCCAAAATCGCCGCTTTGGGAGCGATTTTAACGTTGATTCTGTGGTCATTGAGTGGACCCTTCGGGTCAACGTTCGGGTCTAACTATTGCTTTTATATGTTGCCGTGCCGTCTTTATGAGTTCATGCTGGGGGCGCTTGTGGCTTTGGCCTTGGATTGGGCTCCTCGGAGTAAAGTTGCGGCCAGATGGCCGTTTTGGACAGCTTTTTTGGCTTTGATTATTCTCTGTGGCTTTGGTCAATACCTCTCATTCCAATGGATGACCCTAACGGTGTGTGTAATTACTGCTGTTGCCATATGGGTCGTTGTGAACACCTCGGAACAGAATCGCCCCAAGGCGTATAAAATTTTGGCCGCGATTGGTATCATGAGCTACTCCATCTTTATTTGGCATCAGGTGGTGATAGCTTTCTATCGCCATTTGTATCATCCTGATTTCATGGGGATGGATATCGCGGTGTTGCTTGGGATAATCGTTGTAATCTCCTGTGTTTCTTATCGTTGGATAGAAAGTAAGATGGCAACGAGAAAGCGTGGGGTTAATTCACGTGCGTTGATTGTGACTTGCCTTTGCGGCGTTGCGGTATTTGGGAGCGGATTCTACGTGTATGCCCGGGCCGGAGTGATGCGGGATGTGCCCGAACTGGGAATCACCACGGCCAATGCCCATCTGGGAATGCATGGAGAGTATTGCGACCGTATCTACGATTTAGGAGCTGATTTCGTCAACAACGGCAAGACCAAAGTGCTGGGTATCGGAAATAGCTTCATGCGAGATTTCCTCAACGTATTGCTGGAATCGGAATACGCCGACTCTCTTGACATCCATTACCTCTATAGCGAATATTTATGGAGCAGCCACGCCGATTACTTGGATATTATCAATTCGGCCGACATCATCTTTATGATCAACCAACCCGAGGATTTCGCCGATTGCATTACCAAAGCGCTGCTCCAACACCCAAGGGTATACGGGGTAGGGGTGAAATACTTCGGAGAGTCGAATGGCTACACTTATTCCCATCGTTATAGCCCCGATTATTACGACCTTCGCGTCGCAGTGCCCCAGTGGGTAATCTCGTGCCGAGAATCCCAGAGGGAGTATTGGGGCGACCACTACGTGGATATGCTCGCGCCGTTGCTAAAGAACGACTGTACTGTCCCTCTCTTCACCGACGACCACAAATTTATCTCCCAGGACTGCCTTCATCTCACCCAAAGCGGCGCCAAATACTACGCCAAACTCTTGGATTTGGCCCCAATTTGGGACGACACCCCGGCGCCAGCTTTATCCATTACGGCCCCAAAAACACCAAGCAACCCACCTTGAAATACGGCGACGGCCAATATCGCTGGTATCAGGTGAAATAATCCCCAGAGTTAACATGCCCAACGACTTCACCATCCTCGCCCTCGACAAGTGGGTCACCAAAACAAAAAGTGAAATGATTGTAGTAGAATCAAAGAGAAAGAAGATTGAGAATCTGCGCAAGGCTTATCCTGGCGCCGATATCATCGACGTGACGAGTCATGCCGAAGGTCAGTTTCAAAAATTCTCGCCTTTTTATCCCCACGGGGATATCCCTGTGCCGTTCACCGAGGGAACGGTTGGAGCCTCGGTGGAGGGGATTTGGCAAGGACTGAAAGTGTTTGAGAGCGAGGGTTGCAGTTTGGCCACCATCAAGAACAACACGATGAAAGACCTGAAGCGCACCGTGCGTAAGTACGGCCCATGCCGGGGCCATCGCAAGGGCCTGGGTGGAATGGAGTTGCTCGACTACATCGAGGCCCGCAAACAAATCTATTTGCCCACTTATCGCTGGGTATTGGAGCATAAGATCCCCGGGTTGGTGAAGTATCTGCGGCGAAAGTCGGAGGAGGGACAAACCATCGTTTTGCTCGATTATGAGACCAACGGCGACGTTAACGACCCCAAGAAACCGCTGTCGCATGCCCAACTGATCAAGATGATGGTCGACGGCACCTATCCCGAGTATTAGATTCTGGACCTTGCGTTACCCAATAGTAGTCCCGACTCCTGCGAACTACGCATGAATTGCGCAAAGTTCGCAGAAATCGGGACAACTTTTAACCACTTCTAAACACTCTCAAGGATTCCCTACGCTCCCTTCAAGGTATCCTTAACCCTGGTCAGGGCGTAGCCCAGGAGGTTTTGGCCAAGCCAGGTCGAGGGGTCTTTGGCCCGGGGATCGGTGGCTCTCAGGCCAATTCCCCTTTGGGGTCAACTGCAAATGGGTGTGTTTGAGATTATGATTATTGCCGGGGGGAGCAGTGTTACGACATGGGATGTCGCCATCGGAGCCGCAGCGCGGCGAGGATAGCCTAACCGCGGGTGGAGCGCGCCGGAGGCCCGCGCAACCCGACGGGATGCACGAGCCGTCCCTCCCACTTCCCTGCAAATAAACTATTTGAAATTTCGCGAGCGCAGCGAGGGAGCCGCAGGCCGAAATTGAATCTCCCGAAAAAAAAGGTCAGCGGGGAGATATCACCAGTTATCCTCGAAATACAGCCCGGGGTCCATGTCTCTTTCCGTCAACATACGCATCAGCTCGCTGCGGGTATCCTCCCTTTGGTGGTCCAACTCGTGTTTGTGACTCTCGGGGATTGATGGCTCGCTGTAATAAGTGCGCCACACAAGATGGTAATATAATTGCGTATAACTCATGGTGACGCGAAGATACGCAAAAATTCAATTTCGGCCTGCGGCTCCCTCGCTGCGCTCGCGAAATTTCAAATAGCTGTTTTGCCGGGAAAAGAGGAGGAGAGTCGAGCCGTTCTCACCGTCGGGTTGCGCGGGCCTCCGGCGCGCTCCACCCGCGGTTAGGCTACCCTCGCCGCGCCGCGGCTCTGTGGAAGTTACCCCCGTGCCATCTCAGGGCTAGCGTTGCCGTGACGCGACTCCGATGGCGTTAATAATCTGGCCGTGGGACTCATACACACAGTTTTGCAGGTGACCCACTATTTTGGTGATAAAAGGTCTAATTGGATTTATGCTTGGGGGTATTGGAAGCCGATGCGGGCGGCCACGGTTTCGTCGGCGGAGGATTTCTCCTCCGTGGCTTCCGGTTCATCTTTCTTTACCGTGAAGCCCACGGAGCTGCGAGGCTTGGCGAGCCAAGGACGATCAACGTAAAAATGGCGAAGGTCTACACTGGCCTCAAGGGCAGTCCTCATGAAAACATCAAGGAAACTTGCGGTTTCGTAACTCGGGATCAGCGTGGTAGCCAGCGTGTAGATGCTTCGATCGCCGTTCTCGTCGGGCTGGGTCATCACCACCTGCCGTGTGCCGTTCTTCTCATTGGCCTGGTTGATGGCCTCCAACTTCTTCATAGCATCCGCATCAGCGACATTGACCTGGACGTAGGGGAGGTGATAGAAGTGGGCATAAAAGTTCCTTCTTTCGGCTACCCACAACACCTTTTGGCCGTAGAACTCACCATGGATGCGGATTTGCAGTCCGTCATCGCTCCACTCCTCGCTCTCCTCCTTGAATCCGGCTTTGGCGAGATTCTTGACGAGCAAGCGGATAGGCTCGCGACGCTCGGCTATCAGCACTTTCCATGAGCCGACCATCCATGCCCAGCATCCGAATACAGCCAAGGGGATTGCCATAAAGCTGGTCACGCCGAACAAGGAGAGGATTACCGACGCGATGATGATTGCGGCCGAAGCGGCCAACTTGGCATAAGCCTTTTGAAGATCACTCAGATTCATAATTCATTTGGTTTTGATGGTTACGCCACTTTATACCTGGTATCGGCGAAAGGTAAATGGCTGGATTAGTAGTCTTGGAGGGTTACGTCGAGGAAACGCTCGATGCCTTGGTCCCATTCCACGTCCTCAACTGGGAGGCCGAAGATGGTCATCGAGCCTTCGATGGCGCGTTTGTGTCCGGCGAGTTGGGTGCCGTAGATGGCAACGGAACCGATTTTGCCGCTACCCCAGTCGGGGTAGAAAAGGAAGAGGTTGACGGGTTGACCGTTGCGTGTGACGTCGATCCCTATGGCTCCGGCACCATAGCCCACTGAGAAGTTGAGGTCGATGTCGTAGCCCCGATACATGGGGTGCCGCTTGGCATTGACCAGAATGTTCTCGATCAGCCGCAGACTATTGTTGTTGAGAGTAGCGTGAGGATACATAAGGCTGATAGTTAAGCGGCCTCGGCGAGGCGTTCGGTGATTTGGTTGATAGAGTTGCTGATGCGTGCGGCAAACCGTTCACGGCCTTGCAGGTCGCTACATTTCTTGCCGATATCAGAATTAAGTTCGCGTTCTTTCTTCTCAAGTTCCGCTATTTCGGGGTGAGTTTGTCGAAACTCGGTGCCGATGCGGGTTCTGGCCTGGGAGATAGTTTCGCTCTCTGTGTCACCGGTGACTGCATCCTGTTTGTTCGTCAATTCTTCCCGGAGTGATTTAAGAGATGCTGAGATTTCCTCCTTTTGGGCTTGAAGTGAGTATACGATGGCACGGCGACGCTCAATCTCTTGCTTGACACTTTCGAGGCTTTCACGAAGTTGTGGGAGTTGCTCTTGGCCAAGATCTTTCAACTCCGAGATGTAACGCTCGGCTTGGGCGAAGATGGGGAGCTGGTTGGCGATGGTCTGGAGCAGGGATAGCGCGCAAGCCAGTTTCTCGCACTTGAACGCTAGGAGGAACTCCGAATTGTAGACTTTATAGTCGGCGCGTTCGTCCCCCATCATACCGCGCACCGACATCAAGGGTTGTTGAGGGAGGCCTGAGTTCATATAGGGGACAAGAACAGACAATGGATCCTCAAGAATGCGACGCAATCCGTTCATCATCTCTTCAAGCTCGTTACCGATCCATTCCTCGGCAAATTTTCTTTCGTCATCCATGGCTTTATTGGCCACGTCGGCCACGAAGGATAGGGCAGAATCCCAGTTCTTGCGTTCAGGGCGATAAGAGCGTGTATATGCCATAAGTTCCCTGACGTTTACACCATAGTATTTAACTACCTCCGAGTAGGGCACCAGTGTTATGCCTTTGTACGTAAGAATCAGATACATGTAGGAGCTGTTCCCGAAACCAAAGTTACTCAGCACCTTAAAGGTCATGTCCTGGGATATGGGATGGAGGGAGGAAGTCCAACCGATGGTCTCGGTCGAGTACATCCTTGAGGAGGACTCATACTGCACCCGATCTATGGCAAGATGATAGCAGTAGGCTTTGATATAGAGGCATGCGTGGTTGGCGAACTCCTGACGCAATACCTTGCATTCTAGTTTCACTTCTCCTGTTTTCCGCACTTTTTGAGAAGTCGGCTGATTTAAAATTATAATCCGC
>JAJBVP010000047.1 GCA_020859755.1 Bacteroidales bacterium | reverse complement strand
ACCATCTGTCACGCCTACGGCGCTAGCTTCGCGATGGTGGGGGATTTTGGCACGCGGTCTTTCGCGGTCGAGCGCAGTCTTTCAAGGCTGCCGCGCCCCACTGCGTGAGAAAATTCAACAGCGCGAAGCCGTCTGCGAAAGTCTGCGAAAGTCTGCGTGCTTAAAACTCTGTTGCTGGTCTCGGCGTGATGGCCGGCCAAGGCCGGCCCCCCTAAGCTGCGCGTTGATGGCCGTCCAAGGCCGGCCCCCCTAAGCGGCGCGGGCGGGGCGCCCACGCTCCTTGTTTGTGGATGAAAAAAAGCCCCCGCGCCGGGGGGCGCGGGGGGAGGTCGGAATCGTGGTTAGAGGTTAGTGGTTAGTGATCAAGGGGGTAACTAACCGTTTACTGTTACGTTAACCGTTAACCGTTAATACAGGATCTTCTGGGCGTTGCGGCCTTGGACGCGGATGTAGAACGTGCCGTGCTGGGGCTTGCGGATGCGCATGCCCTGGAGGTTGAAGTACATCACGCTGTTGTCGTCGCCGTCGGTAGCGATGGTATCAACGCCGGTAAGCTCGGTATCGGAGGTGTAGACCGTGAACGTGGGGTTCTCCGAGTCGAGGATCAGGTCCATGTTGGCGTTGTCGTAAGCCGAGGCGGCTGTCATGACATTATCGACATCGTCGGAATCCTCGACATCGTGGCTGGTGCCGTCGGCGTCAACCGAGTCACCGGAAGTGTAGCGCACGCTCCACTCGCGGTCGGCGATCACATACTTGGTACCCTCGCCCATCGAGATGCCGTTCCTCCAGTAGCGGTCGATGCCGCTCGCGTCGGTGTAGATCAGGCGGTAGTCGTCGAGGGAGTCGTCGGTGGAGTCGGCCTTGATTCGAGCCGTGGACGAAGAACTGGAGGAGAGCCAATTGTTGGCCTCGCAAGCCAGGTAGAGGATCTTGGCGCCGGTGATCCAGGCCTCGCCGGTGGTGGGGTTGTACCATACGGTGTTCCAGCCGTCGGCATCGGAGGTGTTCCAGCCGAGCTTGGAGGTGGAGGCGTTGAGGGCCGAGCCGTCGTTGCCCACGAGGCGGTTCTGCTTGGTGGCGGTGCCGTTGGTCAATCCGGCGTTGCCCACGGTAGCGGCGTCATCGGTGCCGGCGTTGAGCACGAACGCGGTTGCGTTCCAGCGGTCCATGCGGCCCGACATCTCGATGTAGTAGAGGGTTTCGCCGTCCTCGGTGACGCAATTCATCTTGCGGTCGTCGTTGACAGTCCAGCCGTCGATTGTCGACAGGAAGTGTACGGTCGATACCTCGGGGAGAGCCCAGGGATTCACGCTCGAGTCGGTGATGATGAACTCCTTGGTCGACTCGTTGAACCACCAGTAGGAGGTCGAGGCTACTGCCGAGGCGGTGGTCGAGTTGGTCAAGCCCCAAGTCATGTCG
Organism: Bacteroidales bacterium; assembly: GCA_020859755.1. Taxonomy (GTDB): domain Bacteria; phylum Bacteroidota; class Bacteroidia; order Bacteroidales; family Muribaculaceae; genus JAJPXC01. The sequence continues at coordinate 5,308 of JAJBVP010000047.1, read as the reverse complement.
GTCAAGGTCTCGACGGGGATCGCGGCGCCGTTGGCGTAGTTGTTGTCGTACTTATCGGTTACGTAGAACGGCTGGCCGGCGCTGGTGGTGATACCCGTAGCGTAGTGAGCCTCGCAATCCTGGGTCATCGGGTAGTACTCGATGAAGGGGCAGGTGCTGTCCTCGGTGATGGCAAACTCGCGTGTCGACTTGCGGAACCACCAGTAGATGCTGGTATAGTTGGAGGTCGTCAATATGCTTGAGCTAACGGTTTGACGCGAGCCTGAAGATGCACTTTCACAGGTGTAAATGGTGTTCAGGGCCGAAACGCTGCTGGGCAGATTGTAATAAGTATACGAACTTTCGTCAGTTTGAACGCGGATGTAGAGACCATTTCCGGTTGCGTAGCCCACATCGGTAGAACTTACTTGGCCAGTTGCACCGGTACCGCCTTGGCACCAGAAGATATCATCATCCGAACTGTGCATCCAAACGCCATTGTAGCTGTTTCCGGAGCCCTTGTAGAACATGATACGAACATACTTGCTGTAAGTGCCATTATATCCGTAGTCGTTGGGGAAGCTCGAGGCAGAGGGATCAGTGAACACGCTCATGTCAACGGTGGGTGTTGTAGCGATGTAGTAGTCGTGCTGGGCGGTGCCGCTGATATTCAGCACCTGCGTCTCCGGGTCGAAGGTGACGAGCCAGTCGGTGGACGGGCGCTCGGAGAGCCAGAGCGACATGCCCTCGGTGGAGTTGTCGCCGACGGTGAGGGTGAAGTCCTCGCCGTGCCATACGTTGTACTCGTCGGAGCCGCCGATCACCGGCGCGCCATACTTCACGCTCCAGTCGCCGTTGGTGATATGGCCGAGGTAGCAGCCGCCGTTGTCGGAGTTCCAAGAGGATACCATGTCCTGAGTGAAGCGGAACTGATAAGTGCCGTTGCTCTTGCGCGTCATCTTCCAGTCGTCGCTCACGGTCGACGTCTCCCAAACACCGGCATAACCAACCAAGTAGAGGTTGCTGTCCATGATCTTCAGCACATTGGTTTCGGGATTGAAGGTGATCACCCAACCCTCCTCGGGCTGCTGGGTGAGCGTCAAGGCCATGTTGTCGCCATAGCCACCCTCGCTGAGGGTGAACGCCTTAAACTTCCAAACGTTCCAGTCGTCGGTCACCTCGTTGCCATCGTCGTCGGTGTAAGTGGCCGTTGCGCCATACTTGCGGTTCCAGGTGGCATTGGTGATGTTGCCGAAAGTGAGGTAGGTGGTATCGTCGCCCCAAGCCGAGATCATGTCGGAGGTGAAAGCGAGCGAATACAGGCCGCTCTCCGAGTCGTAGGTGAGCTTGTTGGCGTCGGTAAGGTTCCAATTGCCGTTGTAGCCAGCGAGATATAGCTCAGTGTCGTAGATGGTCACGGTGCCCGCCTCGGGGTCGTAGCAAAGCTGCCATGTGGTGGAGGGGGTGACGTCGAGCCACATTTCCATGCCCTTGGTGTCCTTGTCGCCGGTCGATACTGTGAACGACGGGCCGCCCCAGATATTGCATGTGGTCTTGTCCTGGCTGTCCTCGGTGTAGGAGAGCTCGGCGCCATATTTGGTCTTCCACTGGCTTGTGGTGATATAGCCCAGCGAGAAACCAACGGCGGTGCCGCCAGCGACGTAGTCGTTGTAAGCGTCAACCATCTCCTGGGTGAACTGGTAGGTGTAGGTGCCGTCGTCGTTGAGGGTCATCATCCAGTCGTCGGAGATCGAGTAGGTCTGCTCGTCCTTCACGCCGTAGCCCACGAGGTAGAGGTTGCCGTCCTCGGCCTCCTCGATCAGGATCGTAGCGGCCTCGGGGTCGAATGTCACAACCCAATTGGCCTTGGGAGCCTCGGTAAGGGTCAACTCGGAGCCCGCGGGGTTGGTGAGGGTGAACGTCACTCCGCTCCAGATATTGTAAGGATAGTCGGAGTTGGTGGTAGCGCCATACTTGGTAGCCCAGTCGCCCGTGGTGATGTAGCCGAACGAGAAGCCGTTGTCCGTGCCGCCATCGGCCACGTAAGCCAGGTAAGCCTCGTAGCTGGCCACCATGTCGTCATTGAAGTTGAAGGTGTACACCTCGTTCTCCTCGTCGTAGGTGAGTTTCCAGGTGCTGTTGAGGGTCCAGTTGCGGTGATCGGCATAGTCGTCCTCATTCCACGTGCCCTCGTAGTAGCCGTAACCAGCGAGATAATAAGCGTCGGAGTCGCCGGTCGAGCCGCCGTCAACGGCAGTGCCAGTGATGCGCAACGTCAGGGTGTTGATATCGAAAGTGAGCACCCAGTCGGTGTTGGGCTCCTGGGTCAACATCAGCTTATAGGTGTCGCTGTCGCTGGTGCCAGCGTTGAGCACGAAGTCGTATTCGAGCCAAACGTTGCAGTTGGCGTCGGTGTAGTCGGTGGGACCACCGTAGCGTGGGTTCCAGCTCGAGGTAACGAGGTTGCCAAGGGTGAAGCCGTTGGTAGCGCCGCTCTCGACGTAAGCCTCATAGGTGGCGAGCATATCGGAAGTGAATGCCAGGGAGTAAGTGCCGTCACCGTTGTTGGTGAGTTTCCAAGTGTCGGTGAGCGACCAGTTGCGGTTGTCCTCGTAGCCGTCCTCGCCGTAAGTGCCCACCTCGTAGCCGTATCCAGCGAGCCACAGGTCGTCGTAGGTGACGTCGGCCTCGGTCTCAACCGTGTACTTGTAAGTGTTGCCAGCGGTGAACGTGTCGGTGTCGCCCGCGGTCGACGAATCGTAAACGTATGAGCCGTTGGAGAACGTTACGGTCGAAGGCTTGGATGTCAGCGATACGGTTACCTCCCAGAGGCCGGTGGTCTCGTTGTAGGTCATGTGTACGGCCGGCCACTCGCCCACAAGCAGATTTCCGCTCGCATCGTAGAACGAAGCGAACACCGTCGACCACTCGGTCACCTCATTATTGTAGTAAACCGTGTAGTCGGTGGTCGTGGTCGTCGAAGAGGAAGACCAGGAAGGTTGAGTGGAATTCTTTGTTACGGCCAATTCGCAAGTTTCTGCGTTATACCAAATATAATAGCTGGAAGACAATGCCCAGTTGTAGGCCCAGAATTTATTATTGGCTGTAACATCGAAAGGACTGTTGTCTACTGCTAATTCTGGGTAGGTGCTCGAAGAGGAGCTATACATCATGTTCCAAACGCCGTTCTTAACGATTTGACCATCGCTATAATTGGCGATATTAGCGGAGGAATTGGACCATGATTGTCCTGTAATGTAATATATTACGCCATCATCAGTTGTGAATGTTACTTGGAAATCCGAATAATTGGAGTTCTTGGAGTACATGTAAATCTGATAGGTGTCGTAGTCGGTAGAGGGCTCAGTCGTCGTGTAACAATTGATTGTGCCTGTTGAGGGATTCAATGTGATTTCCCATGTAGCAGCATAGGGGAGAGCGAAATAATCGCTGCCTGTGGTGTAAGATTGTGTTACACCGTTTGTGATTTCGCCAGATGGGATAATGATTCCCTCCATTCCGGTGTAATCGCTCAAAGAGGAAGAGGGAGAGGTGAATATGCAAATGTAAAGGTTACTACTAATTTCCACAGTAGTAGTATACAATCCAGTAGCAGGATGATATGTGAATGTGTCAGGGGCACTGGGATCGTCTGTGTGGCCACCGCCAAGAACATACCAAGTGGTGGTAGTTGTGGTCTCACCGCCGTCGTCGTCGCCGCTGTCGTCGCCGCTATCATCGCCCGATGATGAACCGCCACCAAGGGTGAATTCAGTAAGGCCACCATCGGGGAACGAGGAGTTTTCTTCAATTACATCCCACCAAGCATTCGGGCAAAGTTTGGAGCGGTTCCAATTACTAGTGGAATTTTTGTAATCCTCGGCATCATATACTGCCGACATGCCATAGCCGTCACCACTCAAGGTAACGGAGCCAGAGTAATGGAGCAAGTGATCGTTAAAGGGTTCCCAATAGAAAAGACCCTCGCATTTGGAGGCGTCACCAAATTGCGTGATCAAGTAATTGGTAAAAGCTTTAACGTCGGTATTACATTTTGTGATGTATTCTTTGTGGGTGCTACCACTGGAAGAGGTATAATCGTTACGAGCACCCATTTCGCAGAGAATGGTATTGTATCCTAAGTTATAAATACCATTTACAATTTGAGGAATATAAGCAGCACGAGTAGCCCAGTCCCCTGAATTGTCCTCAGTCGCATAAATGGGATAGCAAGAAAGACCCACGAGGTCCATCCTGATACCAGCATTCTTCAAAATACCAACAGCCCAATAGGCCTTAGAGTCGGAAAGGGATGAAAAAGAGTTTGGGCAACCCTCGCCATGGTGATAAATCACTTTAGCATTAGGATAGATAGCCTTTACAGCGTCATAACCAGCATTAAAATAAGTAACGAAATTGGCTGCACCCGAGCTACTGATATTACCTTGCAATGATGAGGTGAACGAGCTTAAGGTTGCGTTATTGGAGGTAGGCAACGTGTGAAGGAACATACCAGTGTTGGTCTCGTTGCCAATCTGTACCCAAGCCACGTTTATATCATTGTCGTAGCAATCCTGTAGCACCTCGGTAACGTGAGCAACAAGGTAATTCTTCAGTTCTGTAACCGACGATGCGCTTGCCCAGGCTGTAGGAACTATTTGCTTCGAAGGATCGGCCCATGTATCCGACAAGTGGAAGTCGATCATGAAGCGGTGACCATTCTCGCTCAGGTCCTTGGCGATTGCCAAAGCATCTGCGGCATCGTTATAACCCTGAGTGTTAACCAATTGCTCCTGAGAACCAGAAATGTAAACATAATATCCACCTTTAACCAAGTCGGAGGTGGAAGGATTCACCCATACGCGCAAACGAATAGCGTCCACGCCGCGGTCGTAGAGCAAATCTTTTTGTGTCGTTGTTGTGGTTTGATTGTAGTCAGTGTAAAGGGTAATGGTTCTACCCAATTCCGTTGACCTGTTGTTGTTGATTCGCGTGTACCAACTCACGTCAGCGCCCAGCGCAAAGTCCGGGTAGCCATTGACTGGCTGCATGGCGGTTGATGAGGCCGCGGGGGGCGTTAATACGCCCATGAGGAGCAGCGCGGCCGCCGCCCAATTTCTAATCCTTTTCATTGATGGTATTATATTAATTATATGTAAGTTTCCAATTGCCAGCCGCCGAAACGTTTGGCGCGACAAATCTACGCGATATTTTTTATTTCCGCAACACTTTTTAGTGATTCCGTAACGGGATTGTAACATCCCGCCTCGCGCTACCGTCACGCGCCACCCCCAAGGGGCCTTAGGGGGGCCTTAGGGGGGTCTTAGGG
>JAJBVP010000134.1 GCA_020859755.1 Bacteroidales bacterium | reverse complement strand
GCCGCGTTGGGGACTTCCACCCGTTAGATTATGCCCATGTCGGGCGAACAAGAAACGAGCGACCGATAGGATGGGCTATCGGTCGCTCGATATAGGAGGGAGGAGGGATCAGAAGATGCGCTTAGTGGTGGAGGTGGGAGTGACCAGGATGTAGATCTGGCCCGGTTGGGGATGGGCGACTTTGACGCCTTGGAGGGTGTAGATGGCTGTGGAGATTTCTTCGTCGTTTTCGATGGATTCAACGCCGGTGGAGGCGTTGATGGTTTTGCTCACAGGTTCGGCCTCGAGCCAGCTGTCATCGCCCGGCTGAGTGGCGGTGACAATATAGCTTCCGACGCTCAGGATATGGAGATTGGAGCCAATTATCTCAGCGTCGCCCGAGAGGATCTCCAATTCGTAGACGATATCGAGGCCCGAACTGGCCACGGCCTCCAGCGAGATGACGTCGCCCTCGTACACCTTGCCGAAGTCCTGTTCCCAGGTGATGGTCTGGGAGCGCTTGACATTGAGGGTGCAACTTTGGTCCAACGTCAAAACCGGTGAGAGCAGGTTCACGCCATTGGCATCGGAAAGCACGACGTTGGTCAGGGTGAAGGTCACTTGGCCGTAGGTGTCGGAGGAGCGCGGGAAAGTGACAGTCATCAGGGAGCCTGTCGAGCCGTCGATCGCCGCGTTGCTCATCGAGTAAACAAGCACGCGCCACACGCCATCGCCCATCGAGGTGATGGATGAGGAGTGGGAGGCGAGGCGGGAAGTGGCCACCAGCGTCGGTGCGCCGTCGATCGCGTCAGCGTCGTCAACCGTGATGTCGAATTGTGCGGCAACCAATTCCGAGTTGTTCTCCAAGGAAATCACCAACGCGAAATCGTTATTGTCGCCAACCAATTTACCCGAGATCTCCAACTCATTGGGTGAGAAGCCCGTACCCGTAACGGCCACGGCCAGCATCGGCTGCTCGGGGTCGTTGCTATACACGTTCATCGTCGTTGAGAATGCGCCAGCAACCGCGGTTACATAGTTGATGGTCAACACATCGGAACCCCCAGCGGGGATGGTCGTAGGCAGGTCGGTGGCCACGGAATAGCCCTCGGCCAGGAAGGTTACGCGGTCGATGGTTAGCGGCTGCTTGCCCACGTTGCGCACGGTGTAGTAGGCGGTCATGGTCTCGGTAATCGCCTGCTCGCCAAAGGATAAGGAGGAAGATCCCGAGATTTGCGGACTCTGGATGGTGACATTAGCCGAGTAGGTCGCGCTCACCATATTTTCCTCCGTGGCGTTGCTCAGCACCACGTCCGAGGGACGCAAGGCGTAGCTTCCACTGCGGCCCTCAAGGTTCACGTCGAAGGTCAACAGCGTGCCGTCATCGCCAGTCAGCGGGGTGTTGTCGGGCGAATAGAGGATGATTGTCAGCACTTTGTCGGTCACGGTGGCCGCAATTAGGTGGTTGACCGAGCGGTCGCCAAGCGCCACCGAACCGTCAACGTAGCTCAACCCCGACGGCAACGTGAACGACATCTGCGCCGCCACGATCGGCTCCATGTTGTTCATCGTCAACGCCACGGTCGCCGTGCCGCCGCTCACGCCCGAGGCCGACTGCACTCGCAACTCGTTCACCGAGTAGGGATCAGCCGCAATCGTGACGGTCTGCTTGGCCCCGTTAACGGCATCACTCAAAATGGTAACCGTTGAGGAAAAGTCGCCGCGGGTCACGGGGGCGTAGCTCACGGTAACGCTTTGCGAGCCTCCCGCAGCGATTACGCAGGATGAGGGAGTAACCGACAACGTCTTGTCGCCGCAAACTATCTGGCTGACTGTCAATGCCTCATTACCGGTGTTGCGCAGGGTGAAGGATCGGCTATACGTGCTTCGGATCGCTATATGGCCGAAGTCGATGCTCGCCGCCGATACCGAGATGGCCGGGGAGAGGATGGTCACGGTGCCACTGGAGGTCGTCGAGGCGATCTCGTCGCCAGCGGCGTCGCTCAGCACCACCGAGGGGGTGAGGGTGAAGCTGCCAGTGGTTTGGCTCAGCAACAACTTGAAACTCAGCAACTCCCCTTCAGTGCCGTTGAACGGGTTGAGGGCGACGCTGTAAGCGTATATGCGAAGCTCTTGCCCCACCTGAGCGGCGGTCAACTGGTGGCCGTTGTCGCGGTCGGTGGCAAGGGAGCAGGAGCCGTCGACGTAGCTCAGCGCTTCGTCGAGGGGGATGACTACCTCGAGCGCCGTCACCGCGTCGTCACCGCTCATCGCCACGCTCACGGTCACCTCGTCGCCGGGGTGTCCACTCGCGCCGCTGAGGCTAACGGTTGTGGCTGCCCGCATGGTCGCCACGGCGGCGACCACGCAGAGCAGCAATGTCACGAAGCGTCTCATTTGCGGATGAGTTTGGAGGTCTGAACGCGCTGCCCGTCAACGTAAAGCACCACGAGATACACGCCGCGGGCCACGGAGGGCGCCCATGTGTAGCTGTACTCGCCGTAACCGCAGGTCGTAGCGTAGCGGTCAACCAAGCGACCCTGGAGGTCGGTGAACAGCATCTCCACCTCGTGCTCGCCGGTCTTGCCGATCACGTAGGGGATGGTGATGCTCTCGGTGAACGGGTTGGGCGAGGGCAGGCGCATCTGAGCGGCTTCCAGCGACGCTACGCTCGAGGGGTTGCCTTGCAGGGCCACGACGTTGTTGCCGCGGGCGTCGGAGAACACGATCTCGCTCAGGTCGAATTCTCCCTCGATGCTCAGGATGGCGTGGGTGCCAGGCTCGAGCGTGCGTCCGACCATCGAATAGGCCAGGAAGATATAGTCGTTACCGTTCCACTGGCTCGCGGTCTCGAAGCCTTGCAGGGCCTCCAAAGTGGTGATATGGGTGGTAGCGGAGGAGCCTGTCAGACCGATCTGGATACCGCCTAAGGTCACGTCGCTGTCGATGTAAAGCAGGCCGTCCTGCAGCCAGTAGCTGACGGTCCCAATGCTTTCAACCGACGCGGTCGAGGGGCTGAGGATGATGTTGATCGTGCCAACGACGTCGAGGATGTTGATCTTCTCGTCGGAGTTGACGTCGGCAGCCTCGAAGATGAACGGCTGGGGATTGCCGCCAGTCAAGTAGCTAACCTCGGTGACAACGTCGGCCACGTCCACGGTCAGCGAACCGTTGGCGTCGCCCTTCGATGCCGACAGCGGGGTTACCGACACAACCGACGAGGGGGAGTTCTCGGCCAAGTCGGTGCGCATGATCTTGTAATAGTAGTTGTAGCACGTGCCGGGGGTGACGTCGTAGTCGACGTACTCGGTCTCGTCCAGCAATCGCTCGTTGATCTTCACGGGATCCGAGTCGGTGTAGGTCACGTTCCCCTCGCCGTCCTCGGTGGAAGTGGTCACGTAGCGGTAGAGGTTGTATCCAAGGATGTCGTCAACGTTGTCGTCCTGCTCCTCCCAGGTGAGTGTCACTTTGCCCAAACCGGCCTCACCCATAAAGCCTGCCGACATCGAGCCGGCGGCGGCAACCTCGACGTTGAAGCGCGAGTTCTCGAGCGGGATGTCGAAATACTCAAGGTCGGTGCAACCGCTCACGTAGATGCGGTTCAGTCCGTCGATGGCCATCTTGCCGGTGATGGTGACGTAGGCCGTGTAGACGCTCACGTCGAGGTCCGACACCTCGCCGTTGTTGTTGAACGACACCGTCTCGGTGCGCCACGACCCGTCCTCGGCGATGGACGTCTGCGTGTACGGCGAGCGCACGCCCATGGCGATGGTCGGTTCCTCGCTGGTGTCGATCACCTTCGAGTACCACACCTCCACCTTATGCTTGCCCACGCCCAGCGGCGGCAGCTCATCAAACTCATCCTGCGCGTCATACCCATTGACACACACCTTCCACACAATGCCATGCGCCTCCGGATTCGGCTGCGTCAACATATTTGAAAGATCATATTTCCAGGTAACATCGGTATAATTCTCATTCTCAATATCAGCAATATTTTTTCTTGCCAAACTTTCAAGCGAGGATCCGAAGAAGTTGGGGTGCAGAGTGCGGTAATACGTAGCGGTTCCGCGCCCTTTTATAGTGGCGTTGATTATATTGTTGTTCTTAAAATCCACCGCATATCCGTCGGGAGTGGCATTGCCAAAAAATACGTTATTTTGAGAGGAGTAGACATTGGAATTATTGAAAGAGTAGAAATCTTGTAAAATTACGCCGCTTAAACTTAAAGCCCAATCCAACTTTAAATTGACATTATTGAAATTGGATGCAACCGCATAGCTATCTCGAGGATTTATATATTCATCAAACTCGCAATTTTCGAATTCAAAATTCCATAATTTGCTTATCTCGAGATAAGAGAACTTTACAAATGAAAGGTGGGCACTGGTGCCATTATAATGACCATAAGCGGAATTTATGATTGTCCATCCATCTAACATGTCGCCCTTGTGATAGTAAGTGGTTTTGTACGAATCACTTTGAAGCGTAACCGTGGGATAGCTGACCAAGTTGCGGCCTTGGAAAATGATAGGTTTCTCTGCCGTTCCGTTAGCGGTTAAAATAGCGCCGCTCGCTACCGAGATGCCTGTCTCATCATCGAATGATAATACGCACCCCGGATCAATGGTTAAAGTTACGCCGGAAGGGATGATCAAGGTTCTGGTCACAATATAGTTAACCCCCTCTGTCAAGACGGTGTTCTCGGTGATCATTCCTCCTATTTCCGTTCCATTCTCGGCTGTAATAGTAATGTCAGAAGCCGATGGTTCATCCATTCCGTCGCATTGTACATATAGGGTAAGGCGTATTTTACGACCGTCAACCACATCATCCTTGATTTTGAAAATTAGGGGAGTCTCGGCTTCGGCCTTGGCATAGCTGCTGAGATTTTTGTCAAAGTTGGCCATGGCGCGGCTCATCTCTACAACCTTGTCTTCGTCTTGAGCAATCTCCATCCAGTAATAGGTATTTTGGGAGGTCCCCCATTCATTGCGGAAAGTGGGATAGAAATATATTGTCTCACCGCTATCAAAACGGCCATCATTATCTCCTTGATCTTCAATGCGCCATGAAACCAGTGCGAGTTTGGGAGTGCGGGAGTCATCAGCCAATCCATAACAAGCTTCGAAATCCACATTATCGCTCGCCGAGTGAATGAGATCACCAAAAAGCAATTCTTTAGTAATGTATTCCTTTGCAGTGATCAATCTCGATATAGACCCTGCAACCAAGGGACAAGCCATCGAAGTGCCATTTAAGGCTTTATATTTTCCTCCAGGATAAGTAGACATAATGTCAGTACCTGGGGCCATTATTTCATAATTATAAAGGTATTCTTCTCCAAATGCGGAATATATTGGGCCATCATCGTCATAGTTGGAAAAGGAAGCAAGTCCTGATGTATTAGAAGCTTGAGCACCTAAAACAAATGAATAGGCTGCTGGGAACATTGGCAAATCGTTCGACGAGCAATGAACTCCATAGTTTATACTATGCCCATCGTTTCCAGCTGCTGCGACCAGGACGGCAGTGGCGTAGGCGCGACCGAGGGCTTGCTCGAGGGCGGAGGAGGTGGAGTAGGTGCCGAAGGACATGGAGATGACGTCGGCGCCGTTGGCCGTCGCGTAGTCGATGCCCTTGATGATGGTGGCAATGTCGCCGGTGCCGTCGCTCTGCATTACCGTCACGGGCATGATCCACGCGTCGGGGTTGGCACCGCAGATGCCTATGCCGTTGTTGCCCACAGCCGCGGCGATGCCCGCGCAGTGTGTGCCGTGACCGTTATAATCGTCGATGATGTTGGTTTGGTTCACGAAGTCCCAACCACGATAATCGTCCACATATCCGTTGCCGTCGTCGTCAATGCCGCTCGCACCTGTCGCCTCACCTGGGTTCTGCCAGATGTTGGCGGCAAGGTCGGGGTGGGAGATCTCAACGCCAGTATCAAGGATGGCGATCACCGGTCGCTCGTCGGTGAGCAAGGGTTGCTCCCACAGTTTGTCGGCATTCACAGCGGGGATGCCCCACTGCTGGGAATACAGCGGGTCGTTGACAGTCGCGCTGGTCACCGTAGCCTTCGGCGACGCTATCGTCGCGCCCCCACTCGTGGCATTGATATAAGCAAGATAGTTAGGCTCGGCAAATTCCACCTCGGGCAACGCCTGCAGTGCCTCCACCAACTCCTCAACCACGATATCTTTGGTTGCCTTAAGGCAATATAATTTGGAAAGGTCTTGCTCCTCGATCTCCGTGCCCGCATAAGTCTTCAGCTTCTTAGGCGAAGCCAAGCGGCCCATCAGCGGCATCAGTTGGTCGGCCACCTCGATGCCGTAGCTTTGCAGCACGCCATCCACCGCCGACACGCTCGTCGTCTTGATTTTGCCATTTGTGTTTCTCACGTTAACAGCCCCGTCGCTCTTAAACTTCACGATCACCTCGTTGGGCTTATACTGCCGCGCGGCAAACCTCCCCCCATTTGGGGTTGTGTTAACTTCATAAAACTCTTCCGGTGCCTTATTCGTCACCGAATGAGCTCCCGCGGCCATGCTTACCCCCCCCCAATAATAATATGCTGAGGGTCAACTGTTTACACATTTTCATTGCTATATTTGTTTAGATTTTAAGTTTCTATTCCGCAAATTTACCTCTTTTCACACAACTTTCAAAATCTTTCCCCCTTTTAACATTCCCGCGCCCCCCAAGTAACTATTCAGCGAATAACTAAGATACTCTAAAAACAAAAGCCCGGACCGAAT
>JAJBVP010000044.1 GCA_020859755.1 Bacteroidales bacterium | reverse complement strand
GGCAGTTGGAAATTGAGTTCAAATTTGATTAACATCTATTAAGAGACACTAGTGACCCACAAAGATAGTCATGGCCTTGACTTTATTATTCTCCGGGCGTAAAAAAATCGCTTTTTTTATGTACCTTTGTGACCTCAAACCAATTTTCAAGCACATTTTTACCATGATCAAAAAATCACTTTTATTGCTTGCCGTGCTCGTGGGCGTGATCAGTTCGTGCCAACGCAGCCAAGCGGCCTCGGAAACCACTGATGTTAAATTAGTTACAATCTCGAGCGACAATCTCATCACCCCCGAGGGCGACACCTTGTTGATCAAAGGCACCAACCTGGGCAACTGGTTGAACCCCGAGGGATACATGTTCGGCTTCAAGGCCACCAACTCCCCACATCTTATCGACTTGATGTTGAAGCAGTTGGTGGGACCTACACAGGCTCGCGAATTTTGGGCCGCGTTCAAGGATCGCTATATCACCCGCGCCGACATTGAATATATCGCGCGCACGGGAGCCAACACGATCCGCCTTCCTTTTAACTACCGCATGTTCACTTCCGAAGATTACATGGGCCTCAACTCACCCGAGGAGGGCTTCCGCCGTGTCGACAGCGTGGTTGAGTGGTGCCGCGACAACGGCCTGTATCTCATCCTCGACATGCACGACGCTCCCGGCGGCCAGACTGGCGACAATATCGACGATTCCTATGGCTACCCATGGTTGCTCGAGGATGAGGAATGCCAGCAGCAGTTCTGCGACATCTGGAAGTCGATCGCCGAGCGTTATAAGTCGGAGCCTGTGATACTTGGCTACGAACTGTGCAACGAGCCTATCGCACCGTATTTCGAGAATATGGACTCGCTCAACTCGCTGCTCGAGCCGTTGTATAAGCGTGCTACGGCGGCCATACGAAAGATCGACCCCGAGCATATCATCCTGCTGGGGGGCGCACAGTGGAACGGCAACTTCGAGCCGTTCCAGGACTGGACATTCGACGACAAAATCATGTACACGTGCCATCGTTACGGGTCGGACCCGACTGCCGACGCCATCCGCGGCATCCTCGATTTCAAGGCCAAGACGGGCCTGCCGATGTACATGGGCGAGATTGGCCACAACACCGACGAGTGGCAACAAGCTTTCTGCAAAGTGCTGATTGACAACAACATCGGATACACTTTCTGGCCTTATAAGAAATTGGATGGCTCGTGCATGATGGCTGTAAACCGCCCCGCCGACTGGGACACTATCGTGGCCTTCGCTGAGGCTCCCCGCGGCAGCTACCAGCAGATCCGCGAGGCACGCCCCTCGCAGGCCCTCTCCCAACGCATCCTCGCCGCCTACCTCGACTCCATCCTCGCCCCGCGCTGCGTCCCCCAAGCCTCCTACATCCGCTCCATCAACCTCCATCCCTAATCCACCAGCCGAGCATTTGCGTCAGCGGATGCCTTGGCGGGCCAGCTCTTGGACGGCCCTCCCAAGCCGTTCATCAACAGGAGATCATTATTTTTTCACGCGGTCTTTCGCAGTCTAACGCAGTCGCAGGATAGGGGAATTGGCACGCGGAGGGGCGCGGAGGGCATCCGTGCTGATTGTATGCACAAGGCTGCGCAAGCCTGCGTAAAGCTGCGTAGATTTGCGTGCAAAAAAAAGTGTGGGCGACTGTCTAAGGCCTCGAAAGACCACGTCAGAAAAACCGTGGGATTAGGGAAGGGTCTTGTGGCGGGTGACCGATTCGGGGATCTCCGAGTGGTAGTGGGTGACATAGATCAGGGCCGTGTCGGGGCGCAGGGCCAGGGCGTTGATCACGGCGCGTACGGCGCGTTTGCGGGCAGAGTCGAGTCCGTGCAACGGCTCGTCAAGTATCAGCAGTTCAGGCTGTTTGATGATGGCTCTGGCCAGTAGTACCATGCGTTGCTCGCCCGTCGACAGCGTGTTGAAGCGGCGGTCGGCCAGATGGTCGATATGCAGCACTTGCAGCCACCGCTCGGCCTGCGCCCGCTGCCAGGGAAGAACCTTGGTGAACAGTCCCACAGTGTCGTTAAGTCCTTGGGCCACAATGGTAACGACATCGCCACCCCCGTTAAAATAGAGGTGCATTTCCGGTGAGATGTAGCCGATGCGGCGCTTGATGTCCCAGATGGTTTCGCCCGAACCGCGCTCGCGGTCGAACAGTGCTATAGGCAACGCATAGCCCTTGGGATTGTCGGCGTGGACGAGGCTGAGCAACGTGGTTTTGCCCGAGCCGTTAGGGCCGGACAGCGACCAACACTCGCCGCGGCGCACCGTCCACGACAGTCCTTTGATTAACATCCTGTCGCCTAAGGAAATATCTATTGATCGCATCTCCAATGGCACCTGCGACGCCTCGTAGCCGCGAGGTGGTGCCTCGGGGATTATGGAGGTGTCGACCGCGAAATCCATCAGCCACGCAACCGAGTCGCGCAACTCCTTGACATTTCCAGAATTACGCTTGGCGGGAAGTATCTTCATGTCCTTCATCGGGATGACAACGTCGACCGATGCCGGGATGTCACCCGGGTTGCACAGGCAGAGTGCCACGTTCTCGCCACGCTCGGCAAGCTGCGCCAAGGCGTCATTGAGGATGTCGCGCGAGGGCGCGTCGAGTCCGATATAGGGGTTGTCGAGAATTAGCAAGTCAACTGGATGGGTTAATGCATTGACGAGCAATAGCTTGCGCAACTCACCCGAGGATAGGTGGTTGATTTTCTTCCGCTCTACGTCTTGGATGCCAAGCGCGTTACACAACTCTTTCCAACGAGAGGATGCAATCGCCTCAGCGTCAACAATCTCACCTACAGTGGGCACCTCGTCGTTCATACCCGACTCATAGCGCTGCTGATAGTAGGCTGTTTTGAAGCCAGAAAGGGAGTGTATATCGCTGAATTGCAAAATCTTGACTGAGAGTTTGCCACGGGGCGACGTGATCTTGTTGGTGCGGAAATTCCATCCCCGGGCAAGGATATTGGCAAGGGAGGATTTTCCCGAGGCGTTGGGACCGATTATAGCCGTAATTCCTTCAGGTATAACGGTTTCTTGAGGATTGTCAATCTCGACCCCCTGGTAGTAAAGTGTGGGCGATGAAAGCAGGATAAGCGGTGTCATATAATAAAGGAAAGCGCGAGAGTAGCCCCGCAGTAAAACAACATGGCCAAGGAGGTCATTCCGAGCATCGGGTTGAGCGCCGCGCCCACGCGTGAACAAATTTGCCACCACAACCCCGTGTGAATGGCCAAATAGAGCACTGGCACCGACCACGCCCAAGCGGGCCACAGCATCCACATCGGCACCATCAGAGCCACGGCCATGTAGCCGTTGAACAGATACATATTGGTCATCGCCTGCGGTCCCATGATCACGGCCAACGTGCGTTTGCCAACGGTCGCATCGTCATTCATGTCGCGGTAGTTGTTGACTACCAATACATTAGCACCCATCAGCCCGACTGAAAGCGAGGTGAAGAACACCATGGCGTCGCATGCGCCAGTGATGACGTAAAACGTTAACGTGACGGGGATAATGCCGAAAAAGAACACAACCGCCACCTCACCGAGACCATGACGTGATAGCGGGTACGGGCCTGTGGAATAAGCCAATACGCCCACAGCGATCACAACGCCAGCGATAATCAGCCACCAGCTACCCCAATGAATGAGCCAAAGGCCTATGCCACAAGCGATAGCTAGCGTGATTATGGTTGCCACGAGCATCGCGCGTGGAGTAATGTCGCCCTCGGTAACGCCGCGACGCGGTCCCTCGCGGCCGGGACGGTCCAATCCGGCCTTGAAGTCGAAGTATTCGTTGGCGAAGTTGGACGCGATTTGGGCCAGCACGGCGAACACAAGGCACAGCGCGGCGGGCAGCCATTTGGTGAGTTCCACCATCCGCGTCAGCGCCACGGCCATAAGCACCCCGGACACCGACACCGGCAGCGTCCTCAGCCGCATCGCCTCTACCCAGCATTTTAAATAATGTAATGACATAGCCTCTTTTTTCCACTGCAAAGTTAACGAATTTTTAGCGAAATGATAGCCTTGAGAGGATTTTGAACCACGAATGATCACAAATATGTATGAATCCCTTGATCGGAGGGTGGTGAAAATGACAAATTAGGTTAAAAAATAAATTTTTTGTCGCAAAATTTTCCAATTAATGAATTTTTGCATATCTTTGCGAATGTATAATTGTGGATGTGAATCTACTCACAATTATTCCCTGAGATTATAGAAAAATATTATTAACTTAAAATCCTTAACTAACTACTCGCCTGACCCCAATCAGGCACAAACAACTAACCAAACTCCACCCCCACGGATAAAGTGTATGCTACATAGCCCGGCAGGCCAATGCACGCCCCACCGCACCCTTGGCACAGATGCTTACACCACGCAGGGACGAGATGTGACACAAATGTACAATTTACTATTATGGAAACGACCAATTCAATCGTCATCGGACAACTGATTGAGAAAGAGTTACGCCGCCAATGCAAGTCGGCGGCTTGGCTGGCTCAACAACTTGAGTGTAACCGCACAAACGTTTACAAGATCTTCAATCGCCCAAGTATCGACTGCGAGTTGCTGCTACGTATCTCCAATGCATTGTCGCACAACTTCTTCGATGTGTACACCATGCGACTCGGAGGGGCTTCAAAAGCAGCCCGCCGTTAGCCACGACATTGCGCTCCACCCATCCCGCGGGTGCAGCGGTAAGCGCCGAGGTCCAATCAACACCCGGCGCACTGGCCCAAAGTGGGTATGGGCGGCCTTCCTTTTCATTTCTGTGCCACTCTCCGTGGTCGCCCACCCGCTTCAGGGGCTCTCTTCAAGAGCGCTAAAGGAGGCTGTAGCCTCTCTCTACGCGCCCGCATCCACCTTGAATCAGTACACGGGCCCAGGAGGCATCCTGGAGGCCCTCTCCCTAACACATGTCAACAACGACGGGACTCTGCTCGACCCGTTCAGCCATTCCTCTTTTGATCCCCCGCTGGAGGGGAACGCTTCCCTAACGGCCGTGCACCTCGCCCCTCTGGCGTGGTGGAGCCTTACTGCCAACAGTGAGGTAGACCTGGCCCACGACCTTCACAATATGATGATCGGCCCCTCTGACGTGGCCTGGCTCAAATCCAACTACCCGCCAGGGACGGTCGATTCTCCCACGTGGAGCAACCCATGGTGGAGCGTGGGCACAGGCATAATCGAGGGTGTCGAAATCAACCTGTGGCAACCACCCCGAGGCTACGAGGGCGACGTGGCCCGCGCCTACATGTATATGGCCACGATCTATCCAAGCGAGTTGTGGCCCGGCCTGGCGTTCAACTTTATGAGCGACGGCGCGTATCCCGGATTGCAACCATGGGCCAAAGCCCAACTGCTCGCTTGGCACCGGGCCGACCCGGTTGACGAAACCGAACTATCACGCTCTCAAGCCATTGCCTCCATTCAAGGCAACATCAACCCATTCGTCACAATGTCCGAGTTGGCCGAATACCTGTGGGGCAACCTGCAGGGCCAGCCGTTCGAGCCGGAACCCGACGAGCCGGACACCCCTGAAGCATCCCCCACTCCCTTACAAGCCACGTATACCCTTGATGATGAGCGAATTTGGTTACAATCACCATATGTGCCCGACGACGCTGTGTGGACCGTTGATGGCGTGGCTGCCCCGAATGAGTGGGTGGCTCCGGCGTCGCTTGGCGTGGGAAAGCATGAATTGAGATGGAACGCTACAGATGGCTCGCGGGGCAAAATCACAATTGAAATTACCGCCACGCCATGAGGTGTAAAGCAATAAAAATCAAATGGATACGCATCGTAGCGATTGCGGCGTTGCTATGGGTAGCGCCCGCTTGCTCCAAGGACGACCCCGAGAGTAGCCGAGGCAGCAACTCCGGCAACACCGAAATTCCCGAAACGCCGGGTACCTCCGAGCCCGCGGATTCCACCTCCACGGGCTACGACTTCTCCGCCGAGTTGCTCAACGACACCACCCGAGTGTATGGGCCGCGATTTAAGTTGGTTTATGGCGAGCCTGGAGTGATGGCCTCGACTACGGCCGACGGCTCCGTTACCCTACGCTCGATTGTCACGGGCAGGTGGATCACATTCAACGATGGCAAGCCCAAGAGCACCGTTTGCGGCCCACGAATGGAGGCGTCGATAGAGGTTAACGGCGAGGCCGTTGCGATAGATACGTGCGCTTTGGAGGCCGCCACCGCGCAAGGCCGCTGGTGGAGCCTCGTCCTCCACGGCGACACCACCTACACGGCCCTTGTCATCACCGACCTATAACCCGCACTGGCAGCAACAAGCCACGTGGGCGTCGCGCCTAAAACGCTACAGGTCGTTGGCGGCCCAAGGCTCCGCAGCCGCCTGGGGGGGACGGCCTTGGACGGCCATCCCACGCCACCCGAGAACGTATGCGGAGCCTAGGGGGGCCGGCCTTGGACGGCCATCTCACGCCACCCGAGAACGTATGCGCAGCCTGGGGGGGCCGGCCTTGGACGGCCATCTCACGCCACCCGAGAACGTATGCTGAGCCTGGGGGGCCGGCCTTGGACGGCCATCTCACGCCACCCGAGAACGTATGCGGAGCCTGGGGGGGGCCGGCCTTGGACGGCCATCTCACGCCACCCGAGAACGTAAGCGCTGCCTGGGGGGGCCGGCCTTGGACGGCCATTTCACACCACCCGAGAACGTATGCGCAGCCTGTAATCGGTAATTTTGCATCGTCGATTTCGGCAAATAAGAAAACGGCGAAATC
>JAJBVP010000100.1 GCA_020859755.1 Bacteroidales bacterium | reverse complement strand
ATATCAACATTTATTAACGTCCTCCGAGTCAAGAAATTTTAGGACACCTCAACCAGCCAAATCCCGGCATTGACCAGTGCATCACCATCAACGAGGGGCTGACCATCACCGACGATCGCCAGGCTGGCGACAACATCGACGCCGAGCTTGACGTGATTTACTTCACCGACGACACCCCGGCTCAGGTTACCTTTACCCCCGACGGTGTTACCTCAGTGGAGGTAGCGATCCCCGATTTGGCCTCAGGCAAGGCCCTCTATCAAGGCTTCTCGGCTATCTCTGTGGTCGACAATGGCGACGGCTCTTTCACCGCCATCCTTGGCGAGGGGCGCAACATCCTGCGGCTGAGCAACGCCCAGGGCGACTCCTACCGCGTGGTCCGCGCCAAGCAGTGCTCCTATAAGATCGACAACCTCACCTCGCCTGGCGAGGATCCCGCGCCGGGCGACCAGATCACGGTGACCCTCGACGGCGTCTACCACCCGGTGCACAAGCTCGCGGGCATATATAATATGAACGCCCTTGTACGCTACACCCTCCCCGACGAGTCGGTAGTCGAAAGCACAGCCAACCAGTATCAGTTTGCCTCCACCGCCGCGGCCCGCGCCGTCACGGTGAAGATCCCCGCGGATTGGGACGTTGACACCCCCTACACCCTCACCGGGGGGCACTTTTGGGTGACGCACTACGGCGACCCCTTCGGCTCCCACCGCGAGATATCGCTCACCGAGGGCCGCTCGGCCAACTTCACGGCCCTCTACCGCGAGGCAGCGTTTGGCTCCCTCCCCGACTTGACCCTTTACGGCGGGTCCGACAAATCGGGGATCGGCCGGATCACCACCACCGACCGCGACTCCACCCCACATTATTATAATCTGATGGGGCAGCCTGTCGCGTCGCCCGCCGCCGGGCAGATCGTGATCGAGCGCCGCGGGTCGGGCAAGGCGAGAATTGTCCGTTTTTAACACTCCCGAAGGCATGTCCGAGTGAGCAAAAAAACAGGGCTAAATCGTTAAATCAATACTCAGTTAAATTTTAATTTAAGTCGTTGAAAATTAACAGGTTAGTTAACAAAGTTTAGCATAATAAAAATTGGTCAAGTGCTTGATTTTCAGCATGGCTTTAATGGTACACTACCACGCATTAAAGCCATGTAGAAAATCAGGCACTTGACGGATATGAGTGGATCGTAAGCGATGCCTTGAAGAATTGCTCCGAGCAGCGGTTCCGCCAGCTCTACGCCAGGGAGTTCGACTGGGTGGAGTTCAACTCCGCGCTCATGCGCCGCTCCTTGGGTATGGGCCCGCGACCTGGCAGGCCGAACACAACTTTAAATGCCAAACTTGCCAAGGAACTATTTGGCCTCTCGGCCGAAGCCGCTTAGCCGTATGTCAAATTTGTAACGAACTATTGTTAATATTTGGTGCAAGGGAAAAATTTAGTAATTTTGCGATATGATGAGGAAGTGGATTCATATTATCGGGATTGTGGCGCTGGCGTCGCTGGCGTGGGGGTGCTCATCGGGCACGTTCCGCGTTGACGGGGAGGTCAAGGGCCTCGGGACGCAAACGCTCAAGGCCATCTACTGGGCCGATGACGCGTTGCGCGTGATTCCGGCTACGGCTATCGACGGCAAATTCTCTTTCGAGGGGAAGGCCTCGGAGCCGGCGCTGATGGAGATCGTGGCGTCGAATCGACGCGTGTTGGCCCGCGTGATGGTGGAAAACGGTGATGCGATCACCCTGTCGCTCGACAATTCCAATCCCTACGCGATCTCGGCCTCGGGCAACGACCTTACCGAACGCTGGGCGGAGTGGATACGCAACAACGCTGGCGCGCTGGGTGCGGGCGACCCGCGCAAGTGCAACGAGGCGATCGCCAAATATGTCGAGAGCCACAATGACGACGTGCTGTCGACGCTTCTTCTTGTCACCACTTACAACGCCCAGGCTGATCCCGAGGGGGCCGAGCGGCTGATAGCCCAGGTGTCGGAAAAGGCGCGTCCCGGGTCGTTGGCACAAGGTTGGGCGGAGCTTGTGGCTTTTGCGGCGCAGGACTCTCTGGCCGGTGCTAAAATCCCCTCGCTGAGGGTTTATAACGGTGGTGACTCGCTGTTGACGATCGAGTGGGGCAAGAAGTCAAGGACGCTGTTGGCGTTCACGACCGATGGCACGGGCCGCGCTGATTCGGTGGTGGAGACCTTGCGCAAGTTGCACAAGGATGGGCGGCGCGTGGTGGATGTGTCGGTGGAGACTGATTCGGCCGAGTGGCGATTCTGTGTTGAGGGTGATTCGGCTAAGTGGACGCAGGTGTGGGCTCCGGGTGGATTGAGCTCGCCCACGATTCAGGATTTGCGCATCCCCCGGCTGCCGTGGTTCATCGTGGTGGATTCCCTGGGCACACCTCTCTACCGCGGCCCCTCAATGACAGCCGCCAAGAAACAACTATAAAAGATTTAAATCCTTAAGAATTAACCACTAACCATTAACAACCAACAACTATTCCCATGCTTGTAAAAGTATACGGAGCCGCAGTGCAAGGCATCGACGCTATCAAGGTGACCATGGAAATGGCCATCGAGCCGGGCTATATGTTCACGATGGTGGGCTTGCCCGACGCGGCTGTCAAGGAGAGCTATCAACGCATATTGTCGGCGGTGAAGATGACCGGCATTGATTTCCCGCGGCGCAACATCGTGGTGAACATGGCGCCGGCCGACGTCAAGAAAGAGGGCGCAAGCTACGACTTGCCTCTGGCCATAGGCGTGCTGGCTGCCGACGACAAGATCAAAGGCCAGGAATTGCTTCCCACCCACATGATGATGGGCGAATTGTCGCTCGACGGCTCGGTGTTGCCCATACGCGGCGCGCTGCCAATGGCTATCATGGCGCGCTCGCTGGGCTTCGAGGCGTTGATCCTGCCGGCCGAGAACGCGCGTGAGGCGGCTGTGGTCAACAATCTGAAGGTGTATGGGGTGAATTCCCTGCGCGAGGTAGTGGATTATTTCAACGGCAACGCCCAGCTCGAGCAGGTGATAATCAAAACCCGCGAGGAGTTTGCGCGGGCTCAGGATGTGTTTGATTGCGATTTCTCGGAGGTGAAGGGCCAGGAGTCGGTAAAGCGTGCCTTCGAGGTGGCTTGCGCTGGAGGCCACAACATATTGCTGGTAGGCCCTCCTGGATCGGGGAAGTCGATGATGGCCAAGCGATTACCCACGATTCTGCCGCCGTTGACTCTACAGGAGGCGCTGGAAACCACCAAGATCCACTCGGTGGCTGGCACACTGCGCCGCGGGTCGATGCTGATGACCCGGCGCCCGTTCCGCTCGCCCCACCACACGATATCGCCCGTCGCCCTTTGCGGCGGCGGCGCCAATCCCCGTCCCGGCGAAATTTCCCTGGCCCATAACGGTGTGCTCTTCCTGGACGAATTCCCTGAATTTTCGAGGGCCGTGCTGGAGGTGATGCGCCAGCCGCTTGAGGACCGGCATATTACCGTGGCGCGCGCCAAGTATTCGATCGACTATCCCGCGTCGATAATGCTGGTGGCGTCGATGAACCCGTGTCCGTGCGGTTACTATAATCACCCTACCAAGCAGTGCACGTGTATGCCTGGTCAAGTGACCAAGTATCTGGGGCGTATCTCGGGGCCGTTGTTGGACCGCATAGACCTGCAAGTGGAGATATTGCCGGTGCCGTTTGAGGAGATATCGTCGGGAGCGCCGGCCGAGTCGTCCTTGGCGATACGCGAGCGTGTGGTGAAGGCTCGCGCGATTCAGGCCGAGCGTTTCCAGGACCACCCCGGGGTGCATTGCAACGCTCAGATGTCGCGACGGATGTTGAACGAGTACGCTCGGCTTGACGCGCGGTCGTTGCAGTATCTGAAGGACGTGATGGTGCGTTACGACATGTCGGCCCGCGCCTACGACCGCATCCTCAAGGTTGCTCGCACGATTGCCGACCTCGACAATTCGCGCGACATCCAGGTGGCGCACGTGATGGAGGCCGCCGGCTACCGCAATCTCGACCGCTCCTCGTGGGGTGCCACCATCGTCAAATCCCTTTGACAATCCCAACAAAAAGCCTTGCCTTTGAGTTATGAGAATAGAGTTGGGCAAGTGGCTAATGGATATAGCAAATTAAAGACAGTAACGGCAGTTTTCTATTTCCGACTAAGGTTGAGGCGCGTCGCGAAGCCCAAAAGCCCCAGGATAAGAAATAATCCTATAAGTTGATTGTGTAGGTGTCGTAGGCGACGGAGCGGGCGCCGAACTCCTCTTTGTGTGCCACCATTCCGGCGTTGAGGTAGAGGCCTGAGCGCTCGTTGGAGGTGCCGAAGTCGAAGTAGTTGAATCCAGGTAACAAATTGAAAATCAACGAGTGGTAGATCGCGTCGACGGCGTGGATCTCTTTGCCCGTGCTGTTGGCGGCGGCGTATTGTAGATGGAGCACGCCGTTGTCGGCGAAAATGACGGCACCGGCCACGATTTCGCCCTGGGCCTTGGCGACAAAGCAGCGGATGTTGTCGGGGCAGCGCCGGGCGAGCAGTTGGATCTCCTCGAGGGTGTGGACTGGCGTGGTGTTGTGACGCTCGCGGCGGTCGTCGACGATGATTTGCCAGAAGTTGGCTGGATCGTGGCACGGCTCAACCGAGATGGCGAAGCGGCGCATGCGTTTGGCGGCGCGTTTGCCCAGGCGGGACGATTCCAGGGGTTGACGCAGGTCGATTGCCGAGGCGAGGTTGCGCGCGTTGAGGGTGGCCCCGACGCGGAATAGCGCGTAGAGGTCGTCATCCGAGGGGCGCTTGTGGTAAATGTGGGGTACAGGCTTGTAAACCAGCTGTTTAAAGCTGTTGTTGCGGAGATATTCCTTTAGCTGTTCCATCCAGGCGAGGACATCGACAGCCGAGGTTTCGGGGGCGAGAACGAGTGAGCCGTAGGTGAGTCCGCCGTGAGAGAGGATCGTGTCGCCGTCGGCGTTGGCAGGCAGGAGCGAGAGGATTTTGCCTGCGTCGTCCCGGAAGACCAGCGAATGGTCGGTAAAGCGGTCGGCGTGATAGTCCATGTAGGGACGCGAGAGGAGGAACGTGGCGTTGCGCGAACGAGCCACGAAGGCGTCCCACTGGGGGGCCATATCGGGGGTATATCGCTGGATGGAGGTCATTTCACGAGCAGGAAGGAGATTGCGGCGGTGGCCAGAAGAGCGACGATGGCGACTAAGGCCCAGATGAAGGTGGTGAATCCCTTGGGGGCGGTGGAGGGGGCGTCGAAGTCGTCGTCGAGCTCGTCGTCGAGCTCGTCGTCGTCGCCGAGATTCTCGAAATTATCGGGATTTCCGGGATTTCCGGGATTATCGGGAATATCGGGATTTCCGGGAGTATCGGGATTTCCGTGAATCACGGGATTCCCGGCTTGGGGCTGAGAATCCTTCCCTTGGAGGGCCGGATGGAAGGTTGCGTCCACCTCCCAGTAGTCGTTGCTGGAGTCGAGTTTCATGGCTGTGGGATGGCTTTAGCGCGTTTTTTACTCAGGGCGATGTAGATGAACGTCCAGATTCCCAAGAGTATCAACAGGAGGGTTTGACACCCGAGGACGAGGTTGGCGAATGCCGTAGAATTGGCTGTGTAGAGGGCTTTGTCGGCCCCGAGGGGCATGTAGATGGCGAGGCCGAAAATCACGGCGTATTGCCACGGACCGATGCCTCCGTTGGAAGGAACGCCCATGGCGATGCTCGACAACACGAAGCACACGAGCACAGCGAGGGCCCCGTGCTCAAGGACCACGTCGGTCGTGAAGGGGAACGCGAAGAAAGCCACAAATAGCTGGAGATAGTAGCAGCCCCAGAGGGCTACGGTAAGGAGCAGCCATCGGCCTTTGCCGGGCATCTTGGCCACCACCGCGAATCCGTCCCACAGGTCGGCTACCCAGCCGCGTATTTTTTTGACGAATTTGTTCTGTTTCTGCGCCGCGAAGAGCCACCACACGAAGGCGATGCACGCACCTACAACGAGCCAAAGCCAGGGGGATGTGATGGTGTTCATCACGCCCTCGTAGGCGGCGGGATTCTCCTTAAGGTAGGCTATCAACGCGCCCGAGGCGAGGCAGAAGGTGATAAGGGTCAACAGGGCGACGGTGACGGTATCGGCCAGGCGGTCGGCCACCATGGAGCCGAACACGGTGGTGAACGGCGCTTGCTGTCGCTGTGCGATGTAGCCGCAGCGCCACACTTCGCCCAGGCGCGGGAAGACCAAGTTGACGGCGTAGGTGCCGAATATCGAGTAGACCAGTGGAGCCAGTGGCGTGGCGATGCCGAGCGCCTTGAGCTGGATCGACCAGCGCATTGCCCTGACGACGTGGCTCAGGATCGAGATGGCCATGCCCAGGGCGATCCACCAGAAGTTGCAGTCGCGGCGGATGATCTCCACCATCTGGTGGAAGTCAACCTTGGAGAATAGCATCCAGCAGAGGCCCACGGTGATTACCAGGGGCACAACGTATTTGAGCAAGGCGCGCCAAAATGAGGGCTTGGCGGCTTCTTTAGTGGCTTTTTTCTCGGTCATAACTCAGTGACCGCGAATTTACAAAAAACTTTTCTGATATTCCTCCAATTTCAATTTAAGGTTTTGGTTCTCTTATAGTATTGCGGTAAGTTCTTTGAAGGCGAAGGTGAGGGGGTGGCCCGAGGTAGGGGTGAGGACGAGGTGGCCGGTGGGGAGGACGTGGGAGTTGGTGGCTGAGAAGCGTTGGGCGGTGAGGTTGTTGACGTAGGGGCGGGGTAGGGC